>NZ_JBAPLU010000003.1:0-321994 GCF_037083825.1 Klenkia sesuvii
GTTAAGCACGCCGCCAGCGTTCGTCCTGAGCCAGGATCAAACTCTCCGTAGATGAACTTCGATCCAAGGCCGAGAACCAAGAGTTGGCACTCTCGATATCAATCAACCCAACACCCACCCCACAAAAGAGGTGAGGATCAAACATATGGCACTGACTTTCGGCACGCTGTTGAGTTCTCAAAGAGCGGACGCGCAAGATCCCCAGCCGCTAGGCCTTCGACGTCTTGGCTTGTTGTCTCGCTTCGGCGCTTCGGGCCCGGCCTCGCGGTCGTCCCCGGCGCAGAGAGAAAGTTACGTGGTCGGCAGGCCCGTGTCAAACGCCCCCACGGGTGACGCCCGCCACGTGGTCGACGCGCGGCTGTCACCCGCTGTTCACGCGCCTGCGCGGCGCACAGGGCCCGGACGGAACGGCTGGCCTCCGGGGTCCCCCCGGGCAGGTCAGGCGGGCAGGCGGACCCCGGCGACGTTCCGCTTGCCGCGGCGCAGCACGACCCAGCCCCCGGCGAGCCCCACGCCGGCCGCGAGGGGGGCGTCGGCGTCGGTCACCCGCTCGTTGTTGACGTAGGCACCGCCCTCCTTGACCGTGCGCCGCGCGTCGGAGAGCGACGAGCACAGCCCGGTGCGCTGCAGGAGGACGGCGGCCGAGGGCAGGACGCCGCCCGGGACGTCGTCGGCGTCGAGCTGGACCGACCCCGCCTCCGACAGCGCAGCGGTGAGGGTGGGCTCCCCCAGCCCCGCGAGGTCGTCGCGACCGAAGAGGGCGCGACCGGCGGACTCCGCCTGGGCCACCTCGTCGGCGCCGTGCACCAGGGCGGTGAGCTCGGTGGCCAGGGCGCGCTGCAGCTCCCGGGCCTGGGGCCGTTCCTGCGACGACGCGATGAGCGCCGCCACCTCGTCGGCGGGGCGCTCGGAGAACAGCGGTGCCCACGCCCGGGCGTCGGCGTCGTCGATGCCGAGCCAGTACTGGAAGAACGCGTACGGGCTCGTGAGCTCCGGGTCCAGCCAGACCGTCGCGCCCTCGGTCTTGCCGATCTTCTTGCCGTCGGCCGTGGTCAGCAGCGGGGTCGCCAGCGCGTGGGTGCCGACGCCGTCCGTGCGTCGCACCAGGTCGACACCGGCGGTGATGTTGCCCCACTGGTCGGAGCCGCCGCTCTGCAGCGTGCAGCCGTGCCGCTGGTACAGCTCCCGGAAGTCGTTGGCCTGCAGGATCTGGTAGCTGAACTCCGTGTAGCTGATGCCGACGTCGGAGTTCAGGCGCACGGCCACGGCCTCCTTGGCCAGCATCCGGTTGACCCGGAAGTGCTTGCCGATGTCGCGCAGGAAGTCGATGGCCGACAGCGGCGCCGTCCAGTCGAGGTTGTTGACGTAGATCGGCGCCCGCAGGCCCTGCTCGGCGGCGGGCTGGTCGAGGAAGGGGGCCACCCGGCGCTGGATGCGGTCGACCCACCGGGCCACCTCGGCCGGGTCGTTGAGCTGCCGCTCCGAGGTGGGTCGGGGGTCGCCGATCAGGCCGGTGGCACCGCCGACCAGGACGATCGGTTGGTGGCCGGCGCGGTGCAGGGCCCGCAGCACCATGAACTGCAGGAGGTGCCCGACGTGCAGGCTGGGCGCCGTGGGGTCGAACCCGCAGTAGTAGGTGACCGGGCCGGCGGCGAGCGCGGCGCGCAGCTCGCCCTCGTCGGTGCTCTGGGCGATCAGCCCGCGGCGGTGGAGTTCGTCGACGACATCGGTACCACTGGTCACCGGCCCATCTTCGCCGACCGGGTCCAGCGCGTTCTGCCCGGTCACCGGGACCGGTCGGGGTCGGCAGCCGGTCGGCGTCGTCGGGCGCCGGCCCGGAAGGCGCTGACCGTCGGCGCACCGGTCTCGGTGAACCGCCACGGCAAGTCGACGGCCTGGGTGATGCCCACCCGCGGCCCGGCCGTCACCCCGCCCGGCGCAGGTCCCCGGTGCAGACGCACGGCGGACCCGGGGTCGAGCAGACGGGCGTCGCGGTCGTCGGGCCCGATGCCCAGCGCCGAGGTCAGGCGAGCCGGGCCACGCGCCAGGTCGCGCTGCGCAGCCGAGGCTGGCCGGCGACCGCGGGCCACCCCCTCCCCGACCACGACCTCACCGGCCCGCAGCAGCACCGCGGAGCCGTGGCCCTCCGGCCCGACCACGACGTTCGCGCACCAGTGCATGCCGTAGCTGAAGTACACGTACAGGTGGCCGGGCGGGCCGAACATGACCGCCGACCGGGGCGTGGGCCCCCGGTGGGAGTGCGCGGCCGGGTCGTCGCCGGACCCGGAGTAGGCCTCGACCTCGGTCAGCCGGACAGCCGTCGTCCCCTCGGGACGATCGGTCACCACCCAGCACCCCAGCAGCGTGGGGGCGACGACCTCGGGCCGACCGAGCAGCTCGTCGGTGGTGACCAGCGGCCCGGGCCGCTCGGCCTCGGTCACAGGAGCGCGGGGAGCCGGGTGCGGTGACCGCGGCTCAGAGGACCGGCGCCACCGGGGACGCCCCCGCCCACGAGCGGTGCTCCCCGACCAGGCCGGCCAGGGCCTCGAGCTGCTCGGCGACCCGCTCGGGTGCGGTCCCCCCGCGCGCCCGGCGCGCGGCGAGGGCACCCGGGACCGACAGCACGGTGCGCACCTCGGGGGTCAGGTGCGGCGACACCTCGGCGAGCTGGGCATCGGTCAGCTCGTGCAGCTCGACCCCGAGGGCCTCGCAGCGGGCGACCATGGCGCCGCTGATCTCGTGCGCCGAGCGGAAGGGCACGCCCGAGGAGACCAGCCACTCGGCGACGTCGGTGGCCAACGCGAACCCCTGCGGCGCGGCGGCCTCCAGGACCTCGGGGCGCAGGGTGAGGGTGGCCACCATGCCGGTGACCGCGGGCAGCAGCAGGGCCAGCTGCTCGACCGAGTCGAACACCGGCTCCTTGTCCTCCTGCAGGTCGCGGTCGTAGGCCAGCGGCAGGCCCTTGAGCATGGTGAGCAGACCGGTCAGGTTGCCGACGAACCGGCCGGCCTTCCCCCGGGCCAGCTCGGCGATGTCCGGGTTCTTCTTCTGCGGCATGATCGACGACCCGGTCGCCCAGGCGTCGTCCAGCCGCGCCCAGCCGAACTCGGTCGACGTCCACAGCACGACCTCCTCCCCCAGGCGGGACAGGTGGACGCCGAGCAGGGCCGCCGCGAAGCAGAACTCCGCGGCGAAGTCGCGGTCGCTGACCGCGTCGATCGAGTTGTCGGCGGCCCGGTCGAAGCCGAGCTCGGCGGCGACGGCGTCGGGGTCCAGACGCAGCGAGGAACCGGCCAGGGCACCGGCGCCCAGCGGGCTGACGGCGGTGCGGCGGTCCCAGTCGCGCAGCCGGTCGACGTCGCGGGCGAAGGAGTGCGCGTGCGCCAGCAGCTGGTGGGCGACGAGGACGGGCTGCGCGTGCTGCAGGTGCGTCATGCCCGGCGCGGCGACGTCGCGGTGGCGCTCGGCGAGGCCCACCAGGGCCTCCTCGAGGTCGGCGACCGCACCGACGAGGGCGCGGACGTGGTGGCGCAGGTACAGCCGCAGGTCGGTGGCGACCTGGTCGTTGCGCGACCGGCCCGCGCGCAGCTTGCCGCCCAGCGTGCCCAGCTTCGTGGTGAGCCCGCGCTCGAGGGCTTCGTGGACGTCCTCGTCGGCCTCGATGGCGGTGAACGTGCCGTCGGCGACCTCGGCCGACAACTCGGTCAGCGCGCCGACCATCTGCTCCAGCTCGTCGGCGGTGAGCAGGCCGGCACGGTGCAGCACCCGGGCGTGCGCCCGGGAGGACGCCAGGTCGTAGGGCGCCAGACGCCAGTCGACGTCGGTGGACTTCGACAGTGCGGCCATCGCGGCCGACGGGCCGCCGCCGAACCGTCCGCCCCAGAGCCGGGTGTCCGAACCTGCGGGTGCGCTGCTCACGGGTGTCCTTCTGGGTCGTGGGTGGTGGTGCCGGCGCCCGGCGGCGTCGAGCCGCCCGACGCCGTGGCCAGCAACCACTCGGCCAGCGCGGGGCCGCCGAGGGGGTCGCGGGAGACGACCAGGAGAGTGTCGTCCCCCGCGATCGTGCCCAGGACGTCGGGCAGGCCGGTCTTGTCCATGGCGGAGGCGAGGAACTGCGCCGCCCCGGGTGGGGTGCGGACCACGGCCAGGTTCGCCGAACCTTCCGCACTGGTCAGCAGCTCGCCGAGCATGCGGGTGAGCCGGCCGGGTGCGGACTGCGCCGGGCGCAGCGGCGCGTTCTCCGGCGGCAGCACGTAGGAGGCCGGCGCGCCGTCGGAGCCGCGCAGCTTGACCGCGCCGAGCTCCTCGAGGTCGCGCGAGAGCGTCGCCTGGGTGACCTCCACCCCGGACTCCCCCAGCAGCCGGGCCAGCTGGCCCTGCGAGGTGATGGGCTGGCCGGCGATCAGCTCGGCGATGCGGGCGTGCCGGGCCGACCGGGTCAGCGCCCCGGTCATCGCTGGGCCAGCAGCCAGGTCAGCAGCGCCTTCTGGGCGTGCAGCCGGTTCTCCGCCTCGTCCCAGACGGCACTCTGCGGACCGTCGATGACCTCGGCGGCGATCTCCTTGCCCCGGTAGGCCGGCAGGCAGTGCAGCACGACCGCGTCCGAGGCCGCCCGACCCAGCGCGGCCTCGTCGAGGGCGTAGGGCAGGAAGGGTGCGATGCGGGTGTCGTACTCGTCCTCCTGCCCCATCGACACCCAGGTGTCGGTGGCCAGCACGTCGGCGCCGTCGGCCGCGGCCGCCGGGTCGGCGGTCCAGGTCACCGACCCACCCGTCGTGGCGGCGACCTCGGCGGCCCGCGCCATGATGGCCGGGTCGGGGGCGAACTCCGCGGGGGAGCCGATGCGCACGTGCATGCCGGCGGTCGCCCCGCCCAGAGCGTAGGAGTGCGCCATGTTGTTGGCGCCGTCCCCCAGGTAGGTGAGCGTCAGGCCGGCCAGGGTCGGCCGGCGCTCGGCGACGGTCTGCAGGTCGGCCAGGATCTGGCAGGGGTGGTAGTCGTCGGTGAGCGCGTTGACGACCGGCACCCGGCTGACCGCGGCCATGGCCTCGAGCCGGTCCTGCCCGAAGGTGCGCCACACGATGGCCTCGACCTGCCGGTCGAGCACGCGGGTGGTGTCCTCCACCGGTTCCCCGCGGCCCAGCTGCGACGAACCGGCGTCGATCACCAGCGGGTAGCCGCCCAGCTCGGCGATGCCCACCGAGAACGAGACCCGGGTGCGGGTGGAGGGCTTGTCGAACAGGACGGCGACGGCCCGGGGGCCCGCGAGCGGCTGCGGCGCGTCGGCGGTGTGCCGGGTCCGCTTCAGCTGCGCGGCGAGCGCCAGCACCTCGGCCTGCTCGGCCGGGGTGAGGTCGTCGTCCTTGGTGAAGTGCCGGGGGCTCACGGTGCGGTCTCCAGTGCTGCGTCGAGGACGGGGGGCAGGGCGGCGACGAACCGGTCCACCTGCTCGTCGGTGACGACGAGCGGCGGGGCCAGCCGGACGACGCCCGGCGCCACTGCGTTGGTCAGGTAGCCGGCGTCGCGCAGACCGGTCTCCACGGCCGGGGCGACGTCGGCGGTGAGGACGACGCCCAGCAGCGCACCCCGCCCCCGCACGCCCGCGACGCCCGGGTGGCCGAGGCCCTCGATGCCGGTGGTGAACCGGTGCTCAAGGTCCTTGGCGCGTTCCAGCAGACCCTCGTCCCGGATGGTGTCCAGCACGGCGAGGGCCGCCGCCGCGACGACCGGGTTGCCGCCGAAGGTGGACCCGTGGGAGCCGGCGCCGAGCAGCTCGGCGGCGTCCCCGAAGGCGAGGACGGCGCCGAGCGGCAGGCCTCCGCCCAGGGACTTGGCCATGGTGATGACGTCGGGGGCGACGCCGTCGGCGGCGTGGGCGAACCACTGCCCGGTGCGGCCCGTGCCGGTCTGCACCTCGTCGACGGCGAACAGGGCGCCGACCGCTCGGGCCTGCGCCTCGGCCTCGGCCAGGTAGCCGGGAGGAGCGGGGAGCACCCCACCCTCCCCCAGCATCGGCTCCAGCAGCACCATCGCCGTCGCGCCGGTGAGCTGCAGCGCGTCGGCGTCGCCGTACTCGACGTGCCGGACCCCGCCGGGCAGGGGGGCGAAGGCCTGCGCCTTGGCCGGCTGCCCCGTGAGCGCCAGCGACCCCATGGTGCGGCCGTGGAACGACCCCAGGGCGGCCACCACCTCGGGCCGGCCGGTGAGCCGGCTGATCTTGAAGGCGGCCTCGTTGGCCTCGGCGCCGGAGTTGCAGAAGAACACCCGCCCGGGCCGGCCGGCCAGCTCGACCAGCCGCTCGGCCAGGGTCACCCCGACCTCGTGCATGGCCAGGTTGGACACGTGACCCAGCCGGGCGGCCTGGTTCGTGATCGCGGCGACGACGGCGGGGTGCGCGTGGCCCAGGATGGTGGTGGCGATCCCGCCGAGCAGGTCGACGTACTCGCGTCCGTCGACGTCCCACACCGTAGCTCCCCGGCCGTGTGCGAGGGCGACGGGGGGCGTCGTGTAGTTGCCCATCATCACGGCCGACCAGCGGCGGGCCAGCTCCTCCGTCGTCGTCATGCTGAACCCTCCTCCTGGGTCGTCGAGGTGGGGACCGACCGCCGGGGTGGCGGGGTCGGGACGACCATGGTCCCGGTGCCCTCGGTGGTGAACATCTCCAGCAGCAGGGCGTGCGGCAACCGGCCGTCGACGACGGTCGCGCGCTGCACACCGCCCTGCACCGCCCGCAGGCAGGCGGCCATCTTGGGGATCATCCCGGCGTCGAGTGTCGGCAAAATCGTCTCGAGCTCGGCGGCGTCGATCTGCTCCACCAACGACGCCTTGTCCGGCCAGTCGGAGTAGAGGCCCTCGACGTCGGTGAGCACGACGAGCTTGACCGCCCCCAGCGCGACGGCGAGCGCGGCCGCGGCGGTGTCGGCGTTGACGTTGTGCAGCACGCCTTCCTTGTCGGGGGCGACCGTGGCGACGACCGGGATGTGCCCGGCCTCCAGCAGAGCGGTCACCGGCGTCGGGTCGACCGCGACGACGTCGCCGACCAGGCCGACGTCGACCTGCTGACCGGCGACGGTGGCGGTGGTGCGCTCGGCGGTGAACAGGCCGCCGTCCTCGCCGGAGAGCCCGATGGCCAGCGGGCCGTGGGTGTTGATCAGGCCGACGACCTCGGGGCCGACCTGGCCGACCAGCACCATGCGGACGACGCCGATGGTCTCCGGCGTGGTGACCCGCAGGCCCCCGCGGAACTCGCTCTCGACACCCAACCGGGACAGCATCGAGCTGACCTGGGGGCCGCCGCCGTGCACCACGACGGGGAGGATCCCGCAGGTGCGGAGGAAGACCATGTCCTCGGCGAAGGCGGCGCGGCACTCCTCGTCGACCATGGCGTGCCCGCCGTACTTCACGACGACGACGTTGCCGTGGAACTCCTTGAGCCACGGCAGCGCACCGGTGAGCACGGCGACCTTGCGGGCGTCGCCCTCGGGGTCGGGGGTGCGCATGACCCGGCTGGTGCCGTAGCGCCGCCGCGCTGCAGAGACCGGCGGCTGCTCGTCGGGCCGGACGTCGGGGGGTGTGGGGTCCTGGGCGGTCATGTGGAGTAGGCCGAGTTCTCGTGCACGTAGGCGAGGGACAGGTCGTTGGTCCAGATGGTGGCCTCGGCGCCGCCGGCGGCGAGGTCGACGTCGATGGTGACGGCCCGACCGGTGAGGTCGACGCCGTCGCGGTCGTCGCCGATGGCACCGCCACGGCAGACGGTGACCCCGTTGATGGTCACGTCGACCTGGTCGGCCTCGAAGGACGCCGAGGTGGTGCCGATGGCAGCCAGCACCCGGCCCCAGTTCGGGTCGTTGCCGAACAGCGCCGTCTTGAGCAGGTTGTTGCGGGCACAGGCCCGGCCGGCCTCCAGCGCGTCGTCGACCGAGGCCGCACCCCGCACGGTGATCGCGATGTCCTTGGTGGAGCCCTCGGCGTCGGCGAGCAGCTGCATCGCGAGGTCCAGGCAGGCGGCGTCGAGGGCGGCGCCGAACTCCTCGGCCGTGGGGGCGACCCCGGATGCACCGTTGGCGAGCACCAGCACGGTGTCGTTGGTGGACAGGCACCCGTCGCTGTCGACCCGCTCGAACGAGTGCGCCGTGGCGTGCCGCAGCGCGGGCTCGAGGACCTCGGCGGGCACGACGGCGTCGGTGGTGAGGACGACGAGCATGGTGGCCAGGCTCGGGGCCAGCATGCCGGCCCCCTTGGCCATGCCCCCGAGCGTCCAGCCGTCACCGGTCTGCACCGTGGTCTTGGGCACCGAGTCGGTGGTCATGATGCCGCGGGCGGCGGCCTGCCCGCCGTCGGACGACAGCTGCCCGGCGGCCTCGGTGACCCCCGCGGTCAGCTTCTCCATGGGCAGCCGGACGCCGATCAGCCCGGTGGAGCACACGGCGACGTCGATGGCCCCCAGCCCGAGGGCAGCAGCGGCGTGCTCGGCGGTGGCGTGCGTGTCCTGGAAGCCCCCCGGCCCGGTGCAGGCGTTCGCCCCGCCGGAGTTGAGCACGACGGCCCGCACCCGGCCGTCGGCCAGCACCTGCCTCGACCACAGCACCGGCGCGGCCGGGAACCGGTTGGTGGTGAACACGGCCGCGGCCGCGTCGTGCGGGCCGTCGTTGACCACCAGGGCGACGTCGGGGTCGCCGGAGGCCTTCAGGCCGGCGGCGACGCCGGCGGCCCGGAACCCCTGGGCCGCGGTGACGCTCACGGTGCGACCCCCACGAGCGGGAGACCGGTGGTCTCGGGCAGGCCCAGGGCGAGGTTGGCGCACTGCAGCGCGCCTCCCGCCGTCCCCTTGGTCAGGTTGTCGACGGCCGCGACGACCACGAGCCGGCCGGCGTCGGGGTCGACGGTGACCTGCAGCGCGACCGTGTTGGCCCCGAGCACCGCGGCGGTGGTCGGCCACTGCCCCTCGGGCAGCACGCGGACGAACGGTTCGTCGGCGTAGGCCGCCAGGTAGGTCTCCCGCGCGGTCTCGGCCGTCGTGCCGGGCAGCACCTTCGCCGAGCAGGTGGCCAGGATGCCGCGGGCCATGGGCACCAGGGTCGGGGTGAAGCTCACGCCGACAGTCCTACCGGCGACCTCCGACAGGTTCTGCACCATCTCGGGCGTGTGCCGGTGGACGCCGCCCACGCCGTACGCGCTGACGGCCCCCATGACCTCGGAGCCGATCAGGTTCGGCTTGGCCGCCCGACCGGCACCCGAGGTGCCCGAGGCGGCCACGACGACGACCTCGGGCTCGACCAGACCGCCGGCCAGCGCCGGGGCCATGGCCAGGGTGACGCTGGTCGGGTAGCACCCGGGCACGGCGATCCGCCGCGCGCCGGCCAGCTTGCCCCGCTGCCCGGGCAGCTCGGGCAGGCCGTAGGGCCAGGTGCCGGCGTGCTCGCTGCCGTACCACCGCTGCCAGGCCGCGGCGTCGGCCAGCCGGTGGTCGGCGCCGCAGTCCAGCACCAGCACGTCGTCGGGCAGGCCCGCGGCGACGGCGCCCGACGCGCCGTGCGGCAGGGCCAGGACGACGACGTCGTAGCCCGCGAGGTCGGCGGGCCCGGACGGCTGCACGACCAGGTCGGCGTAGGGCAGCAGGTGCGGCTGGGACTCCCCCAGGCGTCGGCCGGCACTCGATGCCGCGTGCACCCCGGTCAGCCGGAGGTTCGGGTGCCCGGCCAGCAGCCGGCACACCTCCCCGCCCGCGTACCCGGTGGCGCCGGTGACCCCGACCGTCCACGTCCGCTCTGCGCTCACGATGCATGAGTATGCACCAGTGCGGATGAACGTGCAGTCGTGGGGGGCGCGGACCCGCCTCGGTACCGTTCGGGGATGCGCACGGGAGCGGTCGGTCGCAGGACACCAGGTGATCTCCTGCGAGGCGGTGCGATGGGGGTCGCCGAGACCGTCCCCGGGGTGAGCGGCGGGACCGTCGCGCTGGTCCTCGGGGTCTACGAGCACCTCATCGACGGCGCGGGCCACGTCCTGTCGGCCGTCCGCTCGGGCGTGGCCGGTCGCCGGCACGAGGCCCAGGAGCACCTGCGCCGGGTGCACTGGGCGACGGTGGTGCCGGTCGCCGTCGGCATGGTGGTGGCCGTCGTGCTGGCCGCGCAGGTGGTGGAGCCGCTGGTGACCGACCACCCGGTGGGCACCCGGGCGGTCTTCTTCGGTCTGGTCCTGGGCTCGATCGCCGTCCCGGCGATGATGGTGCGCGACTGGCGGGCCGGCACGGTCGGCGTCGCCGTCGTCGCGGCCGTCGTGGCCTTCCTGCTGTCCGGGCTCCCCCCGGGCGGGGAGGTGCAGCCGGCCCTGCCCGTCGTGGCGCTGGCGGCCGCGGTGGCCATCTGCGCGCTGGTGCTGCCCGGGGTGTCCGGGTCGTTCTTCCTGCTCACGGTGGGTCTCTACCAGCCGACCCTGGCGGCGGTGAACGACCGCGACCTGGTCTACCTGCTGGTCTTCGCCCTGGGCGCACTGGTGGGCCTGGCCTCGTTCGTCAAGGTGCTGCAGTGGGCGCTGCTGCACCACCACGCGGTGGTGCTCGCGGGCATGTCCGGGCTGATGGCCGGGTCGTTGCGGGCGCTGTGGCCGTGGCAGGACGAGGACCGGGGCCTGCTGCCCCCCGACGACGGCGCGCTGCCCGTGGTGGCCCTCGCTGTGGGCGCCCTGCTGCTGGTGGCCGCGACGGTGCTGCTGCAGCGGCGGTACGACACCCCTGCCGGGTCCACCGGCACCGAGCGCGACGACACCGCCGGCCGTCACCGCGGCTGACCTGCGCCGGGTCGCGCCGTGCCCCGCCAGCCACCATGATCGCGCCCGTGGCCGCAGCGTTCGACCGGGTCGTCATCGTGTTCAACCCGCACAGCACCGGTGATGCCCCGACCTTGGCCCGGGAGCTGCGCGACGACCTCGCCGAACGGCACCCCGACCTGCCGATCCAGCTCGCCCCCACCCAGCGCGCCGGGCACGGGCGCGAGCTGGCCGCTGCCGCCGCGCGCGACGGCCGGCCGCTGGTGGTCTCGGTCAGCGGCGACGGTGGCTACAACGACGTCGTCAACGGGCTGATGGACGCCGGCAACCCCGACGCCGTGGCCGCCGTCCGGGGGGCCGGGAACGCCAACGACCACCGCCGGGCCACCAAGCGCCGCCCGCTCGACGCCGCGGTCTCCCACGCCCTGCGCACGGGGACCACGTCGCGCTTCGACCTGCTGCGGCTCAGCGTCACCCCGGCCGGTGGCGACCCCTGGGTGCGGTACGCGCACTCCTACATCGGGCTGGGCATCACGCCGGTGGTCGCCGTCGACCTCGAGCAGGGCGGGAAGGGGTCCTGGCGCGAGATCGTCGCCGTCGTGCGGGGGTTCCGGCGGTTCCGGCCGTTCCCGGTCGAGCTGGCCGACGGCACCGAGGTCGAGGTGGACAGCCTGCTCTACGCCAACATCGACCGGATGGCCAAGGTGGCCACCCTGTCCGACGACGGCCGGCCCGACGACGGCCGCTTCGAGCTGGTGCTCCTCCCCCACCACAGCAAGGTGCGGGTGCTGCTGACCGCGCTGCGGTCGGCCACCATCGGGCTGGGCCCCC
This sequence comes from Klenkia sesuvii, assembly GCF_037083825.1. Lineage (NCBI taxonomy): Bacteria > Bacillati > Actinomycetota > Actinomycetes > Geodermatophilales > Geodermatophilaceae > Klenkia > Klenkia sesuvii. The sequence goes on from NZ_JBAPLU010000003.1 coordinate 11,599, forward strand.
AGCCGCACGTCACGCACCACGAGCTGACCATCCGCGCGCCGATGCCGCTGCAGCTCGACGGTGAGCTGGTCGAGCTCGACGCCGACACCCACGTGGCCGTCGACGTCGTCCCGGGTGCGCTGCGCACGGTGGGCTGAGGTCAGGCGACGGGGTCGGTGTCGCCGTAGGGCAGGAGACGGACCTGGCGCTGGGTGGCCTCGGGCACGGTGTCCACCAGGGTGGCCACGTCGTCCTTGCCGGCCCGCACGAAGCGCCCCGACCAGTGGTCCAGCTGCCCCTCGGCGATCGCGGCGACCAGGTCGACGACGGCCGAGGCCGGCGTCCAGTCGGTGAAGCCGTCCCACATCGCCATCGAGCGGGTCATCGGGGTGTCCACCACGCCGGGGGCGACGTCGAAGGCCAGCACACCGGCCGCGGCGAGGGACTCGGTGATGCGCAGCTGCCCGGCCTTGCCGACCGAGTAGGCGCTGTAGTCGGGGTTCGCCCGGGTGGACATGCCGCTGGCGAGGTCGACCACCCGGCCGCTGCCCCGCTCGACCATCGCCGGCACCACGGCCTGCACCAGGTGGAACGGCCCGCGCAGCTGGCTCTCCACCACCGACCACCACTGCTGCGGGTCGGCCTCCCACACCGGCACCTCTGCGGCGTCGACCTGGCCGGCGTTGTTGACCAGCAGGTCGACCGGGCCCAGCTCGGCGAGGACCCGGCTGACCGCGGCGTGCACGGCGGCCAGGTCGGTGACGTCGGCCGCGACGGCCAGCGTGCGCCCGCCCGTGGCCGCGGTGACCTCCGCCAGCGCCGCGGACAGCCGCTCGGCCCCGCGGGCCAGCCCGGCCACCGCCGCCCCCCGCTCGGACAACCCGCGGACCAGCTCCAGCCCGATGCCGGAGGAGGCACCGGTGACCAGCGCGACCTGGCGGGCCAGCGGACCCTCAGGCACCGCCGGCCGCCTCGCCGGCGCCCCCGCGCAGAACCGCACCGACCCCGGCCGCCGACTCCAGCGCCGACCCCACCGCCTGCGCCACCTCGGCGCGGGTGAGGGTGCGGTCGGGAGCGCGGAAGGTGAGCGCGTAGGCCAGGGACTTCTGGCCGGCACCGGCCTGCTCGCCGGTGTAGACGTCGAACAGCTGCACCGCCTCGAGCAGCTCCCCGGCGCCGGCCCGCAGTGCCCGCTCGACGTCGGCGGCCGGCACCTGCACCCCGACGGTCAGGGCCAGGTCGCTGTGCACCGGCGGGAACGAGGAGGTGCGAGGGGCCTGCACGACGGCGGCCTCGGGCAGCGCGTCGAGGTCGAGCTCCATCGCGCAGGTGCGCGGGGGCAGGTCGAGGTCGGCGCACACCCGCGGGTGCAGCTCCCCGGCGTGACCCACGACGGTGTCGCCGACCAGCAGCTCGGCGCAGCGCCCCGGGTGCCAGGGCAGTCGTTCCCCGGCCCGCACGGTGAGCTCGACCCCCGCGGCGCCGGCGACCGTGCGGGCGGCCTGCACGGCGTCGGCCCAGTCGGCGGCCCGTCCGGGGCCCCAGTGGCCGCGGGGCTCGCGCAGCCCGGTGAGCACCACGCCCACGTGCCAGGGCTGCGCGGGCACGGCCGCGAACAGCGCGGCGAGGGTGTCGTCGTCGGGACGGCGGTCGACCGGGGGCAGCGGGGCCGGGGCGCCGTCGCCGGGCAGGAACACCACGCCGAGCTCGAACACCGCCAGGTCGCGCTGGCCGCGCCCGAGGTTGCGGGCGGCGGTGGCCAGCAGACCCGGCAGCAACGAGGTGCGCAGGGCCGGCTCCTCGTCCGAGAGCGGGTTGCGCAGGGTGAGCAGCCCCTCGACCGGCAACCCGAGCGGGGCCAGCGCCGCGGGTCCGACGAACGGGTACGCCGGCGCCTCGGTGTACCCGGCCTCGGCCAGGGCACGGCCGACGGTGCGGCGACGGCGCTGGGCCGGGGTGAGCCCGCGCCCGGGGGGCACGGTGGGCAGCACGCCGGGGATCTCGTCGTAGCCGACGGCCCGCACGACCTCCTCGACCAGGTCGGCCGGGTCGGTGAGGTCCGGGCGCCAGGAGGGCGGCGTGACCGTCAGGGTCGTCCCGGACGCCTCGACCGCGCAGCCGACGGTGCGCAGCGCGTCGACGACGGTGTCGGTGTCGATCGGGATGCCGGCGACGGCCTGCGGCCGGTCGGTCGCCAGCACGATCTCCGGCCGCGGTCCGCGGGTGTCGACGTCGACGACGCCGCCCACGACGGTGGCCCCGCCGAACTCGGCGAGCAGCTCGGCCGCCCGGGCCAGGGCGACCACGGTGACGTCGGGGTCGGTGCCGCGCTCGAAGCGCTTGGCGGCCTCGCTGGGCAGCTTGTGCCGCCGCACACCGCGGCCGATGCCCGTGGGCTCCCAGTGCGCGGCCTCCAGCAGCACGTCGGTGGTGCTGGAGGAGATCTCGGTGCTCGCCCCACCCATGACGCCGGCCAGCCCGATCGGGCCGGACTCGTCGCTGATGAGCAGGTCGTCGGCCTCCAGCGCCCGGTCGACGCCGTCCAGGGTGGTCACCCGCTCACCCGGCCGGGCGGTGCGGACGACGACCGGCCCGCGCACGGCGGCGCGGTCGAAGGCGTGCATCGGCTGGCCGAGCTCGAGCATCACGTAGTTGGTGACGTCGACGGCCAGCGAGATCGACCGGACGCCGGAGCGGGTGAGCCGGCGGCGCATCCACCACGGGGTGGGGGCCGCCGGGTCCAGGCCCTCCATCGCGATCATCGAGAACCGGTCGCAGCGCTGGGGGTCCTCGACCTCGACGGTCCAGGCCGGGTCGCCCGACCAGGCCGGCGGGGTGGCCGCGGCCGGGTCCTGCCAGGGCGCGCCGAGGGCGGCGGCCACCTCGCGGGCGATGCCGCGCACCGACATGCAGTAGCCGCGGTCGGTGGTCACCTCGAGGTCGAACACGACGTCGTCCAGCCCGAGCACGCCGGCCGCCGGGGTCCCGGGTTCGTACCCTTCGGTGCCCAGCACCAGGATGCCGTCGTGGTCGTCGCCGATCCCCAGCTCGCGGACGCTGCAGATCATGCCGTCGCTGACCTTGCCGTAGGTCTCGCGCGCGGCGATCGCGAAGTCCCCGGGCAGCACGACGCCGGGCAGCGCCACGACCACCAGGTCGCCGACGGCGAAGTTGCGGGCACCGCAGACGATGCCCTGAGGTGCTGGGTTGCCGACGTCGACCTGGCAGTACCGGATCGGCTTCTTGAAGCCGGTGAGCTCCTCGATCTCCAGCACCCGGCCGACCACCAGCGGACCGGTGGTCGCCGGGGCGCGCAGCACGTCCTCGACCTCGAGACCCTGGCGGACGAAGGCCGCGTCGAGGTCGTCGACCCCGGTGCCCGCGGGCAGGTCGACGTGCTGGGACAGCCAGCTGACGGGGATCTTCACTGCTCCACTCCGAACGCGCTCGTGAACCGGACGTCGCCCTCGACGATGTCGTGCATGTCCGACACCCCGTGCCGGAACTGCAGGGCCCGCTCGATGCCCATGCCGAAGGCGAACCCGCCGTAGACCTCGGGGTCGATCCCGCAGGCGGTCAGCACGCGGGGGTTGACCATGCCGCAGCCGCCCCACTCGACCCAGCGGGGGCCGTCGCGGTGCTCGGGGAACCAGACGTCGAACTCCGCCGACGGTTCGGTGAAGGGGAAGAAGTGCGGCCGCCACCGGATGGTGGAGTCGGGGCCGAACAGCGCCTTGGCCAGCGCCTCGAGGGTGCCGCGCAGGTGCGCCATGGTGAGCCCGCGGTCGATGGCCAGCCCCTCCACCTGGTGGAACACCGGGGTGTGGGTGGCGTCGAGCTCGTCGGTGCGGAACACCCGGCCCGGGGCGACGACGTAGATGGGCGGGGTGCGCTCGAGCATGCTGCGCGCCTGCACCGGCGAGGTGTGCGTGCGCAGCACCAGGCCCGAGCCCTCGGGTGCGACGAAGAAGGTGTCGGCCAGCGAGCGGGCGGGGTGGTCGGGGCCGGTGTTGAGGGCGTCGAAGTTCAGCCACTCGCTCTCCAGCTCCGGGCCCTCGGCGACCTCGTAACCCATGCCCACGAAGACGTCGGCGATGCGGTCCTGGATCGTCGTCAGCGGGTGCCGGGCACCGCGCGGTGCGCGGTCGGCGGGCAGGGTGACGTCGACCCGCTCCTCGGCCAGCACCCGCTCGTCGCGCTCCGCGGTGAGCTCGGCGAGCCGGGCGTCGTAGGCCTCGGTGAGCGCGACCCGGGCGGCGTTGACCCGCTGACCGGCGTCCTTGCGCGCGGCCGGGGGCAGCGCACCGAGCTCGCGGCGGGCCAGCAGCACGGGACCGCGGTCACCCAGGTGCGCGGGGCGGACGGCGGCGAGGGCCTCGAGGTCGGCCGCCGAGGCGAAGGCAGCCAGGCCCTCGCGCACCGCCGTGTCGAGGGCCTCCGGGGAGAGGGCCGCGACCTGCTTGGGGTCGAATGGATCGTTGGCGCCGGACACGGGAGGCCATTCTGCCTCCCGGCCCGGGTCACTCCGCCGGTGCGGGTGGCAGCAGGGCCGACAGCCCGCCCCAGGCCAGCACGGTGAGCTGGTCCACCAGGTCCCCGGCGGTGACGCTCCGCTCGGTCGACCACCAGTGCGCGGCCAGCTGCACCATGCCGACCACGCCGTAGGCCCAGGTCTGGGTGCCCTCGGCGCTGCGGCCCAGGGACAGCAGCCGCTCCCCCATCACCCAGGACAACGCCTCGGCCACCTCGCGCTCGGTCTGCGCCACCAGGTCGGCCCGCCCGGCCCGGCCGGCCTGGGCGTAGGCGAACCGGTAGAGCGCCGGCTCCTCCTCGATGATGGCGACGAACGCGGCCACGACCGCCCGCAGCCGGTCCCGGTCGGTGGGACGGTCCAGCGCCAGCTCCCCCAGCAGGCGGGGCAGCAGGATCTCGGTGCTGATCTGCTCCAGGACGGCGTCGACCAGCTCGTCCTTGTCGGCGAAGTACCGGTAGAGCACCGTCTTGCTGACCCCGGCGGTGCGGGCGACGTCGTCGACGGCCAGCTCGGGGCCCGTGCGGCGGACCGACTCGACCGCGGCGGTGACGAACTCGACGCGCCGGGCCCGCCGGTGCTCGGTCCAGCGGGAGGAGCGTCCGTCGGAGCGGTCGGTGGCTGCCACGGCTCAGCATCCTCCCAGGCCTGCCCGCCGAGGACCGAACCCGCCGAGGACCGGTCCGGTGGCGGCCGCGCCGCGCCGCCCCCCCTGCGTACGGACGTACGCATCGCCTGGTACCGTCCTGGCCCGTGATCGAGCACCGCTCCCCCACCCCGGCCGCGCGGCGGCACGACCCCGACCGGCGCGACCGGCTCGTCGACGTCACCATCGACGTCATCGCCGAGCACGGCCTGGCCGGGCTCACCGCCCGGCGCATCGCCGCCGCCGCCGACGTGCCCCTGGGCTCGGTGACCTACCACTTCGACGGCCTCGACGACCTGGTGCGCGCCGCGTTCACCCGGCACGCCGGGCGCATGGCCGAGGTCTTCCGCGCGCACTTCGCCGGGGTGACCGACCGCACCTCGATGCTCGACGCCGCCACCGACTTCGTGCTGCAGGGCCACGGGGCCTCGCACCGCGAGTGGGCCGTCGCGTACGAGCTCTACCTGGCCGCCATGCGCGACCCGGCCCTCCGCGAGGTCACCGAGGCCTGGATGGGCAGCAGCCGCGACACCCTGCAGCGCGTGCTGGAGCCGGAGCTGGCCCGTGCGCTCGACGGCGTCATGGAGGGCCTGACCATGCACGCCACCCTGACCACCGCACCCCCCACCCGCGAGGAGACCCGCGCCGTGCTCGCCCGCGTCCTCGACGTCCCCGTCGGCGGGGTCGCACCGTGAGCGCGTCCGTGACCGCACCGACCCGCCAGCTGCGCCGCGCCCGCGTCGCCGTCGCCACCTGCTTCGCCCTCAACGCGGTGTTCTACACCAACCTCGTCCCGCGGTTGCCCGAGCTGCGCGACGACCTGGGCCTGTCCAACGGCGCCCTGGGTGCGGCCCTGGCCGCTGCCCCGCTCGGGGCGCTGCTCATGGGGCCGGCCGCCGCCGTGCTCATCGCCCGCCTCGGCTCGGGCCCGGTGGCCTCGATCGGGCTGACCGGCCTCGGCGCGGGCGTCGCGGTCGCCGCCGCGGCCCCGAACTGGCCGGTGCTGGCCGCGGCCCTCTTCCTGGTCGGCGCGCTCGACACCGTCGTCGACGTCGCGCAGAACGCCCACGGCCTCCGGGTGCAGCGGGGCTACGGCCGGTCGATCCTCAACGCGCTGCACGGGCTCTGGAGCCTGGGCGCGGTGGCCGGGGGGCTGCTGGGCTCCCTGGTGGCCGGGCTGGGCGTGCCCCGCGAGCTCCACCTGGTCGTCTCCGCGGTCGTGTTCGGCGCCGTGGCGCTGCTGGTGCGGGCATGGATGCTGCCCGGCCGGGACGGCGCCGACGTGGTCGCCGGCACCGGGGCGACCGCACCGGCGCCCCGCCGGGCGCGCCGCACCGCCCTGGTGGCGCTGGCCGCCCTGGGGGTGCTCGCCGCCGCCGGGGCCTTCGTGGAGGACGCCGCGGCCTCGTGGAGCGCGATCTGGCTGCGCGACGACCTGGGCGCCGGGGTGCTGGCCGCCGGGCTCGGGTTCGTCGTCTTCCAGGTCGCGATGACCGCCGGGCGGCTCACCGGGGACCGGGTGGTCGACCGGTTCGGGCAGCGCCGGGTGGCCCGGGTCGGCGGCGCGGTCATCGCCGCCGGGTTCGCGGTCATGCTCGCCGCGCCGTCGCTGCCGACCACCCTGGTGGGCTTCGCCCTCGCCGGGGTGGGGGTGGCGACGCTGGTGCCGGCGGTCTACGCCGCCGCCGACGAGGTGCCGGGGCTGCCCACCGGGGTCGGGCTCACCGCGGTCAACCTGCTGCTGCGGCTGGGGTTCCTGGTCTCCCCGCCGCTCATCGGGGTGGTGTCCGACGCGGTGGGCCTGCGGGTCGGCCTGGGGTTCGTCGTGCTGGCCGGCGTGCTGGTGGTCGGGCTCGGCCGCGTGCTGCGCACCCGGGTGGGGTGATCACCCCGGGTCAGGCGCTGCCTCCCGGGATGGGAGGCCGCAGCCGACCCGCGGTGATCATGCTGCGCCTCAGCGCTCCGGCGCCGGGTCGGCCAGCGCCGCGACCACCCCGAGCAGCACCAGGCCGGCTGCGGGGGCACCGACGACCCACGGGGCGCGCTCCAGGTAGCCGGTGGTCTCGGCCAGCGCCCGACCCCACTCCGGTGACTCGGCGCCGGCGCCCAGCCCCAGGAACGACAGCCCGGCCAGGGCCAGCGACGCGTGCGGGACCCGCACCAGCGCGTGCCGCAGCACCGGCGGGCCGACGACCGGCAGCAGGTGTCGGCGCACCACGTGCCAGCGGCCGGCCCCGCCCGCCACCGCGGCCACGTGGAAGCCCGATGCCCGGGCCTCGACCGCCAGGGTGCGGGCGTGCACCGCGAGGGGGATCCAGCCCACCAGGGTGACCGCGACGCAGGCCGCCAGCAGGCCGGGCCCGGTCACCGCCGCGACCACGATGCCCACCACGACCGCCGGCAGCGCGTTGAGCACGTCCGCCGGGCCCGACCGGTCCCCCCGCCCCAGCAGGCCCGCGGCCAGCCCGACGACCAGGGTGAGGGCGGACAGCACGACCGCCAGCCCCACCGACAGCAGCGCGCCGTGGCCGAACCGGGCCAGGACGTCCCGGCCCAGCGGGTCCGCGCCGAGCGGGTGCGCCCACGACGGCGGGGCCAGCCGCAGGTCGACGTCCTGGGCGGTCGGGTCGCGCAGCAGACCGGCCAGCACGGCCAGCAGCAGCAGCCCGGCGACGACGCCGGCGGCGCGCTGCGGACGTCGTCGGCCGGCGGCGGCCTCGGGGGTGAACCCGCTGCCGGTGCGGGCGGGTCCCAGGACGAGCCGGTGGACCAGCACCCCGCCGCCGCCGACGAGCAGGCCCGTGGCCACCAGCAGCACCACCGCGGCCTGCACCACCGGGACGTCCTGGCTGAGCGCCGCGCGCAGGGCGGTGCCGCCCAGGCCGGGGATGTCGAAGACCGCCTCCACGACCGCGGCGGCCCCGAGGGTGCCCACGAGCAGCAGCAGGATCTGGGGGACGACGACCGCGACCGCGCGGCGGCCCAGCGCCGTCGCGACCGCGGAGCGCCGCACCCCGGCGGCCCGCCACGTGCGCACCCACGACTCCCCCGCGGTGGCGGCGACGGCACCGGCGAGCAACCGGGCCAGCACCCCGGCGGCCGGGACGCCGAGCGCGAGGGCGGGCAGCACCAGGTGCTCGGGCCCGGTGAAGCCGGTGGTGGGCAGCAGTCCCCAGCCGACGGCCAGCACGGCCACCAGGAGCACCGCGAGGACGAACTCCGGCAACGCCGACAGCGCCCCGCCGACGGCCGCGCCGGGCCCGCCCCCGCGCAGCCGGCCGTCGGCGGCGCGGAGCAGGGCGGGCACGGTGAGCAGGCCGGCCAGCAGCAGGGCGAGCAGGCTCGCCGCGCCCGCGACGGTCAGGGAGACGCCCAGCGCCGGCAGCACGGTGTCGGCGACCGGCGTCCGCGACACCCACGACGTGCCCAGGTCGCCGGTGAGCAGGCGGCCGAGGAACCCGAGCGTGCCGGTGACCGGGTCGGCGGGCAGGTCCAGCTGCCGGCGCACCGCCTCGAGCGCGGCCGCGTCGGGGGTGCCCTCGACGTCGCGGGCGCGCAGCACCGACCGGGCCGGGTCGGCTCCCGAGAGCCACGGCAGCGCACCCACCAGCAGGGCGGTGCCCGCCAGGGCGCCCAGGACGCCGGCCGCCCGGGGCAGCCTGCCCAGCAGCGCCGTGGTCACCGCCCCGTGGTGGTGGCGACCGTGACGACCTGCCGCTCGAACGGGTCGGCCCCGACCCCCTGGACACCGCGGGCCACGCCGGTGCGGCTCTGCTCGTGCAGCACCGGGACGACGGCGCCCGTGGAGAGCACCTGCGCCTCGAGGTCGGCAGCGGCCTGCCGGCGCTCGCGCGGGTCGGTCAGCGCGGCGGCGGCGGCCACGGCGGCGTCGACGGCGGGGTCGCACAACCGGGCCAGGTTGTACCCGCCGTCGCAGGTGAAGTCGGTGGCGAAGTAGCCGACCGGGTCGCCGGTGTCGAGCAGGGTGAGCCGGCTGCCGAGGACGGCGTCGAAGGCACCGGCGAGCAGGTCGGGCTCCAGGGTGGCGTAGGTCTGCACGACCACCTCCACGGTGAACCCCGCGGCCCGCAGCTGCTCGGCCAGCACCGCGGCGGCCTCGGGCAGCTCGGGCCGGTCGTCGTAGGTGGCCAGCCGGATGCTCGCCCCTGCCGGGTCACCCGCGGCCGGCAGGGTGGGGGCGGTGCGCACCGCGGCGCCGAGGGTGTCGTCGGTGAGCAGGCCGGGGGCGACGTCGGCCTGGCCCTCGACGACGCCGTCGACGACCGGCCCGGCGTCGACCGCGGCGACCGCGGCCGCCCGCAGCGCCGGGTCGGCGAAGACCCCGTCGGCGGTGTTCAGCTGCAGCGCGGTCACCCGCGGCAGGGACGTCGTCACCACGCGCTGCTCGTCGGTGAGGGTGGCCAGCTGGGCGATCGGCACCCCCTGGACGACGTCGAGCTCGCCCGCGCGCAGCGACGACGTGCGGGAGTCGGCGTCGTCGACGAACCGGACGTCGACCCCGTCGGCGGCCGGCGGGCCACCCCAGTAGTCGGCCGCGGCGTCGAGGGTGGCCGACTGCACCCCCTGCACGTCGGTGATCGCGTAGGGGCCGGTGCCGTGACCGACGGGGTCGGGGGCCGCGGGGTCGGTGTAGGCGTCGGATGAGAGCACGACCAACGAGGGCGCGCCCAGCCGCTGCACCAGCAGCGGGTCGGCCTGCGCGGCCTGCACCTGCACGGTGTCGGTGTCCACCGCGGTGGCCACCAGGCCGACGTCGCGCAGCACGCGCAGCCCGGGGTCGGCGGCCGCGGCGGCGTTCAGCGACCCGGCGACGGCCTCGGCGTCCATCGGGGTGCCGTCGTGGAAGACCACGTCGTCGCGCAGCTCCAGCACCGCCGTCCGGTCGTCGACGAACTCCCAGGACTCGGCCAGCTGCGGTTCGGCGGCGCCGGAGGCCTCGAAGGTCACCAGGGTCTCGGCCGCACCCATGCGGGTGAGCAGGAGGGCGTCGTCGGTCCACGGCGAGAGGGCCGCCACCGGGGGGAAGGGCAGGGCGACCCGCAACCGGTCGGCGGCGTCGTCGGTGCTGTCCCCGCCGCCGGCGAAGCACCCGCTGACCAGCAGGGCGGGGACGGCGAGGAGGGCGGTGCGGCGGTTCACGGTGCTCCTAGGGGTTCGGGGACGGCGACGGTGCGGCGGGTGAGCAGCCACAGCCCCACCGCGGAGGCGGCGGGCAGGGCGGCGAGGACGAGCCACGGGACGGCGGCGGCCGGCTGCGGGACCGCGGCCAGGTCCAGGAGCGCGCCGACACCGGTGCTGCCGACGAGGACGGCCAGGCCGCCGGCCGAGGCCAGCACGCCGAAGTGCGCGCCCAGCCGCTGCTCACCGGCCAACCGGGGCACCAGGTCCTGGGCCACCGGGACGGCGACCATCTGGCCCAGGTACAGCAGCAGGGCGAAGCCGACGGCCGGTGCCAGCGCCTGGACGCCGTCGGGTGGGGTCACCGGGGCCAGCACGGCCACGAGCAGGAACGAGCAGCTCATGAGCCCGAACCCGACGGGGAGGGCGCGCGCCGGGCCGGCGCGGCGGGCACGGGTGGTGATGGGCAGCTGGAACAGCAGCACGCTGACCGCGGCCGCGACGAACACCCAGCCGAGGGCGCCCTGCGAGCCGGTGGCGCGGTCGAGCTCCACCGGCAGCGCGAGGTAGAGCTGGTTGTAGGAGAGCAGGTAGGTGCAGTAGCAGGCGGTGAAGGCCAGGAACCGCCGGTTGCGGAGCACGTGCCCCCAGCCGGCGGTGACCGGCTCGCCGTCCCCGGTGCCGGTGCGCAGGTCACGCGGCAGGAGCAGCAGGTGCGCCGTGAGGACGACGACGAACACCCCGGCCGCGACCGAGCAGGTGACCGAGAAGGGCACCCCGAGCAGCACCGCACCCAGCACGGGGCCGGTGACCGAGCCGAGCTTGGCGGCGATCGCGTCGAGCCCGAAGACCTCGGCGCGGGTGGCCACCCCGGCCTCCTCCAGCTGCCGTCCCTGGTCGGCCAGCGCCGACTCCACGGCCGGGGAGAACAGCGCGGCGGCGAACCCCACGAGCACGACGCCGAGCAGGACGCCGGGCAGGCTCTCGACCACGGCGAGGACCAGGAAGCCCGCGATGCGGATCGAGCAGCCGACGACGACCACGGGCTTGACCCCGAAGCGGTCGGTGAGCCCGCCGCCGAGGAAGAACAGGCCCTGCTGGCTGAAGGTGCGCACCCCCAGCACGAGCCCGATCACCCCGCCGGCCAGCGCCAGGTCCTGCGAGAGGTGCACGGCCAGGAACGGCACGACGAGGTAGAACCCGACGTTGAAGGCGAGCTGGGAGGCCAGCAGCAGCCGGGGCACGGCCGGCAGCCGGCGCAGCAGCACCAGCGGGGCCCACCGCACGCCGGTCACGACGCCACCGGCGCGAGGGTGGGGACGGCGTCCAGCAGCGCGGCGGTGACCGGGTGGGCCGGCCGGGCGAACACCTGGGGCACGGGCCCCTCCTCGACCACGCGGCCGGCGTCGAGCACCAGCACCCGGTCGCAGAGCCGCTGCACCACGCCGAGGTCGTGCGAGACCACCAGCAGCGCCAGGCCCTCGGCGGCCGACAGCCGGGCGAGCAGGTCGACCACCTGCCGCCGGACGACGACGTCGAGGGCGCTGACCGGCTCGTCGGCGACCACGAGGTCTGGCCGCGGCGCCAGCGCACGGGCGATGGCCAGGCGCTGGCGCTGCCCGCCGGAGAACTCGTGCGGCCACCGGTCGACGGCATCGGGCTCCAGGCCCACCGCCACCAGCAGCTCGGCGACCCGGGCCGCGTGGTCGCCGGGCACCCGCAGGCAGCGCAGGGGTTCGGCGACCGCATCGCCCACGCGCATGCGGGGGTTGAAGGACCGGCCGGGGTCCTGCGGCACCGTCTGCACCCGTCGGCGGAACCAGCGCAGGGAGCGTGCCGACCCCGGGCGCACCGCCCGCCCGTCGAGGGTGACCGTGCCGGCGGTGGGGGTGTCGAGGGCGAGCAGCAGCCGGGCGAGGGTCGACTTGCCGGCGCCCGACTCCCCCACCACGGCCATCCGCTCGCCGGCGGCCACCCCGAGGGACACGTCGTCGAGCGCGACCGCGCCCCGGTGGCGCCGGGTCAGGCCGTCGGCCCGCAGCAGCGGGCTCACCGGACCACCGACAGCTCGCGCGCGGCAGCGACGACCTCGGCCAGCCGCGGGTCGGCCAGCACGTCGGCCACCGGTCCGTCGACGACCAGCCGGCCGCCCTGCAGCACCAGCAGCCGGCTGCACAGCCGCGCGGCGACGGCGAGGTCGTGGGTGACCAGCAGCAGCGCCGCACGATCGGGGCCGGTCACCCGGTCGAGCAGGTCCAGGACGCCGGCCTGCACGGTGGGGTCCAGGGCGGAGGTCGGCTCGTCGGCGACCAGCAGCCGGGGCGCGCCGACCAGGGCCAGGGCCAGGGCGACCCGCTGGCGCTGCCCGCCGGAGAGCTGGGCCGGGAAGCGCCGGGCGGCACCGGGCAGGCCGACCTCGGTCAGCAGGGCCACGGCCCGGCGGGACGCCTCGCGCCGGCCGACCCCACGGGCACGCAGCGGGAGGGCGACCTGCCGGCCGACCCGGGTCAGCGGGTCCAGGGCGGTGCCGGGGTCCTGGGCGACCAGCGCCGTGGCGCGCCCGCGCAGGGGACGCCAGCGGGCAGGGCCGGCGCCGACCACCTCCGTGCCCTCGACCTGCACGCTGCCGGTGACCTGGAGGCCGGTGCCGGTGAGGCCGAGGACGGCGGCGACGAGCTGGGACTTGCCGGCCCCGGACGCGCCGACAACACCGACCCGCTCGCCCGGGGCGAGGTCGAAGGTGATGCCGGCCAGGAGCGGGGTGCGGGGCGGCGCGTCGGTGGCGACGGACAGGTCGTGCACGTGCAGCACTCAGCGGGCTCCTCGGTCAGCGGGCTCGGGAGCACAGTAGCTGCGAACGGTTCGCATCAGTGACTGCGCATGCGCGCAGGCACGGTGGCCGGGCCGCCCCGCGGTGGGTCCGGCTACTGGGCGAGCTGGGTGGCGTAGAGGCAGATCCCGGCGGCGACGGCAAGGTTGAGCGACTCCGCGCGCCCGCGCATGGGCACCCGCACGCGGTGGTCGGCCCGGGCCGCGAGCGCGTCGTCCAGACCGCGCGCCTCGTTGCCGAACAACCACAGCACCGGCCCGGAGAGCAGGCCGTCGGCCCCGGCCCGGTCGAGGGCCACCTCGCCGTCCCCGGCGGCGGCCAGCACCCGCACCCCGGCGGCCTGCACCGCCTCCACCAGGACGTCCAGGGGGGCGCTGCGCACGACGTCGACGTGGAACAGGCTGCCCGCCGAGGAGCGCACGGTCTTGCCCTGGAACGGGTCGGCCGAGCCGCTGCCGAAGACGACGGCGCCCGCGCCGCAGGCGTCGGCGGTGCGCAGCACCGTCCCGGCGTTGCCCGGGTCGTTCAGCTCGGCGAGGGCCACCGACAGCCGCGGCGGGGCGGTGGCGAGTGCCTCCACCGGCACGTCGCGCAGCGGGCACACGGCCACCAGGCCCTGCGGGGAGGCGGTCTCGCTGAGGCCGGCAGCGGCCTTCTCGGTGACCACGCGCACGGTGGCACCGGCGAGCAGGTCCGCGTGGGCAGCCGCGGCGGCCTCCGTGGCGAACAGGTCGGTGACGACGCCGGCGGCCAGCGCCTCGGACACCGCCTGCCGGCCCTCGGCCAGGAAGGCCCCGGCGGCGTCGCGGCCGGCCCGGCGGGTGAGCTTGCGCGCCGCGGCCACGCGGGCGTTGCGCTCGGTCAGCGGTGCGCTCATGGGGTCTCCCGGACGTGCGACGACGCCGCCACCCCGGTCGGGGGTGACGGCGTCGTGGCGGGCGAACTAGGCGGCGACGCCGGTCTGGTTCGGAGCAGCGGCGACCGCGGCACGCGCGGTCTCCACCAGCGCGGCGAAGGCGGCCGGCTCGTTGACGGCCAGCTCGGCCAGGACCTTGCGGTCCAGCTCGATGCCGGCCAGCTTCAGGCCCTGCATGAACCGGTTGTAGGTCATGTCGTTCTGCCGGGCCGCGGCGTTGATGCGGGTGATCCACAGCTTGCGGAAGTCACCCTTGCGCACCTTGCGGTCGCGGTAGGCGTAGGTGGCCGAGTGGAGCAGCTGCTCCTTGGCCTTGCGGTACAGCCGGGACCGCTGACCGCGGTAGCCGCTGGCGGCCTCCAGGGTCGTCCGGCGCTTCTTCTGGGCGTTGACCGCCCGCTTCACGCGTGCCACGTGAGTACTCCTCTAGATCGTTTAGGGGGTGGGGGCGGTCAGAGACCGAGCAGCTTCTTCATCCGGGGCGCGTCGGCGGGCGACAGCACCTCGGAGCCCTTCACCCGGCGCTTGCGCGAGGAGGACTTCACCTCGAACTTGTGCTGGTTGTTCGTGTGCTCGCGGACGAGCTTCCCGGTGCCGGTCACGCGGATGCGCTTGGCCGTGCCCTTGTGGGTCTTGTTCTTCGGCATGTCCTCGGTCCTGTTCGGTGTCTGGGTGGTGCGGGCCGGGGGCCGGTCAGGCCTCGGTGGGCGCCGGCTCCGCGGGGGCCTGCGCGGCCTCGGCGTCCTCGGCGGCCTTGGCGGCGCGCTTCTGGGCCTGCAGCGCCGCCTGGTTCTTGTGCGGCGCGATGACCATGACCATGTTGCGGCCGTCCTGCTTGGGGTTGGACTCGACGACCCCGAGCTCCGAGACGTCGCCGGCCAGGCGCTGCAGCAGCCGGTAGCCCATCTCGGGGCGGGACTGCTCGCGACCGCGGAACATCACGGTGATCTTGACCTTGTCGCCACCCTTGAGGAAGCGGACGACGTGGCCCTTCTTGGTCTCGTAGTCGTGCGGGTCGATCTTCAGCCGCAGGCGCATCTCCTTGATGACGGTCTGCGTCTGGTTGCGACGGGCCTCGCGCTCCTTCTGCGCGGCCTCGTACTTGAACTTCCCGTAGTCCATGAGCTTCACGACGGGCGGCCGGGCCATGGGGGCGACCTCGACGAGGTCCAGCTCGGAGTCCTGGGCCAGGCGCAGCGCCTCGCCGATGGACACGATGCCGACCTGCTCGCCCTCGGGGCCGACGAGGCGGACCTCGGGGACCCGGATGCGGTCGTTGATGCGGGGCTCGGTGATGGCCTCTCCTCTTCGTTCTACGAATGAGGAGTCAGCGTCCCGACCCGAAGAAGGGCCCTCGACCCGCGCGGGGCGGGGAGGGCCTGGAGCCGGCAGGACCGGCCCCGTACTTCAGGTGACCTGGGCGCCTGTACCGGCGTCAGGTGGGAGCGGGCTCCTCTTGGTCGACGACCCGGGGCGGGGTCGTCGGGTGGTGCGCCTCATGTAGCGGGGTGAGACGCCGTCCAGGGTACCCCTCAGGCCCGGCTCGCGGCCAGCAGGGTGCGCATCCCCTCCACCGCGCGCACGGCGCGCTCCCCGTCGGCGGCCTGCACGGCCAGCACCGACAGCTCGTCGTCGTCGACCAGCAGCAACGTCGCCCACGGGGAGTCCTCGTCGAACCGCACCGCCCGGACGTGCTCCCAGGGCAGGGTGTGCGTGCCCACGATGTTGCGCACCCGCACGCCGCTGGCGTCGGCGTCGACCCGGGCCCGGGACAGGTACAGCGTCGCCCCCGCCATCGCCAGGCCCAGGCCGGTCGTGGCCACCTGGTCGGAGGTGCGGAAGGCGATGACCCCGGTGGTGTGCGTCTTCAGCAGGATCGAGACCACGAGCATGACCCCGAAGATGACCGCGGCCATGACCGCGCACATGATGCGCTGGCGGCGGGGGGTGGCGGACACCGTCGTGAGGGCGGGCGTGGTCACGCCGACCAGTCTCCCACTGGCAGAGTGCGGGCGGTGAGCAGCAGCGACGCCCCCGCCACCCAGGTCACCGGCACCGCCCAGCACGCCGCCTGGCAGGCCCGGGAGCTGCCCCCGGTCGAGGAGGTGCGGCCCGGGCTCTGGTCGATCCCCGTGCCCATCCCGCACAACCCGCTGCGCTACGTCTCGGCGTACGCCTTCGCCCTCGACGGCGGCGGGCTCGGCCTGGTCGACTGCGGCTGGGAGCACGAGGAGGGCTGGACGGCGCTCACCGACGGGTTGGCCGCGGTCGGCGGCGGGGTCGCCGACGTCCGGGGCGTGCTGGTCACCCACCTGCACTTCGACCACCTCGGCCTGGCCGGGCGGGTGCGCGAGGCCAGCGGCGCGTGGATCGCGATGCACCCGGCCGACGGCGACGCGGTGCGCGGCTTCTCCGGCCGCGACGCAGCCGCTGCGGTCGAGGCCCAGGTCGAGTTCCTGGTCGGGCTGGGCGCCGACCGGGCCACCGCGGCGTCGGACGTGGGCGAGCCCGACCGCTGGGAGCGGTTCCACCGCATGGCCGTCCCCGACCACGACCTGCAGGACGGCGACGTCGCCGACTTCCCGGGGTGGTCGCTGCGCGCCGTGCACACCCCCGGCCACACCCCGGGCCACCTGTGCTTCGCCGAGGAGCGCACCGGGGTCCTCCTGTCCGGCGACCACGTCCTCCCCCGCATCAGCCCCAACATCTCCACGAACCCGGGCGGCCCGACCGACCCGCTGCGGGACTACCTGGGGTCGCTGGCCGCGGTGGGCGCCCGGCCGGAGCCGGCCGAGGTGCTACCGGCCCACGAGTGGCGGTTCACCGGGCTGACCGCCCGCACCGCCGAGCTGCGCGCCCACCACGAGGCACGGCTGGCCGAGCTGCTGGCCGCCGTCCGGGCGCACCCGGGGAGCACGCCGTGGGACCTGGCCGCCCACCTGACCTGGTCGCGCCCGTGGGCGCAGTACGAGCGCGGCATGCGGGTCTTCGCCGTGACCGAGACCGATGCCCACCTGCGCCTGCTCGCCAGCCGCGGGTCGGTGGTGGGCACGGCGGGCCCGGTGCCCCGCTACACCGCGGCGTGAGGCTCGCCGAGCTCGCCGACCGGGTGCGGGCGGCTCCCCCGCGGCTGGGCGGCACCCGGCTCGTGCTGGTGGACGGCCCCGCCGGGTCGGGCAAGACCACCCTCGCCGGCCGCCTGGCGGCCGCGCTGGACAGCGGTGCGGGCCCGGCCCCGGTGGTCCACCTGGACGACCTCTACGCCGGCTGGACCCTCGACGGGGTGGTCGAGCGGCTGACGGCCTGGGTGCTCGACCCCCTCGCGGCCGGCCGCGACGCGCACTTCGCCGGCTACGACTGGGCGGCCGGGGACTTCCGGGTACCGACCACCGTGCCGGCCGCCGACGTGCTGGTCGTGGAGGGCTGCGGCGCGGGCGCCCGGTCGCTGGCCGACGTCGCGGGGCTGCTGGTGTGGGTGGAGGCGCCACCGGCGACGTGCGCCCGGCGGTGGGCGGCGCGCGGCGGGGCGGCGATGACCGCCCACCAGCCGGCGTGGGCCGCCGAGGAGGCCGTCGTCTTCGCCCGGGAGGGCACCCGGGCGCGCGCTGACCTGCGCGTCGACGGGGCGCCGCTGCACGACCCCGGGCCGGACCTCGTCGCGCTCGCCTGAGGGCGGTCGCGCGGGCGCGGACCGGTCAGGCGGCGAGGATGCTGTCGACCAGCTCGGCGCGGCGGGCGGCGGGCACGGGCCGGCCCCGGCCGGTGATCCGGTCCCACACGACGCCGCCCAGGACGGCGGTGACCCACTGCTGCCGGGCCGGTCCCATGGGCTCACCGCGCCGGCGGGCCCGGGCGGCGACCGCGCACATGACCTCCTGCACCGCGTCGGTGACCGCGACCTCGACGCCGGCGCGCAGCCGCCGGTCCCCGCCGGCGGCCTCGGCGACCGCGGCCACGGCGAGCTCGTCGCGACCCAGGGGGCGACCCCAGTGCTCGACGACCCGGAGCAGGTCGGCGGCGGTGCTGCCGGCGTCGCCGCGGTCGACCACCACCGGGACGCCGGCGACCGCGGCCCCCACCAGCGCCGGCAGGGAGCCCCACGTGCGCTCGACCTCGACCGGGTCGACGCCGGCCCGGTCGGCGACGAGGGCGAGGGACAGGCCGTGCCAGCCGCGTTCGGCCAGCAGCTGCACCACCGTGGCCAGGACGGGGGTGCCGACGGGGGCGACCGCGGGGGCGCCCAGGTGCATCGGGGTGGGGGTGGCGATCGGAAGCGACATGGCCGGTCCTGGGGTCCACGGGGGATGAGGTGCACCTCTCATCGGCAGCCGGCCACGTCGACCGCACCGCCACCCGCACCCCACCCGAACGCCGCCGCCCCACCGGGCACGTGCACCCCTCGTGTCCCGGGGGCCCCGAGTGGGCACGGGACGGCCGTGGACACCCCCGCCCGGCACGGCCGCTACCCCTACTCCGCGCTGCCCGACCGCCCGACCTGGGACTGGCCCGGCGGTGCCCGGCTGGCCGTGTACGTCGGCCTGAACCTCGAGGTGTTCGACTTCGGCGCCGGCCGCGGCGCGCAGCTGGCCCCCGACAGCGGTGTCCCCGACGTCCTGAACCACGCCTGGCGGGAGTGGGGCAACCGGGTCGGCGCCTGGCGGTTGCTGGAGGCCTTCGACGACCTCGGGCTGCCGACCTCGGTGCTGGCCAACAGCCGGGTGCTCGAGGACTGCCCCGGCCTGGTGGAGGCCTTCCTGGCTCGCGGCGACGAGCTGGTGGGCCATGGCCGCACCAACGCCGAGCGGCAGGCCGACCTGGCCGAGGACGACGAGCGCGCGCTCATCGCCGAGGCCACGCAAGTGCTCACCGAGCGGGGCGGACGGCGGCCGGCCGGGTGGCTGGGTCCGTGGATCTCCGAGAGCCGCGTGACGCCGGACCTGCTCGCCGAGGCCGGGTACACCTACCTGCTGGACTGGGCGCACGACGACCAGCCGACCTGGCTGGCCACCCGCGGCGGCGGCCGCATCCTCTCGGTGCCCTACCCCCAGGAGCTGAACGACATCCCGGCGGTGGTCGCCCGGCAGGCCACCGGCCAGGAGTTCGCCGACATGGTGGTGGCCACCTTCGACGAGATGCTCGAGCAGTCGCGCACGGCGCCGCTGGTCATGGGCATCGCGCTGCACCCCTACGTCGGCGGCGTGGCGCACCGGCTGCGGCCGCTGCGCGCAGCGCTGGCCCACGTGGCCGCGCCCCGCGACGAGGTGTGGCTGACCACCGCCGGAGCCGTCGCCGAGCACGCCGCGCGCGAGCTGGGGTGACACACGGCCGACACACGGACGCGACACGATGGACGGCGTGACCGAGTCGCAGGACGCGTCCGCAGGCCCGTTGCCGCTGGCCGGCTACACCGTCGCGGTGACCGCCGCCCGGCGGTCGGAGGAGCTGGGTGCCCTGCTGGACCGGCGCGGTGCGCGGGTGGTGAGCGCACCGGCCATCCGCATCGTGCCGCTGGCCGACGACGCCGAGCTGGTGGCCGCCACCCGCGAGGTGCTGCGCGCGCCCGTCGACCTCGTGGTGGCCACCACCGGCGTGGGCTTCCGCGGGTGGCTGGAGGCCGCCGAGGCCTGGGACCTGCCCGTGGTCGAGCACCTCGCGACGGCCCGGGTGCTGGCCCGGGGACCCAAGGCCCGTGGGGCCATCCGCGGTGGCGGGCTGGTCGATGCGTGGTCACCGGCGTCGGAGAGCTCGGCGGAGGTGCTCGAGCACCTGCTGTCCGGCGCCGAGGGTCCGCTGGCCGGGCGGCGCATCGCCGTCCAGCTGCACGGCGACCCGCTGCCGGACCTGGTGACCGGGCTCGAGCAGGCCGGCGCCGACGTCCTGCGGGTGCCGGTCTACCGGTGGGTGCTGCCCGAGGACACCGCTCCCCTGCGCCGGCTGGTGCACGCCGTCGCCGCCCGGGCCGTCGACGCCGTCACGTTCACCTCCGCCCCGGCGGCGTCCTCGCTGCTGCACGTCGCGGAGGAGGAGGGCGTGCTCTCGGGGGTGCTCGGCGCCTTCGCCGACGGCGTGCTCGCCGTCGCCGTGGGTGTGGTGACCGCCGGACCGCTGGTCGCCGCCGGGGTGCAGACCGTGCAGCCCGAGCGGGCCCGGCTCGGGGCGCTGGCCCGCGAGGTGGTGGCCCGGTTGCCCGAGCGCGACCCGGTGCTGGCCGCCGGCGGTCACGTCCTGCAGGTGCGCGGGCACGCCGCCGTCGTCGACGGGCGGGTGGTGGAGCTCGCGCCGGCTCCGATGGCGGTGCTGCGCACGCTGGCCCGCCGTCCGGGCGCGGTGGTCTCGCGCCCGGACCTGCTGGCCGCGCTGTCGGGCGGCACCGACGCGCACGCCGTGGAGATGGCCGTGACCCGCCTGCGCGCCGCGCTCGGCGCACCGGTCGTGGAGACCGTCGTCAAGCGCGGCTACCGCCTGGCGGTCTGACCAGGAGCGCGTCCCGCACCTGGTGCGCGCCTGGGCGGGTCACCTCGCACCCGAACGCGCGTGCGTGCGCACCCTCGCCGGGGTGCGCACGCACGCGGGTGACCGCGCCGCCGGACCCGTGGGGGCGCGCACCCGGCGAAGGGGTGCGCTCCCACACGGGTCCGCCGCTCAGACCCGCACCCTCGTGCCCGGGCGGAGGTAGACCGCCCAGGTGACGGCGGTGCAGACGACGTAGAAGGCGATGAACACCAGGTAGGCGGCATCGCCGGTGCCGGTGGTCAGGAACGACTGCCGGAAGGCGAGGTTGACCAGCACCCCGCCGAAGGCGCCGATCGCCCCGGCGATCCCGATGAGGGCTCCCGACATGCGCAGTGCCCGGCGGTCGGCCACGGCGGGGTCCTCGCCGGCGGCGACGGCGTCCATGGCCTGCACCCGGAAGATGGCCGGGATCATCTTGTAGGTCGAGCCGTTGCCCACGCCGCTGAGCACGAACAGCAGCACGAACCCGACGACGAACAGCGGCAGCGACCCCAGCTTGCTGGCGGCGAACACCACCGCCGCGCCGAGGGCCATGGCCACGAAGTTCGCCGCGGTGATCCGGGCACCGCCGAAGCGGTCGGCCAACCGGCCGCCGACCGGGCGGATCAGCGAACCCAGCAGCGGCCCGAGCCAGGTCAGCGACGCGGCGGCCAGCGGGGTGGCGAACGAACCGCTGAACTGGTTGGTCAGCACCTGGCCGAACGCGAAGCTGAACCCGATGAACGAGCCGAACGTGCCGATGTAGAGGAACGACATCACCCAGGTGTGCCGCTCGCGGGTCGCGTCGCGCAGGGCCCGGGGTTGGTTGCTGACGGTCGCCAGGTTGTCCATGAGCAGGGCGGCGCCGACGGCGGCCGCGACGATGAACGGCACGTAGACCAGCAGCACGATGCGCGGGTGCTCAGCGCCGGCGGTGGCGAGCACGAGCAGGCCGACCAGCTGGATGACCGGGACGCCGAGGTTGCCGCCGCCGGCGTTGAGGCCCAGCGCCCAGCCCTTCTCCCGCTCGGGGTAGAAGGCGTTGATGTTGGCCATGGAGCTGGCGAAGTTGCCGCCACCGACACCGGCCAGGCAGGCCACCGCGAGCAGGGTCCCGTAGGACACCCCGGGCTCGAGGACCAGCGCGGTCGCGATCGTCGGGACCAGCAGCAGGGAGGCCGACACGATGGTCCAGTTGCGGCCGCCGAAGGTGGCGACGGCGAAGGTGTAGGGCAGCCGCACGAACGACCCCAGCGCGGTGGGCAGGGCGGTGAGCAGGAACTTCTGGGCGGCGACCTCCGGCGGCTCCCCGGTGAAGGTGCCGGCCGCGACGTACGCCGGACCCAGGAACAGCACCATCACCGACCACAGGCTCCAGATGGAGAAGCCGATGTGCTCGGAGAAGACGGAGAGCCACAGGTTGCGCCGGGCGACCGGCTTGCCCGTCGTCTCCCAGAACTGCGGGTCCTCGGGCCGCCAGTCGTCGATCCACCTCCCCCCGCGACGTGGTCGGGTGGTGGGTGCGGGGTCGGTCACGAGAGCCATGCGGTGACCTTGGCCGGGCCCCGTGACCTGGCCGTTGCTCGTACGGGCGAGCTGTGTTCCGTTCCCCGCACCGGGGCTGACCCGACGTGGTGAGGAATGCTGCGCCCACGGGTCGTGACCGGGATGATCGCCTGCGTGACCTCTCCTGACCCCGGCCGCACGCTCATCGAGTCCGGGTTCGGGGTCGCCGGGTCGATGACCTCGGCGGCGGCCACCGTCGTCTACTCCCCCGCCGACGCGGCCCTGCAGCTCGACGAACGGTTCACCGCCTGCCTGCGGGAGCTGGCCGACGACCTCGCCACCGGGGTGTTGCCCCGTCGCGAGGCCGCCCGGGCCGGGGCGGCGCTGGCCTTCGCGGTTGAGCACGGCATCACCCTGTCGCGCCGCGACCGCACCGTGCGCTCGGACGGCTTCTTCGCCGAGCGCGCCGGGGGCCGGGTCGCCGCGCGCGAGCTGGGTGAAGGGGTGCTGCTGGCCGCGCGGACGTCGTCCGACGACCGCCGGGTGCGGCACCTGGGGTGCCTGCTCGCCGAGGTGGTGGTCTCCCCCGACGTCGACGCCGCGTTGGCCGAGCGGGCCCTCCTGGCTGCGCGTGACCTCACGTGGCGGCAGCTCGCGCTGCTGGCCGCGGTCGGACGGCGGGAGCGCTCGCCGCTGCCGCTGACCCCGGTGCCGGTGGACCCGCGGGCGTGGTCGGCGTGGGGCGCGCTGGAGGACCTCACGGGGCTGCAGCTGCTCGGGCTGCTCGACCCGCCGGTCGCTGCCCCCCGGCCCGGTGGCTCGGCGCAGCCCCGGCTGCGCCCGGCAGACCTGCGGCTGACCCGCCGCGGGGTGCTGCTGCACCGCCTGCTGGCCCTGGACTTCGTCCGCGCCGACGACGTCGACGCCGCCCTCGCCGCGTTGGGCTGACCCCGGCTGCCGCAGCCTGGGCCGACCCCCGACACCGCCCCTTCCCCCACGCCACGGCAGGGGTGGAGGGACGGCGAGGTGGGTCAACCCTCCTCGGCGACGCGGTCGAGGTGCTCGATCATCGGGGCTGTCATGCTTCCGCCCCCGTGGCCGGCGTCGCCGATGACCACCAGCTCGCTGCCCGGCCACGCCTGGTGCAGTGCCCAGGCGGTGTCGAGCGGCCCGCTCACGTCGTACCGGCCGTGCACCAGCAGCCCAGGGATGCCAGCCAACCGGTGCGCGTCGCGGAGCACCTGACCCGGTTCGAGGAAGCAGCCGTGCGCCCAGTAGTGGGTGACCACCCGCGTGATGGCGAGCTGCCACGACGGGGGTTGGCGGGTGAAGTACGGCTCGTGGTCAGGAGCCAGCGAGACGTGGGTGTCCTCCCAGGCGCACCAGGCCGCGGCGGCGTCGGCCCGGACCTGCGGGTCGGGGTCGTGCAGCAGCCGGCTGTAGGCGGCCGACGGGTCGCCGTCGCCCACCCGGCCCGCGGCGAGGAAGGCCTCGTGCTCGCGGGGGAAGACCCGGCCCATGTCGCGGGTGATCCAGTCGGTCTCGCGCCGATCGCCGTTGGTGATCGCCGCCAGCACCAGGTCGGTGACCCGGTCGGGGTGGGCCTGTGCGTAGACCAGCGCGAGGGTGACACCCCACGACCCGCCCC
Source organism: Klenkia sesuvii (assembly GCF_037083825.1). Lineage (NCBI taxonomy): Bacteria > Bacillati > Actinomycetota > Actinomycetes > Geodermatophilales > Geodermatophilaceae > Klenkia > Klenkia sesuvii. The sequence continues at coordinate 35,286 of NZ_JBAPLU010000003.1, forward strand.
ACAGCAGCCACCGCTCGATGCCGAGGTGCTCGCGCAGCCGCTCGAGGTCGGCCACCAGGTGCGGGGTGGTGTTGGCGCTCAGGTCGACCTCGGGCTCGCCGGCCCACGGGGTGCTGCGGCCGGCGTTGCGCTGGTCGAGCAGCACGACGCGGTAGCGCGTCGGGTCGAACAGGCGCCGCATGCCGGGGGTGCAGCCACTGCCCGGGCCGCCGTGCAGCACCAGCGCCGGCTTGCCGTCGGGGTTGCCGCAGGTCTCCCAGTACAGGGAGTGCCCGTCGCCGACGTCCAGCATCCCGCTGTCGTACGGCTCGATCTCCGGGTACCGCTCGACCATGCCTGCACCTTCCCACGCAGTCGCCGCACCGAGTGCTGAACCAGGGTTGGTCGGTTCGCCGCAACGCGCACTGGCTCAGCACTCGCTGACCCGCGGGGCCCGGGCACGGGCAACGCGTCGGTCGGTGGCGGGCTGACTGCCTAGGGTGCCCGCGTGAGCTGGTCGTCGACGGCGCGGCGCGTGCGGGACGGCGATCGACCGATGGGCCAGCGGGTGAATGCGCTGCACTCCCTCGTCGCCCGCCACGCCGCGCCCCTCGCCTCCAGCGACACCCGTACGACCCTGAGGACACTCGTCGGGGCGACCGGGCGCCGGTGGGACGAGGAGCAGGTGATGCGCGCGCTGGAGCACCTGGAGGCCACCCGCTCGGTCCGTATCGCCCAGGTGCACGAGGTCACCACGCGGCGACGGGCCGCGAAGGCTGCGGGCCGCCGTCGTCCGACCGCGGCCGACCTGGTCCTCCTCCAGCCCCCGGTCCTCACCCCGGCCCCGGACATCGACCTCGGCGCGGTGCTGCGGCGGGTCGTCGACGAGGTGTTCGGCCCCGACATCGCGCGGACGTCCCGGCCAACCGCTCGGGGTACCCACCGGGTCGAGCTGACCTCGCCGGACGAACACCGCCACGCCGGCGTGGAGGCGTCGACGACGGGGTGGTTCGGGGTCTGGGTGCTGGACGATCTCCGCGTCTCCACCTTCGTCGTCGAGTACGACCAGGTGGAGGCGTTCCAGGCCGAGGCCGTCCGCCAGGTGGTCCGGGTCGCCGAGGCCTACCTGGCGGGGTGCTTCACGGTCCGGCATCGCCGCACGCTCATCCGGCGCCGGGTGCAGCCGCTGGTCGACATCGACGTCGACGGCGCTACGTGGACGCTGCGCCGGCCGGTCTTCTCCCGCTGACCGGCGGGGTGGCCGGACTTTCTGCACCGTGGCCGGCTGATGAACCGGCCGGCCACCGTGCGGGATGTGCGGCCACCCCGGGCGGCGCCTCAGAGCTCGACGACGAGGGCGCCGTCCTCCTCGCGGACGGCGTAGACCGGCAGCGGGCCGGCGCCGGTCGTCGGCGTGCCGTCCCAGCGCCAGGCGTTCAGGTGCAGCGGGCAGACCACCACCTTCGCGTCGCTCTGGCCGTCGGCCAGCGGGCCGCCGGCGTGCGGGCAGACCGCGGCCACCGCGCGCAGCGAGCCGTCGCGCAGCCGGAACACCGCCACCGGCGTCCCCCCGGCGGTGAACGCGCGGCCTTCCCCGACCGGCACCTCGTCGGCCCGGCCGACCACGTGGGCCTGCAGCGAGGAGGTCATCGGACCGGCACCTGCGGCAGCACCGTCAGCGGCAGCGCCGTGCGGAACTGCCCCGGGGACGACGGTGCGGCCAGGTCGCGGGCCCACGGGTCGGTGTAGGCGTCGATCGAGCGCTGGATGCCCTCGTCCAGCGCGGCGCACAGACCCTCGCTGTCCTCGAGCAGCACGGCCTTGAGGCGGTCCAGCCCGAAGCGCGGCACGAAGTCGTAGGTGCGCTCGAGCCAGTTGCCGTTCTCCCGGTAGAGCTGCAGGAACCGGCCGACGAGCTCGAGGACCTCCGACGTGGTGGACACGGTGGCCAGCAGGTCGCCCTTGCGCACCGAGGCGCCGGCCGCGCCGCCGACGTAGACCTCCCAGCGGCCCTTGCCGGTGGCGACCACGCCGACGTCCTTGACGTAGGCCTCGGCGCAGTTCCGCGGGCAGCCGACCACGGCCATCTTGATCTTCGCCGGGCTCTCGAGGCCCTGGAAGCGGGTCTCCAGGTCGATGCCCAGCTGGGTCGAGTCGTCGAGGCCGAAGCGGCAGAAGTCGCTGCCCACGCAGGTCTTCACCGTGCGCATCGACTTGCCGTAGGCGTAGCCCGAGGGCATGCCGAGGTCGGCCCACACCTTCGGCAGGTCCTCCTTGCGGATGCCGAGCAGGTCGATCCGCTGCCCGCCGGTCACCTTGACCATCGGGACGTCGTACTTCTCCGCGACGTCGGCGATCCTGCGCAGCTGCGCGGGCGTGGTGACCCCGCCCTTCATCTGCGGGACGACGGAGAACGTGCCGTCGCGCTGGATGTTGGCGTGCACCCGGTCGTTGACGAACGTGGCGTCGGGCTCGGTGACGTAGTCGGAGCCCCAGATCATCTTGAGCAGGCTGGCCAGCCCCATCTTCGACTTCGCGTCCTCCTCGCCGCCCCGGGCCAGCGTCGCGAAGACCGCGGAGACCGACCGCAGGTCGTGCTCCTTGATCGCCGCGATGAGCTCGGGCTTGGGCAGCGGCACACCCGGCACGTACCAGGACGCCGACTCCTCCTCGGTCAGGTTGCCGTCGGCGGCCCACTCCACGATCCGCTGCACCAGGCCCTTGCAGGAGCCGCAGCCCTTGCCGGCGCGGGTGGCGTCCATGACTGCCGGCAGCGAGGTGCAGCCGTCGGCCACCGCACCGCAGATCCGGTCCTTGGTGACGCCGTTGCAGTTGCAGACCTGCGAGTCGCCGGGCAGCTCGGCCACGCCCACCTCGGCGTCGCCGTCGGAGAGGTCGACCAGCAGCTTGATCCGCTCAGTCGGAAGCGGGGTGCGCCGGTCGAACGCCTGGGTGAGGAAGGCGACCTTGCGGGTGTCGCCGACCAGCGTGGCCCCGATGAGCTGGTCGTCGCGGACCACGACGGACAGGTAGACCCCGCGCTTGGGCTCGCTGATCACCAGGAACTCGTCGGACTCGCGCTCAGGGGTGCTCACCCCCATCACCGCGACGTCGACGCCGGCGACCTTGAGCTTGGTCGCCGTCCGGGAGCCGGTGTAGGCGGCGTCGGGATCCGCGCCGGTGAGCAGGTCGGCGAGCACGGTGGCGTGCTCCCACGCGGGGGCGACCAGGCCGTAGACGGTGCCGCGGTGCTGCGCGCACTCGCCGATCGCGTAGACGTCGGGGACGTCGGTGGCCATCCGGTCGTCGACCAGGATCGCCCGCTCGACCTCCACCCCGGACCGGACGGCGACGTCGGTGTGCGGCCGGACCCCGGCCGCCACCACCAGCAGGTCGCAGTCGAGGGTGCGCCCGTCCTTGAGCACGACGCCGGTCACGCGGTCGGTGCCCAGCACCTCGGTGGCCATCGCGTCGGTGTGCACGGTGATGCCGAGCTCCTCCACGCTGCGCCGCACCACCCCGCCGGCCTCGGCGTCGAGCTGGGCGTTCATCAGCCAGCCCATCGCGTGGACCAGCTCGACCGCCATGCCCTGCGCCTGCAGCGCGCGGGCGGCCTCCAGGCCGAGCAGGCCACCGCCCATGACGACGGCCTTGCGGTGGGTGCGGGCGGCGGCGAGCATCTGGCGGGTCTCGTCGATGGTGCGGAACCCGACGACGCCGGGCAGCAGGTCACCCGAGGCCGTCCGCACCCCGGTCATCGGCGGGATGAACGAGTGGCTGCCGGTGGCGAGCACGACGTGGTCGTAGGGGGTCGCGGTGCCGTCGGCGGCGTGCACGACCTTGGCCACGGTGTCGATGCGCTCGACCCGCACGCCGGCACGCAGCTCGACGCCGCGCTCGGCGTACCAGTCGTGGCTGTTGAGCACGATGTCGGCCTCGTCGGCCTCGCCGGCCAGCACCGGCGACAGCATGATCCGGTTGTAGTTGCCGTGCGGCTCGTCGCCGAGGACGGTGATCCGGAAGTCCCGGCCGCCGTCGCGCTCGAGCACCTCCTCCACGAAGCGCGCGCCCGCCATGCCGTTGCCCACGACGACGATCTGCGCGCGGGTGTCGACGTCCTGCTGCTCCGAGCGGGGCCGCGTGGCGGCCCCCAGGATGGCCGTCATCAGACCTCCACCAGACCCAGGTCGACCACGAGCTCGCCGGTGACGCCCGCGGGCGCGGCGGCGTGCAGGGTGATGACGCTGCCGCCGGGCAGGTCCTCGACCACCCGCAGCGGCACGTGGACGTCGCCCTTGGCGCCGATCGGGAACCAGCGCACCGGCTCGCCGTCCCGCACCAGCAGGACGTACACGAGCTCGGACGTCGAGTTGCCGCCGCGGAAGTACAGCGCCTGGGCGTTGGCGCCGGCCGGCACGGTGTAGGTGAGCGCGGGGTCGACCGGGCCGGGCTTGGTCAGCCCCTCCCCGGTGAGGGGGTAGATGCCCTGCAGGAACCTCGGGGTGCTCTTCACGGCTGGGGTTCTCCTCCGGGTCGGGGTGAGCGGGGTGCGGGGTGCGCCATCGAGGACGAGCGGCACGGGTTGGGAGGTCGGGGCGGGCACACGTTCGACGGGTCCGCCGACGCGGGCGACGGCGACCGCGCAGGTCTTGAAGGCCGGCATGCGGCTGATCGGATCGAGGGCTGCGTCGGTGAGCGCGTTGGCGCTGGACCCGCCGCCCCAGTGGAAGGGCGCGAAGACGACGTCGGGCCGCACGGCGTCGGTGACCGTGGCAATGAACCGGGCCTTCCCGCGGCGGGTGGTCAGCTCGACGACGTCGTCGGAGGCGATGCCGTGCCGGGCCGCCAGGTCGGGGTGCAGCTCGCAGCGGGGCGCGGGGGCGACCAGCTGCAGGCTGCGCGAGCGCCGGCTCTGGGTGCCCGACTGGTACTGCGCCATCACCCGGCCGGTGGTGAGCACGTAGGGGTGCTCGGCGTCCGGGGGCTCGTGGGCGCCGGTGTGCTCGACGGCGACGAACCGGGCCCGACCGTCGGGGGTCGGGAAGCGGTCCAGGAACAGCCGCGGGGTGCCGGGGTGGTCGGGGGTCGGGCAGGGCCAGAACACGCCCTGCTCGTCGTCCACCCGCGACCAGGTGATGCCGGCGTAGTCGGCCCTGCCGCCGGCGCTGGCCCGGCCGAGCTCGGCGAAGACGGTCTCGGGGTCGGCGCTGAAGTGCGCCCCGGCGCCGAGCCGGTCGGCCAGGTCGGCCAGCAGCGCCAGGTCGTCGCGGGCCTCGCCAGGCGGGTCGAGGGTCCTGCGGCGCCGGATGACCCGGCCCTCGAGGTTGGTCATCGTGCCGTCCTCCTCCGCCCACATGGCGCTGGGCAGCACCACGTCGGCGAGCTCGGAGGTCTCGGAGAGGAAGAAGTCGCTGACCACCAGGAACTGCAGCTCGCGCAGCCGGCTCATCACCCGGCGGGCGTCGGGGGCCGACACCGCGACGTTGGAGGCGAGCACCAGCAGGGCGTGCACGTCGCGGCCGAGGGCGTCGAGCAGCTCGAAGGCGCTGCGGCCGGGCTGCGGCAGCGAGTCGGGGTCCACCCCCCACACGGCGGCGACGTGCGCACGGGCTGCCGGGTCGGCGAGCATGCGGTAGCCGGGCAGCTGGTCGGCCTTCTGCCCGTGCTCCCGTCCGCCCTGGCCGTTGCCCTGCCCGGTGACCGTCCCCCAGCCGCTGCCCGGGCGACCGACCAGGCCGAGGGCCAGGGAGAGGTTGATCCACGCCTGGGCGGTGTCGGTGCCGTTGCGGTGCTGCTCTGCCCCGCGGGCGGTCAGCACGATCGCGTTCTCCGCGCCGGCCAGCGCCAGCACGACGCGGCGCATGGCGGTCACGGGCACACCGGTGAGCCGCTCGACCCGGTCGGGCCAGTACGCCTTGACCGAGGCCCGGACGGCGTCCCACCCGGTGGTGCGGGCGGCGACGTACTGCTCGTCGACCAGGCCCTCGGCGACCGCGATGTGCAGCAGGCCGTTGGCCAGCGCGAGGTCGGTGCCGGGCAGGGCCTGCAGGTGCAGCTCGGCGGCGCGGGCGGTCGCCGTCCGGCGGGGGTCGACGACGAACAGCCGGCCGCCCTTCTCCCGGGAGGCGTCCAGGTACTGCATCGCCGGCGGCATCGTGTCGGCCGGGTTGCTGCCCACCAGCACCAGGACGTCGGCCCCGGCCAGGTCGGCCAGCGGGAAGGGCAGGCCGCGGTCCAGGCCGAACGCGCGGTTGGCCGCACCGGCCGCCGAGGACATGCAGAACCGCCCGTTGTAGTCGATCTGGGAGGTGCGCAGCGCGACCCGGGCGAACTTCCCGAACTGGTAGGCCTGCTCGTTGGTCAGACCGCCGCCGCCGAAGCAGCCGACGGCGTCGAGCCCGTGCGCCTCCTGCGTCCGCCGGATGCCCGCCACGACGAGGTCCATCGCCGCGTCCCACGACGTCTCCACCAACGGCGAGGTCCGGTCGCCCGGGGTGCTGCGCACGAGGGGCCGGGTGAGCCGCTCGGGGTGGTCGAGCAGCTCGGGAGCCGACCACCCCTTGGAGCACAGTCCGCCGCGGTTGGTCGGGAAGTCGGCCGGCACGAGGGTGGCCGGGCGGTCGCCGGCGGTCAGCGCGATGCCGCACTGCAGGGAGCAGTACGGGCAGTGGGTCTGCGTCGTCCGGGTGCGGGACGCCGACGGGGCGGGGGGCACGGGTGGAGCCTGCGGCGGGCCGGTTCCGGGTCGGCGTCACCGACGTCAAGGTCGCGTTCCGTACCCCTCACGACGTCGCGGCACCGGTTGTGCGGGGCTCTCACCCCACCGGGTCATGGAGACCGCTGCGGCCACGCCGACAACAACGGGGAGACCCTCTGACCCCGGGGAGACACCATGACCGCCACCGACGACCTCGTCGACCGCAACCGCACGTGGTCGGCGGCGCAGGCGCCGTCCGACCTGCCCATCCAGCCCAGGCTGCACGTCGCGATCGTGACCTGCATGGACTCCCGGCTGGACCTGTTCGACGTGCTGGGCCTGGCGCCGGGCGAGGCGCACGTGCTGCGCAACGCCGGCGGCGTCGTGACCGACGACGTCGTCCGGTCCCTGGCCATCTCCCAGCGCAAGCTGGGCACCCGCGAGGTGGTGCTCGTGCACCACACCGACTGCGGCATGCAGAAGATCACCGACGACGGGTTCCGCGCCGAGCTGCAGGCCGACAGCGGGGTCTCCCCCTCGTTCGCGATCGAGACCTTCACCGACCTGGAGGCCGACGTCGCGCAGTCGGTGCGGCGGGTCCGCCGCTCGCCCTTCCTGCTGTTCCCCGACGCCGTCCGCGGCTTCGTGCACGACGTGGCCACCCACGAGCTGCGGGAGGTCGTGGTACCCGGGCGTGGCGACCGGCGCGAGCGGGACCTGGACCGGGAGCGCCAGCGCGCCCTCAGTCCAGTCCGCCTCGCAGTCTCTTGAGCTGCCCGCGCTGCTTCTTGGCGGTGATCCGGCGCTCCTTCGACCCGCGGGTGGGCTTCGTCCTCCTGCGCGGCGGTGCGGGCGGGGCCAGCGCCTGACCGATGGCCATCGCCATCCGGGCGCGGGCGGCCTCGCGGTTGCGCAGCTGCTGCCGGTGCTCGCTCGCCGTGATGGTCAGGACGCCGTCGACCAGCCGGGACCCGAGCCGCTCGGCGAGGCGGGCCTGCTGGTGCTCGGTCAGGCCGGGGACCTCCAGCACCCGCACCGACAGCTCGACCCGGCTGTCGGCGGTGTTGACGCCCTGCCCGCCGGGGCCCGAGGACCGGCTGAACCGCCAGCCGAGCATCGCCGCGGGCACGACCAGCCGCGGGGTGACCGGGAGGTCGCCGGCGGGGTCGTCGGTGGGCACGCCGACCATTGTCCGCATGAGCACCTCCCTCGCCGCTGCGCTGGCCGCCGGACCCGTCGTCCTGGACGGCGGGCTGTCCACCGAGCTGGAGTCCCGCGGGCACGACGTGACCAGCGCGCTGTGGTCGGCCCGGCTGCTGCGCGACGACCCCGGGGCCATCCGCGACGCGCACGCCGCCTTCGCGGCCGCCGGCGCGCAGGTCGCCACGACCGCGAGCTACCAGGCCACGCTGCCCGGCTTCGCCGCCGCCGGGTTCGACGACGCCGCGGGGCTCATCGCGCGGTCGGTGCAGCTGGCCCGGGCGGGCGCGCCGTCCTCGTGGGTGGCCGGGTCGGTGGGGCCGTACGGGGCGTACCTGGCCGACGGGTCGGAGTACACGGGCGCCTACCTGTCCGACGTCGGCGTGGCGCAGCTGCGGGCGTTCCACCGGCCGCGGCTGGAGGTGCTCGCCGAGGCCGGGGTCGACGTGCTGGCGTGCGAGACGCTGCCGGGGGCGGCCGAGGTCGAGGCGCTGCTGGCCGAGCTGGAGCCGCTCGGCGTCCCGGCATGGGTCTCGCTGACCGTCGTGACCGGCCCGGACGGCGTCGTCCACACCCGGCGCGGCGAACCGCTGGCCGACGTCGTGGCCCTCGCCCGACCGCACGTGCTGGCGGTCGGGGTGAACTGCACCGAGCCGTCGGGTGTCCCTGCCGCGCTGGCCACCGGGGCCACGGTCGTCTACCCGAACAGCGGGGAGACCTGGGACGCCGGGGCGCGGGCCTGGACCGGGTCCACGGGCGCCGGCTGGGACGTGCCGGCCTGGGTCGCCGCCGGCGCGCGGCTGGTCGGCGGCTGCTGCCGCGTGCGCCCGTCCGACGTGGCTGCGGTGGCCGCCGCCGTCCGGCCCTCCCGTTGATCATCGCCCGGTGGCGGTCGCCGTCCGCGTGTCGGGCAGCCACCCGCCGATGATCAACACCGGTCGGGGACCCTGGGAGGCACGATGACCGTTCTCTCGCCTCCCGACGGCGCCGACGCCGACACCCTGTTCGCCGAGTTCGCCGCCTGGGCCGCCGACGCGGGCACCGAGCTGTACCCGCACCAGGAGGAGGCGCTGATCGAGCTGGTCAGCGGCGCCAACGTGGTGCTCGCGACCCCCACCGGCTCGGGCAAGTCGCTGGTCGCCACGGGCGCGCAGTACGCCGCGCTCGCCCAGGACCGGGTCAGCTTCTACACCGCACCGATCAAGGCGCTGGTCAGCGAGAAGTTCTTCGCCCTGTGCGGGGTGTTCGGCGCGGAGAACGTCGGCATGCTCACCGGCGACGCCGCGGTCAACGCCGACGCCCCGATCATCGCCTGCACCGCCGAGGTGCTGGCCAACATCGCGCTGCGCGAGGGGCCCGAGGCCGACATCGGGCTCGTGGTGATGGACGAGTTCCACTTCTACGGCGACCCCGACCGCGGCTGGGCCTGGCAGGTGCCGATCCTGGAGCTGCCGCACGCCCAGTTCCTGCTCATGTCGGCGACCCTGGGCGACACCACCGCCCTGCGCGAGGACCTCACCCGCCGCACCGGCCGACCCACCGCCCTGGTCGCCGGCGCCGAGCGCCCGGTGCCGCTGCACTTCTCCTACGCCACCACCCCGGCGCACGAGACGATCCAGGAGCTGCTGGACACCCGGCAGGCCCCGGTGTACGTCGTCCACTTCACCCAGGCCGCGGCGCTCGAGCGGGCCCAGGCGCTGATGAGCGTGAACGTGTGCACCAAGGAGGAGAAGGCGAAGATCGCCGACCTGATCGGCGGGTTCCGGTTCTCCAGCGCCTTCGGGACGACGCTCTCCCGCCTGGTGCGGCACGGCATCGGCGTGCACCACGCCGGCATGCTGCCCAAGTACCGGCGGCTGGTGGAGCAGCTGGCCCAGGCCGGGCTGCTCAAGGTCATCTGCGGCACCGACACCCTGGGCGTCGGGATCAACGTGCCGATCCGCACGGTGGTGTTCTCGGCGCTCTCGAAGTACGACGGCACCCGGATGCGGTTGCTGTCGGCGCGGGAGTTCCACCAGATCGCCGGCCGGGCCGGACGCGCCGGGTTCGACACCGCGGGGTACGTCGTGGTCCAGGCACCCGACCACGAGGTCGAGAACCTCAAGCAGTTCGCCAAGGTCGCCGACGACCCGAAGAAGCGCCGCAAGCTGGTGCGCAAGAAGGTGCCCGAGGGCATGGTGCCGTGGAGCGAGGCGACCGCGCAGCGGCTGGAGACCGCCGAGCCCGAGGCGCTGACGTCGCACTTCCAGGTGACCACCGGGATGCTGCTCAACGTGCTGGCCCGCCCGGGCGACCCGGTGGCGGCGCTGGCCAAGCTGCTCACCGACAACCACGAGCCGCGCAAGCGACAGCTCAGGCACATCCGCGACGCGGTCGGCATCGGCCGCACGCTGATCGCCGCCGAGGTGGTCGAGCGGGTCGTCGTGGACGGCCGCCCCACCTACCGGCTGACCGGGGACCTGCCGCCGGGCTTCGCGCTGAACCAGCAGCTGTCGACGTTCGCGCTCGCCGTCATCGACCTGCTGGACCCCGCGTCGGAGACGTTCGTGGTGGACGTCGTGAGCGTCATCGAGTCGACGCTCGACGACCCCCGGCAGATCCTCGGCGCCCAGCTGAACAAGGCCCGCGGCGAGGCCGTGGCCGAGATGAAGGCCGAGGGGATCGAGTACGAGGAGCGCATGGAGCTCCTGGAGGACGTCACCTACCCCAAGCCGCTCGCCGAGCTGCTGGAGGCCGCCCACGAGACGTTCGTGCGCGGCAACCCGTGGGCGGCGGCGGTGGAGCCCTCGCCGAAGAGCGTCGTCCGGGACATGTGGGAGAACGCCTACACCTTCCGCGAGCTGGTGAACGCCTACGGGCTGACCCGTTCGGAGGGCGCGGTGCTTCGCTACCTCACCGACGCCTACCGGGCACTGCGGTCCGGCGTCCCCGCCGAGGCGCGCACGGAGGAGGTCACCGACGTGGTCGAGTGGCTGGGCGAGGTCGTCCGGCAGGTCGACTCGTCGCTGCTCGACGAGTGGGAGGAGCTGACCGCGGTGGGTGGGGGCGCCGCAGCCGACGTCGCCGTCCCCGCGGTGCCGACGCGGCCGCGGCCGCTTACCGGCAACGTGCGGGCGTTCACCGCGATGGTGCGCAACGCCGTCTGGCAGCGGGTGCAGTTCTGGGCGCGGCGACGCTGGTACGACCTCGGTGAGCTGGACGCCGGCTCAGGTTGGGACGCCGACCGCTGGGGGGAGGTCGTGCAGGCCTACTTCGCGCAGCACTCCTCCGTCGAGACCGGCGCGGACGCCCGGGGGCCGGCGCTGTTCGTCGTCGACCGTTCCGCGCGCCCGGGGTTCTGGGAGGTGCGGCAGATCATCGACGACCCGGACGGCGACCACGACTGGGGCATCGACGTCGAGGTCGACCTGGAGGCCTCCGACGACCAGGGCGCCCCGGTGCTGCGCGTCGTCGACGCCGGACGCAAGGACTCGTGACCTGGTGGGAGGTGCTCGCGGTGGTGGCCGCGGGCCTGGCCGCGGGCGGCATCAACGCCGTCGTGGGCTCCGGCACCCTGGTGACCTTCCCCGTGCTGCTGGCCGTGGGGCTGCCCCCGGTGACCGCGACGGTGTCGAACTCGATGGGCCTGGTGCCGGGCAACCTCACGGGGGCGCTGGGCTACCGGCGTGAGCTGGCCGGGCAGCGCCGGTTGCTGCTGTCGCTGTTCCCGGCGTCGGTGCTGGGCGCACTCACGGGGGCGTTCCTGCTGCTGCACCTCCCGGCGGCGGCCTTCGAGACCATCGTGCCGGTGCTGGTCGCGGTGGCCGTCGTGCTGGTCGCCGTCCAGCCGTTGCTGCAGCGGTGGCTGGCCGCCCGCCGCTCCGGAGCCGGGCCCTCGCCCACCGACCGGGTCGGGCCTGGGCGCACCGCGGCCCTCTTCGGCTGCGCGTACGCCACCGGCACCTACGGCGGGTACTTCGCCGCCAGCCAGGGCGTGCTGCAGATCGGCCTGTTCGGCCTGCTCCTCCCCCACTCGCTGCAGCAGCTCAACGCCCTCAAGAACGTGCTCACGCTGGGGGTGAACGGGGTCGCGGCCCTCACCTACGTCGTCGTCGCGGCCGACCGCGTCGACTGGCGTGCGGCCGGGCTGGTCGCCGCCGGGTCGCTGGTGGGCGGCTTCCTCGGCGGCCGGTACGGACGACGGCTGCCCTCGTGGCTGCTGCGCTCGCTCATCGTGGTGGTCGGCATCGTGGCGATCGTGGTGCTGCTGACGTGAGCTGGGTGGAGTGGGTGCTGCTGCTCGTCGCCGGGGTCGGCGGCGGGCTCACCGGGTCGATCGCCGGGCTCGCGTCGCTGGTGAGCTACCCCGCGCTGCTGGCCGCGGGGTTGCCGCCGGTGACCGCGAACGTCACCAACACCGTGGCGCTGGTGTTCAACGGGGTCGGCTCGGTGAGCGCCTCCCGCCCCGAGCTCACCGGCCAGGGACGGCGGCTGGCGCGGCTGGCCGTGGCGGCGCTGCTCGGCGGGGCCACCGGCACCGTCCTGCTGCTGATCACGCCTGCGGGCGGGTTCGAGCGCATCGTGCCCTTCCTGATCGCCGGGGCGTCGGTGGCGATCCTGGTGCAGCGGCCGCCCCGCGAGCTGGCGGCCGAGGGGGCTCGGGGGTCCCACGGCTCGGGTTGGGCCCTGGCGGTCGGGGTGTACGTGATCGCCATCTACGGCGGCTACTTCGGCGCCGCGGCCGGTGTGCTCATGCTCGCGATGTTCCTGCTGGCCACCGGCACCACGGTGCCGCGGGGCAACGCGGCCAAGAACGTGCTGCTGCTGGTCGCCAACCTGGTTGCCGCTGTCGGCTACGCACTGTTCGCCGACGTCGCCTGGGTCGCGATGCTGCCGCTGGCGATCGGTTTCTTCCTCGGCGGCCGGCTGGGTCCCCGGGTGGTGCGCCGGGTCGACGCCACGTGGCTGCGCCGGGTGATCGCGCTGCTCGGCCTGGGCCTGGCGGTCAAGCTGGGGATCGACGCCTTCGGCTGAGTGCACAGGCCGGTCGGGCTCTGCGGGGGTGGCCGCACATCCTGCACGGTGGCCGGCCGGTGCCCGGTGCGCAGACCGTGGACGATGTCCGGCCACCCCTCGGGCGCGGTGCGCGGAGCGGTCAGGCGGGAGCGGCGATGGTGGCCGCGGTGGTGGTGACCCGGGCCAGCTGAGGGAAGGTGCGGGCGATCGCGAACTCGTGCACCACGGCGTCGGTGCCGCTGCACGCGTCCTCGGGCACCACCACCCCGTAGCCGTGGTCGTGGGCGGCCCGCGCCGTCGACTCGACCCCCCGTCGGTGGTCAGCCCGGCCAGCACCACCGTGGTCACCGACCGGGCACGCAGCTGCGCGTCCAGGTCGGTGCCGTGGAACGCGCTGCACGCCGACCGCACCAGCACCACGTCACCGAGCAGGCGCAGCTCCCCCACCACCTCGCCGATGCCGGGCACCGGTCCCCGCCGCCCGGCATCGGCGTCGACCGGCGGTCGGTCTCCGTCGTCGGGGGTGCGCCGCGCCAGCACGACCGGTGCACCCACCGACCGGAAGGCCTCGCACAGCTGCAGCGCGTTCTCCACCACCGTGTCGGCCGGGTGCGGCCCGACGTCCCGACCCACCACCCCCCCCGCTGCAGGTCCACCACCAGCAACGCCGTGCTGGCCGGGTCGAGCGACGGGACGGGCACAGGACCCCCACGGCGACGGGTCGGACGGCGGCAGCCTCCCACGACGGGGTCAGCGGGACCCCTTCGGCCGGGCCCGCAGGTGCATGCGCTCGCCCTGCTTGCTGAACAGGGCCAGCATCTCCACCGGGCGGTCGTCGGCGCTGCCGAACCAGTGCGGCGTGCGGGTGTCGAACTCCGCCGCCTCCCCGCGACCCAGCACCAGGTCGTGCTCGGCCAGCACCAGCCGCAGCCGACCTGACAGCACGTACAGCCAGTCGTAGCCCTCGTGCGTCTTCTGGTCCGGCTCCGCGCCCCGCTCCGACCCGGCCGGGATCAGCAGCTTGTACGCCTGCAACCCACCGGGCTGGGTCGACAGCGGCCACATCGTCATGCCGTGCATCTGCACCGGGTCCGCCCGCACCCGTGGGTCCCCCACCGGCGGCGCCCCGACGAGCTCGTCGAGGGGCACCCCGTGCGCCCGCGCGATCGGCAGCAGCAGCTCCAGCGTCGGCTTGCGCCCCCCGGACTCCAACCGCGACAGCGTGCTCACCGAGATCCCGGTGGCGGCCGACAGCGCGGTGAGGGTCAGGTCCCGCCGCTGCCGCAGCGCCCGCAGCCGCGGCCCCACCCCCGCCAGCACCGCCTCGTCGGTCGGCATGTCGACATCTCGACTCCCCGCACCACCGCGCGTCACAGCAGTCTCCGGGTCCCCGGCGCCACCACCCGCAACCAGCGGTACCCGTACCCCTCCAGCGGCAGGTCGGCCCGCCCGTGCTCGTCGAGCGCCGTCGTCCCCTCCACCAGCAGGTCGGCCAGCAGGTGGTCGGCCCCGCACCCGTCCAGGGTCACCGGGACGACCGCCGGCTCGGACCCCAGGTTGTGCAGCGCGAGCAGCGCGCCGTCCTCCCACGAGCACAGGTGCGCCAGCACGGCGGTGTGCGGCTGCTCCAGCACCCCGAACGAGCCCCAGCCCAGTTCCGGGCACTCCTTGCGCCGGGCGATCAACCGCCGGAAGAACGCCAGCAGCGAGTCGGGGTCCTTGCGCTGGTCGGCGACGTTGACGAACTCCGGCGCGTACCCACCGGTCACCACCGGGCCGGGCAGCTTCGACGCCTTCACCCGCGAGAAACCACCGTTGGGCCCCGACGTCCACTGCATCGGCGTGCGCACGGCGAGCCGGCTGCCGACGTCGAGCTGCTCGCCCATCCCGATCTCCTCGCCGTAGAAGATCGTCGGCGTCCCCGGCAGCGAGAACAGCAGGCTGTAGACCATCCGGATGCGCCGCGGGTCCCCGCCCAGCATCGGCGGGAGTCGGCGGATCAGGCCCCGGTCGTAGATCTGCATCGCCGGGTCGGGCCCGAAGGCGGCGAAGACCTCCTGCCGCTCCTCGTCCGAGAGCTTGTCCAGCGTGAGCTCGTCGTGGTTGCGCACGAAGGTGGCCCACTGCGAGTCCGACGACGTGGCCGGCCGGCCGGTCAGCGCCCGGGCCAACGGTCCGGCGTCGGCGCGGGCCAGCGAGAGGTAGGTGGCCTGCATGCCGATGAAGTCGAACTGCATCGTCAGCTCGTCGCCGTCGGCGCCGCCGAAGAACTCCAGCTGCTGCTGATGGGGCAGGTTGACCTCGCCCAGCAGGATGCCGCCGTGGGTCCGCCGGTCCAGGAAGGCCCGCACGTCGCGCAGCCACTGGTGGGGGTCGGGCAGCCGGTCGGCCTCGGCGCCATTGGTGTCCAGCAGGAACGGGACGGCGTCCATCCGGAACCCGTCGAGCCCCAGCTGCGTCCAGAACCCGACGATCTTGGCGATCTCGTCGCGGACCAGTGGGTTCGTCACGTCCAGGTCGGGCTGGGTCTTGTAGAACTGGTGCAGGTAGTACTCGCCGGTCTTCTCGTCGAGCTCCCAGATCGAGTCTTCCTGGTCGGGGAAGACCACCTGGTCGCTGGTGTCCGGCGGGGCGTCGGCGCGCCACACGTACCAGTCACGCTTGGGGCGGTCCTTGGACCGGCGCGACTCCTTGAACCACGGGTGCTGGTCGGAGGTGTGGTTGACCACCAGGTCGGCGATGACGCGCAACCCCCGGTCGTGGGCGGTGCGGATCAGCTCGACCAGGTCGCCGTGAGTGCCCAGCCGGGGATCGACGCCGTAGAAGTCGGTGATGTCGTAGCCGTCGTCCCGCTCGGCGGTCGGGTAGAAGGGCATCAACCACAGGCAGGTGACGCCGAGGTCCACCAGGTGGTCCAGCCGCTGCACCAGGCCGGTGAAGTCGCCGGTGCCGTCGTCGTCCCAGTCCATGAACGTCTCGACGTCCAGGCAGTACAGGACGGCGTTCTTCCACCACAGGTCGGCGGTGTCGCTGACCCTCATGCCAGCACCGCCGGCTGCGGCTCCTGCTCGGGACGGCGCACGCCCTCCGGCCCCGGCGGGTCGATGGCCACCGCGGGCCCGGGCCGGGTGACGTCGAGCTGCGGCAGCACGTGCGCGCCGAACGCGTCGAGGAACGCCGACTGGGTCTGCCCGACGTGGTGCAGCACCACCTGGTCGAACCCCAGCTCGGCGTACTCGGCGATCCAGGCGGCGTGCTGCCCGAGGTCGGCCGACACCCGCACTGCCTCGCCCACCTGCTCGCGGGTGACCAGCGCCCCGACCTGGTCGAAGCTCTTCGCGCCCTCCAGCTCCCAGCACGTCGGCGGCGGCAGCAGGTTCGAGCGCCACTGGTCGTACGCGATCTCCAGCGCCTCCTCCTCGTCCGGCGCCCAGGACAGGTGCACCTGCACCGTGGCCGGACCCTGCCCGCCGGCGTCCCGGTAGGCGGCCAGCAGCTCCCGCAGCCGGTCGTGCGGCTGGTTGATGGTGATCAGGCCGTCGGCCCAGTCGGCACCCCGACGGGCGGTCTCCACGGTGACCGCGGGGCAGACCAGGGCGGGTTGCTCCTCCGGCAGCGACCAGACGCGCGCCCGGTCGACGGTGACCAGCCCGTCGTGGGTGACCTCCTCGCCGGCCAGCAGTGCCCGGATGACGTCGACGCACTCGCGCAGCCGCGCGTCGCGCAGCTCCTTGCGCGGCCACTGCTGCCCGGTGATGTGCTCGTTCATCAGCTCACCGGACCCCAGCGCCACCCAGAACCGACCCGGGTTCATCTGCGCCAGCGTGGCGACGGCCTGGGCGATGATCACGGGGTGGTAGCGCTGGCCGGGCGCGTTGACCGCCCCGAACGGCAGCGACGTCGTGGCCAGCGCGGCGCCGAGCCAGGACCAGGCGAACCCGGACTGGCCCTGCCGCACCGACCAGGGCTCGAGGTGGTCCGAGCACATGGCGGCGGTGAACCCGACCCGCTCGGCGTGCTGGACGGCGGTGAGCAGCTCCGACGGTGGGATCTGCTCGTGGCTGGCGTGGAACCCGATGACGGTCACCCGAGATGTGTAGCGGCTGTGCGAGCCGGCAGCATCCCGGGCGGCAGCTGGTGGACCCCGCATCCGCGCCGACGGCCGTACCCGACCAGCGCGCCGCACCGGACACTGGACGCCGTGCTCCCCGACGACGTCGACCTGCCCGTGCGGTCGGTGCTGCCCCAGCTGGCGGCGGCGCTCGACAGCCACGGCAGCGCCGTCCTGGTGGCCCCGCCGGGCACCGGCAAGACTACGCTGGTGCCGCTGGCCCTTGCCGCGAACGGCGCCGTCGTGGTCGCCGAGCCGCGGCGCGTGGCCGCCCGGGCGGCGGCCCGGCGGATGGCTTCGCTGCTCGGCGAGGAGGTGGGGCAGCGGGTCGGCTACAGCGTGCGCGGGGAGTCCCGACGCTCGGCGGACACCCGCGTGGAGGTGGTCACCACCGGGCTGCTGGTGCGCCGGCTGCAGGCCGACCCCGAGCTGCCCGGCGTCGCCGTCGTCGTCCTGGACGAGGTGCACGAGCGGCACACCGACACCGACCTCGCGCTGGCCTTCGCCCTCGACGTCCGGGCGGCCCTGCGCCCGGAGCTGCAGGTGCTGGCCATGTCGGCCACCGCCCAGGCCGACCGGCTGGCCGACCTGCTGGGCGGGGCGCCCGTGGTCGAGGCGACCGGCGCACTGTTCGACGTCGAGGTGGTGTGGCACCCGGTCCCGGCCGGTCCGGGCGCCGACCCCCGGCTGCTCGACGCCGCGGCCGACGCCGTGCGGCGGGCCCTGGCCGAGGGCCCGCACGACGTGCTGGTGTTCCTGCCCGGGTCGGGCGAGATCGGCGCGGTGCAGCGCCGGCTGGCCGGGGTCGAGGCCGACGTCCTGCCGCTGCACGGACGGCTCCCCGCGGCCGAGCAGGACGCCGCCCTGCACCCCCGTGGCCGCCGGCGGGTGGTGCTGGCCACCGACGTCGCCGAGTCCAGCCTCACGGTTCCCGGCGTCCGGGTGGTGGTCGACGCCGGGCTGGCCCGCACACCGCGGATCGACCTGTCCCGCGGCATGGGCACGCTGGTGACCGTGCCGGCGTCGCAGGCCGCGGCGACCCAGCGGGCCGGGCGCGCGGGCCGCGAGGGCCCCGGGCGGGTGCACCGCCTGTGGTCGGCGGCCGAGCACGCCCGCCGACCGGCCGCCCCGGAACCGGCCATGGCCACCGCCGACCTCACCCAGGTCGCCCTCGACCTCGCCGCCTGGGGCGCCCCCGGCGGGGTGGGTCTGGCGCTGCTGGACCCGCCGCCGACGGCCGCGCTGGAGGTCGCCGGGCAGACGCTGCGCGACCTGGGGGCCGTCGACGGGGCCGGTCGCATCACCGACCGCGGACGGCGGCTGGCCGGCGTCGGGATCCACCCCCGGCTGGCCCGGGCCCTGCTCGACGGCGCCCCGCTGGTCGGTTCCCGGCGGGCGGCCGAGGTGGTCGCCCTCCTGGCGGCCGACGGAGCCCCGCGCACCGACGACCTCGCGGCCGCGCTGCGGGCCGGTGGCCCCTGGCGGGACGACGTCCGCCGGCTGGAGCGCGCCGTCCCCGCAGCGCCCCGCACCGGGCTCCCCGACGACGCCGCCGTCGGCCTGGTCGCCGCGCTGGCCCACCCCGGGTGGCTGGCCCGCCGCCGTCCGGGCACCGAGCGGACCTACCTGCTGGCCGGCGGCACCGGAGCCGAACTCGTGCCCGGGTCCCCGCTGGCCGGGGCGGAGTGGCTCGCCGTCGCGGTCGCCGACCGGGCGCCGGGACGGCGGGACGCCCGCATCCGCCTGGCCGCCGCGGTCGACCGGGCCACCGCGCTCGAGGTCGGCGCGCACGCCGAGGGCCCCGAGGTGGTCTGGCGCGACGGCGACGTGCGCGCCGCCCGGGTCGAGCGGCTGGGTGCGGTCGTGCTGACCGAGCGCCCGCTGCCCGACCCCGACCCGGCGCTGGTCGCCGCCGCGGTCGCCGAGGGCCTGCGCGCCGAGGGGTTGGACCTGCTGCGCTGGACGCCGGCCGTCACCTCGCTGCGGCAGCGGCTGGCGGCCGCCCACGCCGGGCTCGGGGACCCCTGGCCGGCCGTGGACGACGACGCCCTGCGCGCCGCCCTCGCCGCCACCCCGCAGGTGCAGGCCGCCCGCAGCCGGGCCGACCTGCGCCGGCTCGACCTGGTGGCCGCGCTCCGCGCGCTCGTGCCGTGTCAGGTGGCCGGCGCGCTCGACGACGTCGTCCCGGAGAAGGTGGTCGTGCCCGGCGGCACCGGCCACCGGGTGGACTACACCGACCCCGAGGTGCCGACCGCCTCGATGCGGGTGCAGGAGGCCTTCGGGTGGCGCAGCACCCCGGTGGTCGCCGGCCGGCCGCTGCGGCTGGAGCTGCTGTCCCCCGCCCGCCGGGTCGTGGCCACCACCGGGGACCTGGCCGGGTTCTGGACCACCGGCTACCCGGCCGTCCGCAGCGAGCTGCGCGGCCGCTACCCCCGGCACCCCTGGCCCGAGGACCCGGCCGTCGCCGTGCCGACGCGCCGCGCGAAGCCCCGGGGCTGAGTCACACCGGGTCGCCGAGGATGATGACCGGCCGTGCAGAGACGACACGTGGAAGCCGACATCTCCCGCTCCTGGCTGCTGGTCAACGGCGCCCGCGACCACGCGGAGTTCGACGAGAAGCTGGCCTCCCGGGCCGACCAGGTCATCCTCGACATCGAGGACGCCGTCGACCCCAAGGCCAAGCCGGATGCCCGAGCCTCGGTCGTCGAGTACCTGTCGGTCGAGCGCGACCGCCAGGCCTGGGTGCGGATCAACGACCACTCCACCCCGTTCTGGGCCGACGACGTCGCCGCGCTGGCCGGCCTGCCCGGGCTGGCCGGGGTGATGCTGGCCAAGACCGAGGCCGCCGAGCACGTCACCGAGACCTTCGACCGCCTCGGCGGGGCCACCCGGGTGCTCGCGCTGGTCGAGTCGGCCCTGGGCATCGAGGAGGCCGTGCGCATCGCCAAGGCCCGCGGCGCCTTCCGGCTGGCCTTCGGCTCGGGTGACTACCGCCGCGACACCGGCACCGCCGCCGACGACCTGGCCATGGCCTACCCGCGATCGCGCCTGGTCGTGGGCAGCCGGGTCGGCGGCCTGCCCGGCCCGATCGACGGCCCGACCGTCGGCTCCAGCCACGGCGTGCTGCGCGACGCCACCGAGGTCACCGTCTCCCTCGGGCTGACCGGCAAGCTGTGCCTGGACACCGACCAGCTGCCGGTGATCAACGAGGTGATCTCCCCCACCCCCTCCGACGTCGCCTGGGCCACCGACTTCCTCGCCGACTTCGACGCCCGCGGCCAGGTGATCCGCGACGGCAGCGACCTGCCCCGCCTCGGCCGGGCCCGCAAGATCATGAACCTGGCGACCGCGTTCGGCGTCCAGCCCGCCTGAGCCCGGGGTGCTCACCGCCCCACGAGCCCCGAGGATGGGGTGCGTGAGCACAGACCGCTGGGGCATCGACGACAGCTGGCTCGACGCGCTCGACACCGAGCACACCGTCGACCGGGCGACCATCGACCGGCTGCGCGAGGTGATCGGCGAGCCACCCGCCGACCTGGAGGAGACCGCGCCGATCGTCGCGGTGCCCGGCGACGCCCTCGAGGTCGACCACGCCGTCGTGGTGTGCGAGGACGGCACCAGCATCGACGTCGACGGCGAGCTGCCCGCCGACGTGCCGCTGGGCTACCACCGCCTGCGCACCCCCGACGGTCGTGACCGGCTGCTCGTCGTGCACCCGGGCCGCTGCTGGCTGCCCGAGGAGCGCAGCTGGGGGTGGGCTGTGCAGCTCTACGCCGCGCGCGGGCGCGGCAGCGCGGGCATCGGCGACCTGGCCGACCTGCGCACCGTCCGCGAGCTGGCCGAGTCCCAGGGGGCCGGCTTCGTCCTGGTCAACCCGCTGCACGCGGTCGGACCGGGGCCCGAGCAGGAGGACAGCCCCTACCTGCCGGCCACCCGCCGGTTCCGCAACCCCGTCTACCTGCGCCTGGACGACGTCCCCGGCGTGCAGCTCACCGACGACGACCGGGCCCGCGCCGCCGAGCTCAACGGCGCCGAGCTCGTCGACCGCGACGCGACCTGGGCGTTCAAGCGCGCCGTCCTGCAGCGCACCTTCGACGCCGACCCCGACGTCGCGGGCTTCCGCGACTGGTGGTGGCACCAGGGGCAGCCGCTGCAGGACTGGGCCAACTGGGCCGCGATCGCCGACGAGCACGGGGCGAACTGGCCCGACTGGCCGGCCGACCTGCGCGACCCCCGCTCGGACGCCGTCCGGGCCTGGTCGACCGACCACGAGCCGCAGGTGGCCTTCCACGCCTGGCTGCAGTGGCTGCTCGACGGCCAGCTGGCCGCGGCCACCGGTGACCTCACGGTCATCCAGGACCTGCCGATCGGGGTGTCCGGCGGCGGCGCCGACGCGTGGGCCTGGCAGGACGTGCTCGCCGAGGGCGTCAGCGTGGGCGCCCCGCCCGACGCGTTCAACGCCAAGGGCCAGGACTGGGGCTCGCCGCCGCTGGTGCCGTGGCGGCTGCGGGCGGCGGACTACGCGCCCTTCGTGGAGTCGATCCGCGCCACCATGGCCGGCGCCGGGGGCCTGCGCATCGACCACGTGATGGGGCTGTTCCGGCTGTGGTGGGTCCCCGGCGGTGACCCGACGGCGGGCGCCTACGTCCGCTACCCCGCCGAGGACCTCCTCGGGATCGTGGCCCTGGAGAGCCACCGCGCGCAGGCCGTCGTGGTCGGCGAGGACCTGGGCACCGTCGAGGACGGCGTCCGCGAGGCCATGGCCGAGCACGGGGTGCTGTCCTACCGCCTGCTGTGGTTCGAGGACGACGCCCCGGCCGAGTGGCCGGCCGCCGCGATGGGCGCGATCACCACGCACGACCTGCCCACCGTCGCGGGGCTGTGGACCGGGTCGGACGTCGCCGAGCAGGTCGAGCTGGGCACCGGTGAGCCCGACCAGCTCGAGCGCGACCGGCAGCAGCTGCTGGCCCACCTGGTCGACGCCCCGGCCGGACCCAGCAGGCGCATGGGCCCGGGCAAGGCGGTGGAGCGGGCGCACGCGCTGCTGGCCACCGCACCCTGCCTGCTGCTGTCGGCGACCCTCGACGACGCCCTCGGCGTGCAGCGGCGGCCCAACGTGCCCGGGGCGATGGCGCGGCCCAACTGGCGGTTGCCCCTCCCGGTGCCGGTCGAGGACCTCGCCGGCCACCGCGGGGTGCGGGACGTCGTCCGGGCCCTCGGGGTTTCGTCGGCGGGCCGCTCGGGGACCGGCTCTTCATGAGCAGCCCCGACCACGACACCCCGACCACCGACGACGTGATGGTGCCGACCGAGAACGTCTCGCCCGACCGCCGCGAGCACGCGAAGGACCCGCACCCCTCGCAGGAGAACCTGGACGCCCGCACGCAGCACGAGCGCGAGCTGGTCGACTCCGACGACGCCTGAGTCGTCCGGGCCTCAGCGCTGGGCCGGGTCGAGGGACCGGGTCCGGCCCAGCGCGAGGGTCAGCAGGAGGGTCGCGGCCACGAACCCGCCGGCCAGCAGCACCACCGCGCCCCACCCGGCGGCCTGCCAGGCCTTCCCGGCCAGGGTGCCGCCGACCGAGGACCCGACGTAGTACCAGAACGAGTAGAGCGACGCGGCCTGCCCGACCGGGCGGCCCCCCAGCGCGGCGCGGGCACCGACCCAGCCGCTGGCCACCGCGTGCGCGGCGAAGAAGCCCACGGTGAGCACGCACAGCCCCAGCACGAAGCACCACAGCGGAGCGGCGAGGGTGAGCGCCAGCCCGCCGGCCATCACCAGCACCGACAGCGGCACCACGAGGCGCCGGCTGGCCCGGTCGGCCCACCACCCGGCCGTCGGGGAGCTGGCCGAGCCCAGCAGGTAGGCCAGGAAGACCAGGGAGGCCAGGGCCGGGGTCAGGTCGTAGGGCGGGGACTCCAGCCGGAAGGTGCCGGCGTTGTAGACCGCCACGAACGCGGCCATGAGGAACGCCGCCACCGCGTACAGCACCAGCAGCGCCGGGTCGGTGAACGCGCTGGCCAACGAACGCAGCAGCGGGGTGCTGCGGTCGACCGGCACGAACCGGCGCGGGGCCGGCGCGAGCAGCCGGACGGCGACCGCGCACGCCACCCCCAGCACGGCCACCCCGCCCAGGGCGATCCGCCAGCCGCCGAGGTCGGTGAGGAACCCGCCCAGCAGCCGGCCGGTGAGACCGCCGACGGCGTTGCCGGCGATGAACAACCCGATGGCGCGCGAGCTCACCGAGGGGTGCAGCTCCTCCCGCAGGTAGGCCACCGCCACCGCCGAGAGGCCGGCCAGGGCGAACCCCTGCGCCCCGCGCAGGACCAGCAGCACCGGCCAGGTCGGCGCCAGCGCGATGGCGACCGCGAGGCCGGCCGACGCGGCCAGGCTCAGCTGCAGCAGGCCGACCCGGCCGCGGCGGTCCGACAGCGGGCCCAGCACGAGCAACCCCACCGCCAAGGACGCGGTGGACACCGAGATCGAGAGGGTGGAGGCCGCGGGGCCGACGTCGAAGGCCCGGGTGAGCTCGGGCAGCAGCGCCTGCGGCTCGTAGAGCATGGCGAAGGTGGCCAGGCCCGCGAGGAACACCGCCAGCGACGCCCGGCGCAGCCCCGGCTCCCCGGCCCGGTGCCCGAGGGGCAGCGGGGCGGGCGCGGTCACGCCGACCACCTTGCAGCGGCCCCCGGCGGCGGGGCCACCCGGGGTCGCCCATCTCACGTCGAGGTCCCAGGCTGGGTGCATGACCGACGCCCAGGTGGAGATCCCCGTCCCCGAGCACCTGCGCCGCTGGCACGAGCTGGACCCGGCCACGGTCGAGCGCGGCACCGTCGGCTTCGTCTGGGGCAACTGCCAGGCCGAGTCGATCCGGCGCATGGTCGCCCCGGCCGGCGCCGCGCACGGCGTGGAGTTCGTGCGGCTGCCCCCGGTGTTCGAGATGACCGAGGGCGAGGTCGACCGGCTGCACGAGCTGGTGGCCACCGCCGGGGTGCTCGTCACCCAGCCGGTCAAGGACGAGTACCGCGTGCCCGGGTGCGGCAGCGAGCAGCTGGTCGCGCTGCTGCCCACCGACGCGCAGGTGGTGCGGGTGCCCACCACCTACTACGAGGGGCTGTTCCCGTGGCAGGTGCACGCCCACGACGCCGACGGCGCGCGGGTCGACGCACCGCTCACCGACTACCACGACCTGCGGCTGCTGCGCGCCGCCGTCGACGGCCTGGACGTCGAGGGAGCCGTGGACCGGGTGCTGGCCTGCACCCCCGACCCGGCCGCCGTGCGGGACCTGGCCGCCCGGTCGCAGGCCGAGCTGCGACGGCGCAACGCCGCCCTGGACGTCGACACCACCGACGCGGTGGTCGCCGGCGGCGCCGAGGCGATGTGGACGGTCAACCACCCCGCCAACGACACCCTGCGCGCGGTCGGCGCCGGCGCGCTGGCCGTGCTGGGGTGGGACGGGGAGCCGGCCGTGCCCGACCACCAGATGCTGGGCAGCGCCAAGGCGCCGCTCGACGCCGCCGTCCTCGCCGCGCTCGACCTGGACCCCGCCCTGGCCCGGCCGCGGTGGGTGCTGGGCGGCCGCGAGGTGCCCTGGGCGGAGGTCGCCGGCGCGCAGCTCGGGCTCTACGCGCAGCGCCCGGACGTGGCCCGGCGTGCCGTCGACCGCTACGCCGACCGGCTCGCGGCACTGGGGTGCTGACCCGCGCCGACGTGGGTTGCTGGGTGCTGAAGTCGGCGGTGCTGCCCGACGAGCTCGCCCCGGGCTGGCGGCCCGGGGACGCCGTCGGGATGGTGCGGTGCGTGCGGCAGTCCTACCGGGTGGACCTGGTGTCGCCCGGTGACCCGGTGCTGCTGTGGTGCAGCGGTCGGGTGGCGCCGGGGGTGCACGCGGTCGGCACGGTGGCCGGCACCCACCCGGCCGGGCCCGAGGTCCTCGTCCGGTGGACCCGGCTCACCGACCCGGTGCCGCGCGGCGCGCTGCTCGCCGACCCCGTCGCGCAGCGCGCTGAGGTGCTGCGGATGCCCGCCGGCAGCAACCCCTCGTGGCTCTCGCCGGCCCAGTGGGCGGCCGTGCGTGCGCTCACCCCGAGCGCGGGGCGTACATGATCAGTGCGACGCCGACCAGGCAGACCAGCGCCCCGGCCACGTCCCAACGATCGGGTCGGAACCCGTCGGCGACCGCGCCCCACAGCAACGACCCGGCGATGAACACCCCGCCGTAGGCGGCCAGCACCCGACCGAACTCCGCCGAGGGCTGCAGCGCCGCGGCGAACCCGTACAGGCCCAGGGCCACCACCCCGGCCCCCACCCACAGCCAGCCCCGCTGCTCGCGCACGCCCTGCCAGACCAGCCAGGCGCCCCCGATCTCCAGCACCGCCGCCAGCACGAACAGGGCGACCGAGCGGGCCGTCACCGGGTGTCCGTGAGCGCGGCGTGCACGACCGCCAGCACGGTGTCGTCGTCCACCCCGTCGGCGCGGGCCGCGGCCACCAGCCGGTTGGCCGCCGCACGCAGCCGGGCCCGGGTCGGGTCACCCGACCCGCCGGTCACCACCGTGCCCGCCCGCCCGCGGCCCTCGACCAGCTCGTCGGCCTCCAGCTCGGTGTAGGCGCGGGCCACGGTGCCCGGGGCCACGCCGAGCTGCTGGGCGAACGCCCGCACGGTGGGCAGCCGGTCGCCCTCGACGAGCTCACCGGTGTGCACGAGGTCGGCCAGCCGCGCCCGCAGCTGCTCGTAGGGCGGGGTGCCGTTGCCGGGCTCGACGGAGACCAGCCCCGCCAGGTCAGCACTCATGGGCGCCAGTCTGCTCCCGGCTGGGACCATGGGTCCTCGTGGACACCGTGACCGACCCCGACGACACCCCCGGCACCTCCCTCAGCCGCACCCGTTACCTGGCCGGGGCGGCGCTGTGGGTGCTCACACTGCAGTTCTTCGTCGTCGAGGCGGTCGCGGTGGCCCGGTTCGGCGGGTACAGCCGCATCGACCAGGCGATCAGCGACCTGGGCACCGACCTGTCCCCCGCCGCCGGGCTGATGAACGCCTCGTTCGTCGCCCAGGCCGTGCTGGTCGTGGGTGGTGCGGTGCTGCTGCACCCCGCCCTGGTCGGGCTGGGCGGTCGGCTGTCGCTCGTGCTGCTCACCGCGGCCGGGGCCGGGGCGCTGCTGGTCGGGCTGTTCCCCTCCGACGCCGGCGGGGCCACGCACACCATCGGCGCGGTCCTCTACCTGCTGGGCAGCGGCCTGGGGCTGATCGCGCTGGCCTACGGCGTCCGGCCGCGGTCGGAGGCGGTGGGCACGGTGCTCGCGCTGCTGGGGCTCCTCGGGGTCATCGGCACGATCTTCTTCGGCACCGGCGTCACGCAGTTGCTGGGCTACGGGGGGATGGAGCGGGTGGGCGGCTACGTCCTGCCGATCGGGCTGACCGTGGCCGCCGTCCTGCTGGTCCGCCAGCGCGACGACTGGCAGGTCGTCCTCCCCGCGGGGGAGGGTGCACCCCTCACGAGGCGGCAGCGGCGCGAGCTGGAGAAGGCCGAGGCGTTCGACCGCGCCCGGGAGCGCGACGAGGCCCTGGAGGCGCACGCCCGCAGGCAGGCGGCCGGCTCCGGGCCCGCCGACGACGAGGACGAGCCCTTCGACGAGGAGGCCGCCTGGCGCACCCCGCGTCAGCGCTGAGCGACCACCCGGCCGGCCCGCACCACGGCGCGGGGCGCGGCGTGCCGGGCCAGCAGGTCGACCGTGCGGGTGGCGTCGTGCACCAGCAGGTCGCCGGGGCCACCCACCCGCAGGCCGAAGTCGGTGAGCCCGAGCACCCGGGCCGCCGAGGTCGTCACCAGGTCGACGAGGGTCTCCAGGTCGGCCGCTGACCGCATCTCCAGCAGGTGCGCGGCGAGGAAGGCCACCTCGAGCAGGTCGTGCCGACCGAAGGGGTAGTAGGCGTCCTCGACGTCGTCCTGGCCGAGCGCGACGGCCAGGCCCTCGGCCACCAGCCGGCGCACCGGCAGGGCGCGACCGCCGGTGTGCGGGTCGCTGACCAGGCCCAGCCCGGCCGCGTGCGCCTGGGCGACCACGGTGGCGAGCGCGTCGTCGTCGTAGCTGCCCAGCGCCCGGGCGTGGCAGGCCACCCCGCGCCCGACGAGGCCGTGCTCGACCATCGCCTCGGCGAGCATCCCGGTGGTGCGGTACCCCGGGTCCGGGCTGTCGTCGGTGAGCATCGCGACCCGGAGACCACGCCGGGCGGCCAGCGCGCAGGCCCACTGCACGTGCGCCCGCTGGTCGGCCTCGCCGTCCTCGATCCACGGGATGCCGCCGACCACGTCGGCCCCGAGGTCGAGCGCGGCCGTCACGAGGTCGGCGGTGCCGGGGTCGCGCAGCACGCCGTCCTGCGGGAAGGCGACGACGGAGACGTCGACGACGCCGGCGAACTCCTCGCGGGCGGCCAGCACCGCCTCCATCCCGACCAGCCCGGCCGCGGAGTCGACGTCCACGAAGGCCTGCACGTGCAGCACCCCGTGCTCGACACCCAGCGCCAGCACCTCGCGCACGCCCGGCAGCAGCAGGTCCACCGACCAGTGCGCCTTGACCGCGCTGGCCAGGTCGATGCTCGCGGCCGACTCGGCCATGCCCCCGGCGGTGTAGGCGGTCAGCGCGGCCTCACCGGCCAGGGGCAGCGTGCGCACCTTGTCCAGGTGCAGGTGGGCATCGACGCACGGCTCGGTGACCAGCCCACCGTCGGCGTCGACCACCGGGAGGTCCGCGGGGCGGGCCAGCTTACCGACCGGGGCGAGCGCGGCGACCCGGCCACCGCGCACGTGGACGTCGACGACGCGGCCGTCGCGCAGGCGGGCACCGGTCACCAGGAGGTCGCTCATGCCGCCCTTCTACCGGACCCGTGTGACGGGCCCGTGGCAGGCTGCCCCCGTGGGCAGCAGCGACGCGGCGCCGGCACGGACCGCGCTCCGGCGAGCAGCAGCCCTGGGCCCCTTCTGCGCGGTGGACGCCGACCCCGGGCCCGGAGCGGTCGACCTCCGCGACGGCGACCGGCTGCTCGACGCCCGCACCGCCGCGGTCGCCGCCGTCCTGGGACCCGCCGCCGGCCGCCGCGAGGTGCACTCGCTGGTGCACCTCGGGGTGGTCGCCCGGGTGCTCTCCCCCGCCCTCGCCGCCGCCCTGGTGGCCGCGGTGCTGCCCGTCCCCGGGTCGGTGCTGCTGCAGCCGGTCGGCAGCAACCCCGTGCCGATGACCTGGTCGGGGGTGCGGGGGGTCGACGTCGCGGTACCGGGCGAGGTCGCCGCGGCCCTGGTCGAGCACTGGCTGGTGCCGCTGGTCGGTCCGTGGAGCGACGCGGTGGCCGCCCGGTCGGTGTCCCGGCGGGCGCTCACCGGCAACGTCGTGTCCGCGCTGCACGGGACCGCCGTCGTGGTCGCGGGTGCGCGGCCCGACCTGGCCGCACCGGCGCGTGCCGTGCTCGACGCCCTGCTCGCGCACGGACCGCTGGTGGGCACCGGCGGCTGGCGGCCCGACGGCAGCTTCGCGCGCCGGTCGTGCTGCATGCTGCACCGGCTGCCCGCCGCGGTGCCGTGCGCCGACTGCGTGCTGGTCGGCGCACCCGCCTGACCGCCCCGCGCACCGTGGACGGCGGCCCGGGCTCAGTGGGCCAGGGCCTCCAGCCCGTCGTCGAGGAAGGACAGGCCCGTGGCCTCCACCGGGGGACGGTGCGCCTGGTCCAGCCCGCGCATGCGGGCCGCGTGCAGCGCCAGCAGCAGGTTCAGCCGCAGCGTCGGGTCGGAGGTGAAGGGCCCGAGCATCCGCTCGAGCTTGCCGATGCGGTAGCGCATCGTGTTGTAGTGGAAGTGCAGCCGCCGAGCCGACTCCGCCACGTTCAGGTTGGTCTCCAGCAGCACCCGCAACGTGTCGCGCAGGTCGGCGGAGTCGGGGTCGGCGGCATCGGCCAGCGGGCCGAGCACCTCGTCGACGTAGGAGCGCAGCTCGGTCGAGTCCGGGATCAGCGACAGCAGCCGGAACACCCCCAGCTGGTCGAAGTGCGTGACGGTGGCCTCGCCGTGGATCTCCTGCCCGACCTGCAGCGCGCGCTGGGCCTGCTGGTGGGCCTCCCCCAGCCCGGACAGCACCGCCGCGGGACGGCCGATGCCGGTGGCCAGCACCCGCCCCACCCGGCGCAGCCGCGCGTTCACCCGGCCGGTCACCGCGGCGACCAGGGAGGTCAGCTCCTCGGGGGTGCGTCCGTCCAGCGGCAGCACGGTGACGATCTCGGTGGCCAGACCGGCGACCGCCGCCCCGGCCACCTCGCCGTCGATCGCGGCCCGCCAGCCGTCGGCCAGCCGGTCCAGGACGTCGAGGGCCCGCGTGGGGTCGGCGGCGGCGTCGGCCACCGTCTCGGTGGCGGTGACCAGGACGACGACCGGCCCGTCGAGGCGCCACCCGAAGGAACGCGTGTAGGCCAGGGCCCGCTCGGTGTGCCCGACGGTGCCGCTGACCAGCCGACGCACCATGTCGCCCTGGAAGCGCAGCTCGACCGAGTGCACGGCCTGGTGGCGGATCTCCGACAGCGCGGCGATGACCGCGCCGCGCTCGAGGACGGCGCCGGCGCCCACCCGCATGGGGCCGTGCCGGTTGACCGCGACCAGCCACCCGTGCCGCTGGTCGCCGGCCATGATCGGGGCCACGGCGTACTCCCCGACGCCACCGGGCAGCTCGTGGTGGCCCGGGACGAGCAGGATGCCGTCGGCCGGGGACAGGTCGGCGTCGGCCAGGACGTCGGCCGGGGTGACGATCGCCTGGTCGGCCCGGCTCTCGGACAGGCGCCGGGCGGTGGGGAGGTCGGACCAGGCGTCGTCGGCGGCGGCGTCGAGCAGCCACAACCAGTCGCGCACCTCGGCCACGTCGTCGGGCGGGCCGGCGCTGGTGGCGATCTCGCGGTCGGGGCCCAGGCCCAGCACGGCGGCCCCGTCGAGGAAGGTGGCCGCCTGCGCGGTGACCTCGGTCAGCCCGCCACCGGTGAGCGCGACGTCGATGAACTGGTTGTGCATGCGGTCGGCCAGGCTCAGCGCCTGCGCCTGCTTGGCGACGATCGCGCCGAACACCTCGGCCACCACCAGGTCCAACCGCGAGGAGCGCGGCAGGGCGACGACCGGGAACCCGCGCCGGTCGGCCTCGTAGCGCACCTCGGCCGGGACGGCGGGCGGCCCGTCGGAGTCCCGGTAGGCCAGCGCGGCGGTGCCCAGCGCGGTGAGCCGCTCGATGAGCGCGCGGCACTGCGCGGGGTCGGCCGGCGGCAGCCGGGCGCCGAGCACGACGAGGACGTCGGGGCCCGCGCCGGCGAGGGGGTCGGCCGGGTCGTCCACGACCACCTGCCGGACCAGGCGACCGGCACCCGCCGAACCCGCGACGAGGGTGCCGTCGGTGAGCGCCAGCAGCTGGGTGACCGACAGCCCCATGCTGTCCTCGAGGGCGGTGCGCTCGGTCGGGGCGACCCGCGACAGGGCCGGCTCCGACCTCGGCGCGAGCTGACGCAGCGGAGCCGTCCGGCCACCGTCCGCAATCTGGGTCACCGGAACATCGCGCTCAGTCACCGTGTCGTCCCCCACGTCGTTCGATCCCCCGACCTTCGACACGGATTCTGTCAGAGTCACCCGGGCGCTGCTCACCATTCTTGGCTACATACGCCATACGGAGGCCCCCGACGCGCCGCATAGGTTCGGGGTGCGCCCGGTACCGCTCCGCACGGTACCGGGGGACGGCGGTCCAGGGGACGACCGCCGGCACCTCGGGAGGAACACATGCGCACCGCCGAACCGCAGCCCGCCGTCCAGGGCCGTGCCGCCCGCCTGGGGGTGCCCACCATCCCGCTGCCACCCGACCCCGCCCGGGCCGCCCAGCGCAGCGCACGCCGGCTCGCGCACGGCACCCCGGCCGGGCCGGCCGTCCCCGCGGCGGCCAGCACCGGTGTCGCCGAGCTCCTGCGCGGCCCCGCCCGGCCGGCCACCGTGCTGCTGTCGGTGCCCGCCGCGGTCTACCTGGCCGTGCCCACCCCGCAGGGCGTCGACGTCGTGGGCGTGCTCACCGCCGACGCCGCCCGGCTGCCACTGGGGCTGGTGCTGTCCCGCCCGGCCAACGGTCGCCCCCTCGTCTCGGTGCCCTCCGGCGCCCCGGGCACGGTCGGTGGTGGCCGGGTGTCCGTCGGCGACCTCAGCGTGTCGGCCGCGGCCTGGTGGGACCCCCGGCCCCGGCTGCCCGGGACCCGGCCCGCGCTCCTGCCCGAGGGCGTCCGCACGCTGCGCACGGTGCTCTACGGCGACGGCCCGCACAGCTCGTTCACCCTCCCCGGCTTCCCCGGGGGGCCCAGCGGCCCGCTGGCCGCGCTCCGCGGGGCCGTGCGCCGGGCCGACCTCGACGCCGCGCTGCGCACCGCCACCCGGCTGGTGGGGCTGGGGCCCGGGCTCACCCCGGCCGGGGACGACGTGCTGGCCGGCTGCGTGGCCGGGCTGGTCCTGCTGGGGCACCCCGCCGCCGAGCGGTTCGGGGCCGGGGTGCACGCCCTGGCCGCGGGGCGCACAACCGAACTGTCGCGGGCGCTGCTCAAGCACGCCGCCGCCGGCCGGGTCAGCGGCGAGTTCGCCGCCGTCGTCCGGGCCCTGGTGGGCC
Source organism: Klenkia sesuvii (assembly GCF_037083825.1). NCBI lineage: Bacteria > Bacillati > Actinomycetota > Actinomycetes > Geodermatophilales > Geodermatophilaceae > Klenkia > Klenkia sesuvii. The sequence goes on from NZ_JBAPLU010000003.1 coordinate 66,925, forward strand.
AGGGCGACCTCGACGCCGCCCTGGCCACCCTGCTGGCCACCGGGTCGACCAGCGGTCGCGCGATGACCCTGGGGTTGTGCACCGCGATCGACCTCGCCGAGCGGACCACCCGCACCCGCTGACCGCGGGTGCGGGTGGTCGGCCCGGCCCGACCGGTCGCGGCACCGGGCCCCGGCGTCAGATGCGGCAGGCGTGGATCGACGTCACCAGGATGGCGCGGGCGCCGAGCTCCCACAGCTCGTCCATCAGCCGGTTGGTGTCGGTCTGCGGCACCATCGCCCGCACCGCCGACCAGCCCGGTGTCTGCAGCCGGCTCACCGTCGGGCCCTCCAGGCCGGGGGTGATGGCGGTGGCCTTCTCCAGCAGGTCGTCGGGGCAGTCGTAGTCGAGCATCACGTACTGCCGGGCGACCAGGACCCCGCGCAGGCGGCGCTGCAGCTGGGCCACCGCCGGGTTCTCCTCCGCGCCGGCGCGGCGCACCAGGATGGCCTCGCTGGTGAGCACGGGGTCGCCGATGACGTGCAGGCCCGCCTGGCGCAGCGTCGTCCCGGTCTCCACGACGTCGCACACCGCGTCGGCGACGCCCAGCCGGCAGGCGGTCTCGACGGCGCCGTCGAGCTTGACCACGGCGGCGTCGATCCCAGACTCGGTGAGGAACTTCTCCAGCAGCACCGGGTAGGCGGTGGCGATGCGGGTGCCGGCCAGGTCGGCGACGGACTCGATGCCCGACCCGGTGGGGCTGGCGAACCGGAAGGAGGACCGGCCGAAGCCGAGCGCCATGACCTCCTCGGCCGGCGACTCGGTCTCCGGCGGGGTGGTCTCCTGCAGCATGTCGCGGCCGGTGATGCCGACGTCGAGGGTGCCGGCGGCCACGTAGACGGCGATGTCGCGGGGTCGCAGGTAGAAGAACTCGGTGTCGGAGTCGGGGTCGTACACCGCGAGGTCCTTCGTGCTGCGCCGCTGCCGGTAACCGCTCTCGGAGAGCATCTCGGCGGCCGGCTCGGAGAGGACGCCCTTGTTGGGGACGGCGACGCGCAGCACGGGGTTGCTCCTGGTCATGGGTTGGTGGTCATAGGTGGGTGTACACGTCCTCCAGGCTCAGCCCCTTGGCGAGCATGAGGGCTTGGGTCCAGTAGAGGAGCTGGCTGATCTCCTCGGCGGCGCGGTCGGGGCCCTCGTGCTCGGCGGCCATCCAGCTCTCGGCCGCCTCCTCGACCAGCTTCTTGCCCACCGTGTGCACCCCGGCCTGCACCGCCGCGACGGTGCCCGAGGCCGGGTCACCGGCGGCGACCTTGGCCTGCAGCTGGGCGAACAGCTCGTCGAAGGTGGTGCTCACCCGAGACCGAACCCGATGTCGGACTTGGGGTTGCGCAGCCCGCGCAGGGTCACCGCGGTGTCCAGGGCGGCGACGGTGGCCTCCCAGCCCTTGTCCTCGGCGGAGTCCTCCAGGCCGGCCCGGTCGCGGGCCTGGCCCTCGCCCTCGGTGGTGAGGACGCCGTTGCCGATGGGCACGCCGGTGTCCAGGGACACCCGGGTGAGGCCGGCGGTGAAGGCGTCGCAGACGTACTCGAAGTGCGGCGTGCCGCCGCGGATGACGACGCCGAGGGCCACGACGGCGTCGTGGTCGGCGGCCAGCGCCTGCGCCACCACGGGCAGCTCCAGCGCCCCGCTGACCCGCACCACGGTGGGGTCGACGACCCCCATCTCGCGCGCGCAGGCCAGGGCCCGGTCGAGCAGGGAGTCGCAGATGACGTGGTGCCAGCGGGCCGCGACGATGCCCAGCCGCACCCCCGTCGCGTCGACCTTCTGCGCGCCCGGTGCCCCGCTGCCGCTCATGACTGCCTCCCGTGTGTGCTGCTCACTGGTCCTGCTCGGGTACCCGGATCGGTGTGCTCGTGCCGACCGGCACCGGGACGTCCTCGCCCGGGTCGACGATGTCGAGGATGTGGCCCATGCGGTCGCGCTTGGTCCGCAGGTAGCCGATGTTCTCCGGCGTCACGTGGGTGGGCAGGCCCACCCGGCCGGTGATGCGCAGACCGTAGCCCTCCAGCCCGGCCCGCTTGGCCGGGTTGTTGGTCAGCAACCGCATGGAGCGCACCCCGAGGTCGACCAGGATCTGCGCGCCGGTGCCGTAGTCGCGGGCATCGGCGGGCAGGCCGAGGTCGAGGTTGGCGTCGACGGTGTCGACCCCGGCGTCCTGCAGCTGGTAGGCCTGCAGCTTGTGCAGCAGGCCGATGCCGCGGCCCTCGTGGCCGCGGATGTACAGCACCACCCCGCGCCCCTCCTGCGCGACCGCGGCCAGCGCCGCGTTCAGCTGCGGCCCGCAGTCGCACCGCAGGGAGCCGAAGACGTCGCCGGTGAGGCACTCGGAGTGCACCCGCACCAGGACGTCCTCGCCGTCGCCGATGTCGCCGTAGACGAACGCCACGTGCTCCCGGTCGTCGTAGGAGCTGGAGTAGCCCACCGCGGTGAACAGGCCCGGCGGCAGCGGCACCTGGGCCTCGGCGACCCGCTCGACCAGCTTGTCGAAGCGCTTGCGGTAGGCGATGAGGTCGGCGATCGAGCACATCACGAGGTCGTGCTCGTCGGCGAACACCCGCAGCTCGTCGGTGCGGGCCATGCCGATCGGGTCCTTCTCGCTGACCAGCTCGCACAGCACGCCCGAGGGCCGCAGCCCGGCGAGCACCGCGAGGTCGACGGCGGCCTCGGTGTGGCCGGGCCGGCGCAGGACGCCGCCGTCGCGGGCCCGCAGCGGGACGACGTGGCCCGGGCGGGAGAGGTCGGCGCTCGAGGTGTCGGCGGCGGCCAGCAGCCGGATGGTGTGCGCCCGGTCGGTGGCCGAGATGCCGGTGCCGATGCCCTCGCGGGCGTCGACGGTGACCGTGTAGGCCGTGCCGCGGCGGTCCTGGTTGACCCGGAACATCGGCGGCAGGTCGAGCCGGTCGGCGTCCTCCTCGGTGACGGCGACGCAGATGTAGCCCGAGGTGTAGCGGACCATGAAGGCCACCAGCTCCGGCGTCGCCAGCTCGGCGGCGAAGATGAGGTCGCCCTCGTTCTCGCGGTCCTCGTCGTCGATGACCACGACCGGCCGGCCGGATTTGACCGCCGCGATCGCGTCCTCGATGGAGTCCAGCCGCTGCCCGCTCACGAGCGTGCCCCCAGCAGACGTTCGACGTACTTGGCGATGACGTCCACCTCCAGGTTGACCGGGTCACCGGCCGCGCGGGTGCCCAGGGTGGTCTCGCGCAGCGTGGTGGGGATGAGGGAGACCTCGAGCCACGGCTGCGGGTCGTCGGCCGCCGAGCAGGCGCTCACGGTGAGGGAGACGCCGTCGACGGTGATCGAGCCCTTCTCCACGACGTAGCGGGCGATGCCCTCGGGCAGGCCGACGCGCACCACGGTCCAGTGCTCGGACGGCGTCACCGACACGACGGTGCCGACGCCGTCGACGTGGCCCTGCACGATGTGCCCGCCCAGCCGGGTGCCGGCGGTGACCGCGCGCTCGAGGTTGACCGGGTCGCCGGTGGTCAGCGCCCCCAGGCTGCTGCGGCGCAGCGTCTCGGCCATGACGTCGGTGCTCCACACGCCGCCCTCGACGGCGGTGACGGTCAGGCACACGCCGTTGACCGCGATGGAGTCGCCCAGGGCGACCCCCTCCAGGGTCGTGCTGCCGCGCAGCTGCAGGCGGGCGGAGTCGCCCTGGTCGTCGCGGACGACGAGGGTGCCGACCTCCTCCACGATGCCGGTGAACATCAGCTGGTCGTCTCCTCGGGTTGCGGTGCGCCACCAGTGTGCCGGGTGGGACGGAAGCGGAGCTGCACGTCCCTCCCCAGCGGGGTGACGTCCAGGGGTGTGAGCTGCAGCGCCGCAGCCATCGTGCTGATTCCCAGGTCGCCCACCAGCGACGGGCCGGCGCCCAGCAGCTGGGGGGCCAGGTGCACGACGACCTCGTCGACCAGGCCCGCGGTCAGGAACGCCGCGGCCAGGGTCGGCCCGCCCTCCAGCAGCACCCGGCGGACGTCGCGGTCGAACAGCTCGGCCAGCAGCGCGGCCGGGCCCGCGGCGCTCGACAGGTGGGTGGGGGCCGCGCCGTCCCGCACCCGGGCGGTCGCCGGCACCCGGCCGCGGCGGTCCAGCACCACGCGCAGCGGCTGCCGGTCGGCGTCGGCTCCGGTGGCGTCGCGGACGGTGAGCTGGGGGTCGTCGACGAGCACGGTGCCCGACCCCACGAGGACGGCGTCGCAGGTGGCGCGCAGCCGGTGCACCTCGGCGCGGGCGTCCGGGCCGGTGATCCAGCGGCTGGTGCCGTCCGTGGCCGCGACCCGTCCGTCGAGGGTGGTGGCGACCTTCCACACGACCTGGGGCCGGTGGTCGCGGACGCCGAGCAGCCAGGGCGCCAGCGCGCCCTCGGCGGCCTCGGCCCGCTCCGCGCCGAGGACGACGTCGACGCCCGCCGCCCGCAACCGCTCGGCACCGCCGGCGGCCAGCCCGGTGGGCTCGGGGACGGCGACGACGACGCGGGTGACGCTCGCCGCCAGCAGCGCCTCGCTGCACGGCCCGGTGCGGCCGGTGTGGTCGCACGGCTCGAGGGTGACGACGGCGGTGCCGCCGCGGGCACGCTCGCCCGCCTGCGCCAGAGCGACCACCTCGGCGTGCGCGCCGCCAGGGGGCTGCGTCGCGCCCTCGCCGACGACCCGGCCGGCGGTGTCGAGCACGACGGCGCCGACCGCCGGGTTGGGGCTGGTACGGCCCAGCGCCGACCAGCCGAGCTCCCGCGCCCGGGCCATCGCGGCCCGTTCGACCGGGTCGATCACGCGGCGGGGAACGCGCGGGCGGCCTGCGCGCGCAAGGAGGCGATCGCCGCGGAGGGGTCATCGGCGCCGTAGACCGCGGAGCCGGCGACGAACATGTCCACCCCGGCCTCGGCGGCGGCCTCGATGGTGTCGGCGTTGATGCCGCCGTCGATCTCCACCAGCAGCTCGAGGTGCCCGGTGTCGACCAGGCGGCGGGCCTCGCGCACCTTGTCCAGCACCTCGGGCATGAACGACTGGCCGCCGAAACCGGGCTCGACGCTCATCACCAGCAGGGTGTCAAAGTCGCGCAGCACCTCGACGTACTGCTCGAGCGGCGTGCCCGGCTTGATCGCGAGCCCGGCCTTGGCCCCGGCGGCGCGGAGGTCCTTCGCCAGGTCGCGGGGGTCGCCCGTGCAGGCCTCGGCGTGCACGGTGACGTTGTGCGCGCCCAGCTCGGCGTAGGCCGGCGCCCACCGCTCGGGGTCGGTGATCATCAGGTGGCAGTCCAGCGGTACCGGGCTGACGGCCTGGATGGCCTTCACCACGGGCTCGCCGAGGGTCAGGTTGGGCACGAAGTGGGCGTCCATCACGTCGACGTGCACCCAGTCGGCGTCGGCGATGCGCGCGGTCTCCTCCGCCAGCCGGGCGAAGTCGGCGGACAGCAGGCTGGGCGCGATCATCGGGCGGCGGGGCACCCGGTGATCCTAGGTGCGGGCCCGGATCACGACCCCGCCCGGTGCGCCGTCCAGGCCCGGTCCACCGCGGCCAGCGCCGTCGGGTCGGTCAGCGAGGTGGTGTCGCCGCCACCGCGGCCGGCCGTCAGGTCGGCCACCAGGCGGCGCATGATCTTGCCCGACCGGGTCTTGGGCAGGTCGCTCACCACCACCACCTCGCGGGGCTTGGCCACCGCGCCCACCCGGGCGGCCACGTGCGCGCGCAGCTCCTCGGCCAGCCCGCCGTCGTCGACGTCCCCCTCCGCGGTGGGCACGGCCCGGGGGATGACGAAGGCGACGATGCGCTGGCCGGTGACGTCGTCGGGCGCGCCGACCACCGCGGCCTCGGCCACGCGGGGGTGGGAGACGAGCGCCGACTCCAGCTCGATGCTGCTCAGCCGGTGCCCCGAGACGTTGAGGACGTCGTCGATGCGCCCGCCGATCCACACGTACCTGTCGGCGTCGCGGGAGGCGGAGTCGCCGGCCAGGTACCACCCCTGCTCGGCGTAGGGCGCCCAGTACGAGCGCACGAAGCGGTCGTGGTCGCCCCACACGGTGCGGGCCATGCCCGGCCAGGGTGCGGTGATCACCAGGTTGCCCTCGACCCCCGGCGGGGTCTCGGCGCCCGCGTCGTCGACCACCGCGACGGCGCACCCCGGCACCGGGAGGGTGGCCGAGCCCGGCTTGAGCGGGGTCACCCCCGGCAGCGGCGCGACGACGGCGGCGCCGGTCTCGGACTGCCACCAGGTGTCCACCACTGGGCAGCGGCCGCCCCCGACGTGCTCGTGCAGCCACCACCACGCCTCGGGGTTGATCGCCTCGCCCACGGAGCCCAGCAGGCGCAGTGAGGTCAGGTCGTAGCCCGCGGGCAGCTCGGGCCCGTGCTTCATGAACGTGCGCACCAGGGTCGGGGCCGTGTAGTAGGTGGTCACCCCGTACCGCTCGATGACCTCGAAGTGCCGGCCCGGGTGCGGGGTCAGCGGGCTGCCCTCGTAGACCACCTGGGTGGCACCGTTGGACAGCGGGCCGTAGAGCACGTACGTGTGGGCGGTGACCCAGGCCAGGTCGGCCTGGCACCAGTAGACGTCGTCGTCGCGCAGGTCGAACAGCGCCCAGTGCGTCCAGCTGGCGTGGGTGAGGTAGCCGCCGGTGGTGTGCACCAGCCCCTTGGGCCGACCGGTCGTGCCCGAGGTGTAGACGATGAAGAGCGGGTGCTCGGCGTCGAAGGAGGCCGCCTCGTGCCGGGCGGGCTGGCGCTCGAGCAGGTCGTGCCACCAGACGTCGCGGCCCGCCGTCCAGGGCAGGTCGGTCTCCCCCGTGCGGCGCACGACGAGGACGTGCTCGACGTGGTCGAGGCCGGCCACCGCCTCGTCGACGACCGCCTTCACCGGCACCGCCTGCCCGCGCCGGAACTGCCCGTCGCTGGCCACCACGACCGTCGCGCCGGTGTCGGCGACGCGGAACCGCAGGGCGTCGGCGGAGAACCCGCCGAACACCAGGCTGACCACCGCACCGACGCGGGCGCAGGCCATGGTGGCGACCACCGTCTCGACCAGCACCGGCAGGTAGAGCACCACCCGGTCGCCGGGCCCGACCCCGAGCTCGGTGAGGCCGTGGGCGAGCCGGCAGACCTGCTCGTGCAGCTCGGCGTAGGTGACGGTCCGGCGGTCGCCGGGCTCGCCCTCCCAGTGCAGGGCCACGACGTCACCGCGGCCGGCGGCCAGGTGCCGGTCCAGGCAGTTGACCGCGACGTTGAGCCGGCCACCGGTGAACCACTGCGCGGTCGGCCACCGCGCGTCGTCGAACACCTCGTCCCACGGCCGGTCCCACTGCAGCCGGCCCGCCTGCTCGGCCCAGAACGCGAACGGGTCGGCCGCCGCCCGGTCGTGCAGGCCCGGCCCGACGTTGGCCCGCGCGGCGAACGCGGGCGGCGGGGGGACGACGTCGGGGCGCTCGGTGCGAGGGTGCTGCGGGAGGTCGCTCACCCGGTCATGGTCCGCCGGGCGCCCGCCGTCCCGCGCGTCCACCCGCCCCGTCGTGACCGGGCACACGCGCTCGTGCCCGACGCGCCGCCCGAGGTGGCCGGACAGCCCTGACGGTGTGCGCAGCGGGCAATGGCCGACCAGCGTGCAGGACGTCGGGCCACCCCACCGCCGGGACCCCAGGAGGTCAGCGCAGGCGGCGGAGCAGGGCCACGAACATCGCGTCGGTGCCGTGCCGGTGCGGCCACAGCTGCACCGCGTCCCCGCGGGCGGCGTCGGGCACCCCGGGGAACAGCGGTGGCACCGGCAGCACCTCCACGTCGTCCCGCCCGGCGACCCCGGCAACCACGTCGACGGTCTCGGCGGTGTGCGGCGAGCACGTCACGTAGGCCACCACGCCCCCCGGCCGGACGGCGGCCAGCGCCGCGTCGAGCAGCTCCCACTGCAGCTGCGCCAGCGGGGCGACGTCCTCGGCCGTGCGCCGCCAGCGCACCTCGGGCCGCCGGCGCAGCGCGCCCAGCCCGGTGCACGGCGCGTCCAGCAGCACCCGGTCGAACGAGCCCGGCGCCCACGGCCCGGTGCGCCCGTCGGCGACCCGGACGTCGACGTCCTCGGCGTCCCGCAGCGCCGAGGCGACCAGCCCGACCCGGTGCTCGGACCGGTCGGCGGCGGTGAGCCGCACGCCCGCGGGCCGGACGGCGGCCAGCAGCGCCGCCTTGCCCCCCGGCCCGGCGCACATGTCCAGCCACGCGGAGTCCGGACCCTCCAGCGGAGCGCGCACCAGGGCCAGCGCGGCGACCTGCGAGCCCTCGTCCTGCACACCGGCCGCGCCCGACCGGACCTCGGGCAGCAGGCCGGGGTCCCCGCCCTCCAGCCGCACCGCGTAGGGCGACCAGGGGCCGGGAAGGCCGTCGGAGGAGGCGATGAGCGTCGCCCGGTCGACCGAGCGGGCCACCAGGTGCACCTCGGGGGCCTCGTCATCGGCCAGCAGCGCCGCCTCGAGCTCGGCGTCGGAGCACGGGCCGTCGGTGCTCAGCGCCACGCGCCAGGCGTCGATGATCCACTGCGGGTGGTCGGTGAGCAGCGACAGCCGCTCGTCCCCGGTGACGCCGAGCGCCTCCACCCACGCCGCCCGGTCGCCGCCGGCCGCGACCTTGCGCAGCACCGCGTTCACCAGGCCCGACGCGCCGGTGCCGACGATCGCCCGGGCCAGCGCCACGGTGGTGTCGACCGCGGCGTGCGCCGGCACCCGCAGGTCGAGCACCTGGTAGGCGCCCAACCGCAGCAGGTCCCGCAGCTCGGGCTCGAGCTCGTCCAGCGGCCGGGACACCAGCCCGGCCAGGACCGCGTCCAGGGTGCCCGTGGCCCGCAGCGTGCCGTAGGTCAGCTGGGTGGCGAACGCTGCGTCGCGGGGCGACAGGTCAGCCGCCCGCTCGCGCAGCAGCTGGGGCAGCAGCAGGTTGGCGTAGGCGTCCCGGGAGGAGACCCCGTGCAGGACGTCGTAGGCGGTCAACCGGGCGCCGTCGAGCACCGGGCGCGACCAGCGGCTCTCGGGCCGGTGCTGCTTCGTGCGCGGACCCGCAGGCCGGCCGGTCGGACCACGCCGCGCACCCTGCGCCGGGCGCCGTCCGCCCTGTCCTCGGAACCCGCCCTGCGTCACGCGCCCACCCTCTCGCCGTCCACGGGCCGGGCGCCGCGCGCCCAGTCGGCCGCGGGGAGCATCCTCTTGCCGGCCGGCTGCACCTGGCCCAACCGCACCGAGCCGCGGCCGGTGCCCACCAGCACGCCGCTGGGCCCCACCGACACCTGCCCGGGCTCCAGGCCCAACGAGGTCGGCAGCGGCTCGACCGGGCCCAGGCGCAGGCGGTCGCCGCGCCACGTCGTCCACGCACCCGGGGCGGGGGTGACCCCGCGGACCCGCCGGTCGACCACGTGAGCCGGCAGCGACCAGTCGACAGCGCCGTCGGCGGTCTCCACCTTGGGCGCCAGCGACACGCCCTCGGCGGGCTGCGGCACCGGTTGCAGCGACCCGTCGGCGATGCCGTCGAGGGTGGCCACCAGCAGACCCGCACCGCTCACGGCGAGCCGCTCGAGCAGGTCACCGGCGGTGTCGCGGGGGCCCACGGGCTCGGTGACGACGCCGTACACGGGTCCGGTGTCCAGGCCCTGCTCGAGCCGGAAGGTGGCCGCGCCGGTGACCTCGTCGCCGGCCATGACCGCGTGCTGCACGGGGGCGGCGCCACGCCAGGCCGGCAGCAGCGAGAAGTGCAGGTTCACCCAGCCGTGCGTCGGGATCCCCAGGGCGGCCGGGGGGACCAGCGCACCGTAGGCCACGACCGGCGCGCAGTCGACGCCGAGCGCGGCGAACTGCTCGAGGAAGGCGGGGTCGCGCGGCGACGGCGGCTGCAGCACGGGGATGCCCGCCTCGTCGGCCCGGACGGCGACCGGCGACCGCACCTCGCGGCGGCCCCGCCCGGCGCGGGCGTCGGGCCGGGTGAGCACCGCGACGACCTCGTGGTCGCTGGCCAGCAACGCCTCCAGCGACGGCACGGCGGGCGCCGGCGTACCGGCGAAGAGCAGCTTCAGTGCGGGCTCACCTTCACGACGGGCGCCGGAGTGGGGTCGCCCTGGGGCACCCATGCCTGGTGCCCCTGCCACTCGGCGTCGGCGAGCACCGACAGCGCGGCCTCGCGCGCCTGCGCGTCGAGCCGGTCGACGAACAGGACGCCGTCGAGGTGGTCGGTCTCGTGCTGGATGGCGCGGGCCAGCTTGTGCGAGCCCTCGACCCGGATGGGCTCGCCGTGCATGTCCCACCCGGTGGCCGCGACGTAGAGGTGCCGGCGGCAGTCGAACCGGAAGCCCGGGATCGACAGGCACCCCTCGGCGTCCTCCTCGGTCTCCTCGCCCACCGGCACGACGTCGGGGTTGACCAGGTGGCCGACCTCGCCGTCGACGTACCAGGTGAACACGCGCAGGCCGACGCCGATCTGCGGCGCGGCCAGGCCCGCGCCGCCGGCGGCGTGCATGGTCTCGGTCAGGTCGGTGACCAGCCGGCGCAGCTCGGCGTCGAAGTCGACGACCGGCGCGGCGGGGGTGCGCAGCACGGGGTCGCCCATGATCCGGATCGGGGTGACGCTCACCCGTCGAGTCTAGGCGGGGCCGGTGAGCGCGGCGTCCAGGGCGGCGGACACGTGCAGGGCGGTGGTGGCGAACACCGGGACGTCGACGTCGTCCGCGCCGAGGAGCAGCTCGATCTCGGTGCAGCCGAGCACCACGCCCTGCGCGCCGTCGGCGGCCAACCGGTCGACCACCTCGACGAACCGGGCCCGGGAGGCGTCGCTGACCACGCCGCGGCAGAGCTCCTCGTAGACCACCCGGTGCACCTCGGCCCGGTCCGCGGCACCGGGGACCACCACCTCGAGCCCCCCGGCGACCAGGCGGTCGCGCAGGAAGGGCTGCTCCATGGTGAACGCGGTCCCCAGCAGGCCCACCCGGGTCAGCCCGACCCTGCGCACGGCCGCGGCGGTGACGTCGGCGATGTGCAGCAGCGGGACGTCGAGCACCGCCTCCAGAGCCGGGGCCACCCGGTGCATGGTGTTGGTGCACAGCAGCACCAGGTCGGCCCCGGCCGCCTGCACGGCCGCGGCGTCGCGGGCCAGCAGCTCACCGGCCGCCTCCCACTCCCCCCGCACCTGCAGCTCCTCGATGCCGGCGAAGTCCACCGACAGGAGCACGCACCGCGCGCTGTGCAGACCACCCCACCGCTCGCGCACGCCCTCGTTCAGCAAGCGGTAGTAGAGCGCGCTGCTCTCCCAGCTCATGCCGCCCAGCAACCCGATCGTCCGCACGCGGTCACCGTGGCAGGTCTCCCCCGCGGCGCCTGCACGTGGGTACCGTGCGGTATGGACAACGGCACCCGGCACCGTGCCCGCGCAGTGGTCAGCAGCGTCCTCGACGGCGTCGTCGTCGGCCTGGGCGAGGCGGCCCTCGACCACCCCCGGCGCTCGGCCGCACGCCGGCGCGCCCACCTGGGTGTCGGTGCCCTCGTGCTCGCGCACGCCGCGGCCGACGAGCTGCCGACGGTGCAGGCGATCGCCGCCGGCCGCCCGCCCCGCACGGCCACCCCGGCCGAGCAGCAGCTGTCGGTGGCTGCCGGTCTCGTCTCGGTCGGCTGGGGCTTCCTCGCCACCGCGGTCGACGGTCCACTGGCCCGGGCCCTGGTGCGCCGCGGCGTCGCCCGGCCGCACCTGGTGGTCGGCCTGGTGGCCGGCGTGCTCACCACGGTGAGCACGTTGCCGCTGTGGTGGCGGCGGTCGACCCTGCGGATCGCCGAGGATGAGCGGCAGGCCCGCGAGGACGCCGACGTCGCCGCCTGGGAGGCCGAGCTCCAGCAGGTCGACCGCTGAGCAGTGTCGGCCTCTACGTGGAGGACGAGAGCAACCTGCTCAAGGCTGTGTCGAGGTGGCGGAACGACCTGCTGCGTTCGACCGCTACGCGGATGTCCATCATGGCGGCGAAAGCCGGCTGATGGAGCGTCGGTGAGTACTTGCTGGTCATGCGCCTCTCCAGCAGCTCCTTGGCGCCTCGCGGAGCGTCCGGGTCAGCGACCTCGTCCCCGGGCACGACATCTCGATGACGATGAAGAGATGCCAGGCTGGCCAAGAACCACGCTTCGAACTCGCGGCAGGCCACCGCGACCTCGATGGGGCAGTGACTCACGTACGCCGCCATCGTGCTCCTGAGTTCCTCTGCAAGCGACACCGGGCAGTCGTCGTCGGCATCCAGCACCACGAGCAAGCCGCCGGACGTACGCACGCGTTTGGTGGCAGCCCGCGCGGTGTCGGCCAACTTCGATGCGTAACGTCCGCGGTCCAACCGCCAGGGGTTCGGGACATCGATGTGCGCGTGTCCCCGTTCCGCTGCCATCCGCCGGAGCAGGACAGGCAGGGCCTTCACCTCACCGTGCCCCTCCACGATGGTCGCGATGACGGGGGTCTCAGACATCGGAGAGCGACATCTGCTGGGTCTCCGGGAGTTCGGGTAGCAACTGGTCGGCCCGAAGCAGCTCACCCGCAGTGAAAAGGCTGTCGGCCAGTGCCTCCCGCCCCGCGAGATCGGGGCGGGCAAGGTGGGTACCACCGTCGACCAGACGGACGGCCACAAGTTCATTCGTCGTGACGCTCACGTCATCCAGGAGATCTGGACTGTGGCTCGTCACCAGGACCTGACGCTGCTCGCTGGCATCCCGCAGGGCATCGAGAAGTACGCCAGCAGCGGCGGGGTGCAGCGCCGCCTCGGGTTCCTCAATACCGATCGTGCTCGCCGATCGGGAGGTGGAGAAGAGAGCCAGCAGCACACCCAGAGCCCGCAGGGTGCCATCGGACATCGATGAACCGCGAAACGACCATGGCCGGCTCGATCCCGCCGTGTCCTGACGGAACTCGAGTGCCTCCCACGAGTCGAGGCTCACCCGGTCCACGCCATCGATGCCCGGCACGACCAACCGCAGGTAGTCCTCGATGCGCTCCTTGGACATCGGAGCCTCCCGGCGGAGACGTTCTAGAACGCTTGCAGCGTTGCTCCCGTCCCGGCGCAGGATCTCACCGGAATCGGGCTTCTGGAGGCCACGCATGACGTCCGGGTTGATGCTGTAGACCGTGATGGCCCGCAACCCATCGAAGACCATGCGAAATGGACCCACCGACGATGCGGACACGAGGTAGAGGCGGTCATCCGACACGGCCGGCATGAAGGCCTCGCTCGACGCGACCAGCTCTCCGTCACGAACCCGGTAGAACGAATCCTCTCCACCGAACATCGCCGGACGCACCACGCAGTCCTCGTGCGAGACGCGGAAGTCGCCACCCTTCACCGCGGCGATTTGGAAGCTGTAGCTGCCTGTCTGGTCCGCTGTGGCGAAGTTCAGTTCGATCCTGAAGTGAGTGGGGTGACCGGTGGACCGCCGACGGACCTCTGCGATCCCGCCGCGGTCGCGCAACGCGTGGTCGAGCGTCGTGTCCAGTGCATCCGACGTGAGCCGCATCGAGTCGAGGAAGTTGCTCTTGCCCGAACCGTTCGGACCGACGAGCAGCCCTAGCTTGCCCAATCGCACGTCGCACGCAGCGATGCTCCGGTAGTGGCGCAGCCGGACCCGGGTGATCTTGAATGCACTGGCTGGACCGGTCACGCGGTCAGCGTTCCACATCCATGCCCAACGGTCCTGCCATTACAGGGCGTCCGGGTCGAGCTGGACCCGCACGTGCTCGGGGGCCTTGCGGGCCGAGCGGACCCCCTGGACCTCGGCCAGCGCCCTGGCCAGCGGCACGCCGTCGGCCCGGGCCGCCCGCACCAGGAAGCGTTCGCCGGCCTCGTGCCCGGGCCGCGCGGGCTCCGGCACGGGGCCCAGCACCTCGGCGCCCGGCGGGGGGCGCAGCAGCTCGAGGAACTCGGCAAGCGCCGCCGGTGAGCCCGACAGCGCGGCCATGCGGGTCGCCGGGGGGAAGCCCAGCTCGCGCCGCTCGGCCAGCTCGCGGGCCGCCAGCCAGCCCGGGTCCCACCGCACCAGCGCCTGCACGACCGGGTGCGCTGCGTCGGCGGTGACCACGACCTGGCCGCCCTGCCCCGCCGGTCGGACCAGGGTCGCCGCGCCCAGCCACCGACGGAGCGTCTCCTCCCCGGCCCGCAGGTCGGCCCGGCCCAGCAGCGCCCACGAGTCCAGCAGCAGCGCCGCCCCGTAGCCGCCCTCGGCCACGGGTTCGGCCCCGGGGGTGGCGACCACGATCCCCGGCGCACCGTCCACGGCGGCCAGCACCGACCCGCGGCCGCTGACCCGCACCGCGGCGCCGGGGAAGGCCCGCCCCAGCTCCTCGGCGGTGCGCGCCGAGCCGACCACCGAGGCGCGCAGCTTCGTGCCGTGGCAGTGCGGGCAGTCGAAGGTGGCCGCCGGCCGCGCGCACCACCGGCACGCAGCGACCCGCTGGCCCCCCGGCCCCGGCGCGGTGGCGACCCCGAGCGGGCCGGCGCAGTGCGCGCAGCGGGCCGGGGCCCGGCACCGGTCGCAGACCAGACCGGGCGCGTAGCCGGCGCGCGGCACCTGCACCAGCACCGGGGCGCCGGCGGCCAGCGCCTCGCGGGCCACCCGGAACGCCAGCGACGGCAGCCGGGCGGTGCGGGCGGCCGCGTCGCGGGCCAGCTCGGAGTCCGCGCCCAGCGCCTGCACCCGGGGCGCGGCCGCCCGCAGCACCGGGCGGTCGGCGACCAGCTCGTGGGCCCAGCCCGACTCGATGAGCAGCGCGGCCTCGGCGGTGCGTGCGGTGGCCGCCACGACCGCCGAGCAGCCGGCCAGGTGCGCGCGCTGCACCAGCACGTCACGGGTGTGCGGGTAGGGGGCGCGGGGCTCGGCGTGCAGGTCGTCGCCGTCGTCCCAGACCACGACCAGCCCCAGGTCGCGCACCGGGGCGAACATCGCCGCCCGGGTACCCAGGACCACCTGCGCCGTGCCGCGGGACACCGACAGGAAGCGGCCGTAGCGGGTGTCGGGTGCCGAGTCGGCCCGCAGCACCGCCACGGCCTCCTTGGGCAGCTGGGCGGCGGCCGCGGCGGCCAGCCGGTCGAGGTCCTTGCCGTCGGGCACCACGACCAGCGCGCCCCGCCCCCCGGAGAGGGTGGCCCGGCAGAGCTCGACGAGGCGGGTGGGCCAGTCCTCGCCGGGCAGCGCCGTCCAGACCGCCCGGACGGGACGACCCAGCGCGAGGGCGTCGAGGAACTCGGGCCCCGTGGGGTAGCGGGCGAACCCCGCGGGGTCCGGGCGCGCGGGCGGGGCCGGCGGGTCCAGGACCGGGCGCTTCTCGGGCGCGCCCCGCCGCGGCGGGAGCGCCAGCCGCAGGACGTCGGTGAGGGTGCCGGCGTACCGGTCGGCGACGACGCGGGCCAGCTCGGCGACCTCGGGGGTGAGCACCGGCTCGCCGGACACCAGCTTGGCCAGCGGCGCGAGCGTGCCGGTGTGCTCGGTCGTCGTCCCCACGTCGAGGACGACGCCGTCGACCAACCGGCCGGCGAAGCGCACGCGCACCCGGCAACCTGCGACGACGCCGTCCCCGAGCTCGTCGGGGACGGCGTAGTCGAACGGCCGGTCCAGGTGCGCCAGGGGCACGTCGACGACGACCCTGGCAACCCTCACCGGGACATCGTGCCCGGCGGGTACGACAGGACTACACGGCGGCCTTGAGGGCGTCGACGCGGTCGGTGCGCTCCCAGGGCAGGTCCAGGTCGCTGCGGCCGAAGTGGCCGTAGGCGGCGGTCGGGCCGTAGATCGGCCGCAGCAGGTCCAGGTCGCGCACGATGGCGCCCGGGCGCAGGTCGAACACCGAGCTGATCGCCTTCTGCAGGACGTCGTCGGGCACGCTGCCGGTGCCGAAGGTCTCGACGAACAGGCCGACCGGGCTGGCCGCACCGATGGCGTAGGCCACCTGCACCTCGCAGCGACGGGCCAGGCCCGCGGCCACCACGTTCTTGGCCACCCAGCGCATGGCGTAGGCCGCCGAGCGGTCGACCTTCGAGGGGTCCTTGCCGGAGAAGGCACCGCCGCCGTGCCGGGCCATGCCGCCGTAGGTGTCGACGATGATCTTGCGGCCGGTGAGGCCGGCGTCGCCCATCGGGCCGCCGATCACGAACTTGCCGGTGGGGTTGACCAGCAGGCGGTGCCCGGTGGTGGGCAGGCCGAGGGCGGCGAGCTCGGGCTGGACCACGAGCTCCTCGATGTCGGGGGTCAGCAGTGTCTCGATGGAGATGTCCTCGGCGTGCTGGGAGGACACCACCACGGTGTCGACGCCGACCGGGCGGTCGTCCTCGTAGACCACGGTGACCTGGGTCTTGCCGTCGGGGCGCAGGTAGGGCACCGAGCCGTCCTTGCGGACGGCGGACAGCCGCTTGGACAGCCGGTGGGCCAGCGCGATCGGCAGCGGCATGAGCTCGGGGGTCTCGTCGCTGGCGTAGCCGAACATCAGCCCCTGGTCGCCGGCACCCTGGCTGGCGATGAGGTCCTCGGCGGCCGCGGCGCGGTCGGCTGCGCCCGTGCGGGCCTCGTAGCCGACGTCGACGCCCTGCGCGATGTCCGGCGACTGGGCGCCGAGGGAGACGCTGACGCCGCACGAGGCGCCGTCGAAGCCCTTGCGGGAGGAGTCGTAGCCGATGCGCAGGATGGTCTCGCGGACGACGTGGGCGATGTCGACGTAGCCGGCGGTGGTGACCTCACCGGCGATGTGCACCTGGCCGGTGGTGATCATGGTCTCGACGGCCACCCGGCTGCGCGGGTCCTGCGTGAGCATCTCGTCGAGGATGGCGTCGCTGATCTGGTCGGCGATCTTGTCGGGGTGCCCCTCGGTCACCGACTCGGACGTGAACAGACGACGTGCCACTCGGTGCTCCCTGGGTGTGCTGGTGGGTCGGCGGTCGTCGCCGGACCTCGGAGGGGTGTTCGCAGGACGGACGCCCGGCGGATCACGTTACCGGCGGGGACCCACCCGGGGCGCGACGACGTCCCAGATGCCGGCGGCCACGGCGTCCTTGCTGCCCGGCGCGACGTCCGTGACCCCGCCGTCGGCAGCCAGGACGGTGACCGCGTTGTCGGGACGGCCGAACACCTGCCCGGCGGACACGTCGTTGACCACGAGCAGGTCGCACCCCTTGCGGGCCAGTTTGGCCCGCGCGTGGCCCAGGACGTCGTCGTCGGCGTCGCCGGTCTCGGCGGCGAACCCCACGACCAGCTGACCCGGTCGCCGGGCGGCCACGAGGTCGGCCAGGACGTCGGCGTTGCGGGTGAGCGCGACCGCCGTGGGCTCGCTGCTGCCGCCCTTCTTGAGCTTGTCGGCCGCCACCTCGGTGGGCCGGAAGTCGGCGACCGCGGCGGCCATCACGACGACGTCGGCGTCGGCGGCGCGCTCGGTCATCGCCGTGTGCAGCTCAGCGGCCGACCCCACCGGCACCACCGTGCAGCCGAAGGGCGCGGGGTCCTCCACGTTGGCCGCGACCAGCACGACGTCGGCGCCTCGGGCGACCGCGACCCGGGCCAGCGCCCAGCCCTGCCGGCCCGAGGAGCGGTTGCCCAGGAACCGGACCGGGTCGAGGGGTTCGCGGGTGCCCCCGGCGCTGATGAGCACCCGGGTGCCGGCGAGGTCCTGGTGCAGCGCCCCGCCGGCGAGCACGACGTCGACGAGCGCGGCGACGTCGTGCGGCTCGGGCAGCCGACCGGGGCCGGAGTCGGGTCCGGTGAGCCGGCCCACCGCGGGGGGCAGCACCAGGGCACCGCGGCGGCGCAGGGTGGCGACGTTGTCCTGGGTGGCCGGGTGCTGCCACATCTCGGTGTGCATGGCCGGCACGAAGACCACCGGCGCGGCCGTGGCCAGCAGGGTGGCGGTGAGCAGGTCGTCGGCGCGGCCGGCGGCGGCGCGGGCGAGCAGGTCGGCGGTGGCCGGGTTCACGACGACGAGGTCGGCGGTCTGCCCGATGCGCACGTGGGCGACCTCGGGGACGTCGTCCCAGACCTCGGTGCTCACCGGGTTGCCCGACAGCGCCTCGAAGGTGGCCGCGCCGACGAAGCGCAGCGCCGAGGCGGTGGGCACCACGCGCACGTCGTGCCCGCGTTCGGAGAGCGCGCGCAGCAGCAACGCGGACTTGTAGGCGGCGACCCCGCCACCGACCCCCAGCACGATCCGGCTCATGCGCCCATCCTGCCCAGGGACGACGAAACCCCCGGCCACCGGGGCCGAGGGCTCATCAAGGTGAGTGACTGGAACGGCCCCCTCGCAGGGTCCCGGCGGACGCGGAGCGTCTGCAGGGGGGCGAGGGGGTCCTTCTTCAGTTCTCGCCCGCGGTGTGGGTCAGCAGACCCTCGTTGATCTCGCGGAGCGCGATCGACAGGGGCTTCTCCTGCGGGGCGGTGTCGACCAGCGGGCCGACGTACTCCAGCAGGCCCTCGGAGAGCTGGCTGTAGTAGGCGTTGATCTGGCGGGCCCGCTTGGCGGCGTAGATGACCAGGCCGTACTTGCTGCTGGTGCGCTCGAGCAGCTCGTCGATCGGCGGGTTGGTGATGCCCTCGGGGGCGGGTGCGACTCCGGACACGGCTGGTGAGCTCCTCGGTGGATCGGGTGCGCTGCGGGCGGGGCGTCAGCCTGCGGGTGGCGCAGTCAGCAAGAGTACCAACTCGTCCGCGGCGCGGGCGAGGTCGTCGTTCACCACCACGACGTCGTAGTCGTCGACGGCCGCCATCTCGGCCCGGGCGATGTCCAGCCGGCGCGCGATGACCTCGGCCGGTTCGGAGCCGCGGCCGGTCAGCCGCGCCGCCAGCTCCTCGAACGAGGGCGGCGCCAGGAACACGAGCTGGGCCTCGGGGGCGCTGGCGCGGACCTGGCGGGCGCCCTGCATCTCGATCTCGAGCAGGGCCGGCAGCCCCTGGGCCAGCTGCTCCTCGACCGGGCCGCGCGGCGTGCCGTAGCGGTTGCCGGCGTACTCGGCCCACTCGAGCAGGCCGTCGTTGGCCACGAGCCAGTCGAAGTGCTCGTGGTCGACGAACAGGTAGTGCTCGCCGTCGACCTCACCCGGCCGGGGACGGCGCGTGGTGACCGAGACCGACACCCACACCTCGGGGTGCCGGCGGCGCACCTCGGCCACCACCGTGCCCTTCCCCACGCCCGAGGGTCCCGACAGCACCGTCAACCGGGCAGGCGACACGGTCACTGCGGGCAGACCTCGGACGGGGGACGGGACGGGGCTCAGGCGGGCTGCTCGCCGGCGAACTCGGCCTCCAGCGCCTTGCGCTGGTTGGCGCCGAGACCGCGGACGCGACGGGTCGGGGAGATCTCGAGCCGCTCCATGATCTTGGCGGCCCGGGCCTTGCCCACGCCGGGCAGGGACTCCAGGACGGCGGACACGCGCATCTTGCCGATGACCTCGTCGGTCTCGCCCTGCTTGAGGACGTCGCCGACGGTGGTGCCCTTGCTCTTGAGCCGCTCGCGCAGCTCGGCGCGGACCTTGCGGGCCGCGGCGGCCTTCTCGAGGGCGGCGGCGCGTTGTTCGGGGGTCAGCTGAGGGAGGGGCACGGGGCAACCCAATCGTTCTCGTGCCGTCGGGGGTGGCCGACGGGGCGGATCTCGGTGTGTGGGGGACGAGCGGGGCGAACGGTGGCCCGCCTGCTCGAGCCTGGCGGTCAACCTAGTCACCCGGTGCGGCCGCGGTCACCGGGCCCCGGTGGTCGTGCGGCGGTGCCCGTGTGCTTCGGCTCGTCGACCTTACGCCTCGCTAAGGTCACGCGCGGTCATCGGGCCAGGTCAGCCGCCCAGCGCTCGGCGGACGCACGCAGCGCCGCGCGGTCGGGCCCGGCGGCCAGGACGTCGCGGGAGACCGTCGGGACCACGGCTCGACCCGGCCCGAACAGGCGTACCAGGTCAGCTGCGGTGCCGCCCTGGGCGCCGAGGCCGGGCGCGAGGACCGGGCCCCGCAGACCGGTCAGGTCCACGTCCAGCTCGCTCAGCGTGGCGCCGACGACGACCCCGAACGACCCGGTCCCACCACCCCACCGGCCCTGCAGGTCGGCGTAGGAAGCCGGGTCGGGAGCGGGGTCGCCGACCAGCCAGTCGGGGGTGTTCCACCGGCCGACCTGGTCGACGACGGCCTGGGCGACGGTGCGCCCGTCGGCCAGCCGGGCGGACTGGAAGATGGCGGCGTCGGGGTTGGAGGTGCGGGCGAGCACGAAGAGACCCGCTCCGTGCACCCGGGCGGTGCGCACGGCCGGGTCGAGGGAGTCCGGGCCGAGGTAGGGGCTCACCGTGAGGGCGTCGACCTGCATCGGGTGGCCGTGGGTGAGCACCTCGGCGTACCCGGACATCGTGGAGCCGATGTCGCCGCGCTTGGCGTCGAGCAGCACCAGGGCACCGGCGTCCCGGCAGCGGCCGACGGCGTCCTCGAGCACCAGCAGTCCGCGGGAGCCGTGCCGCTCGTAGAACGCCGACTGCGGCTTCAGGACCGCCACGGTGCCGGCCAGCGCGTCGACGACGGCGTCGGTGAAGCGGCGCAGCCCGTCGACGTCGTCGGTGAGCCCCCAGGCGCCCAGCAGCTCCCGGTGCGGGTCGATGCCGACGCACAGCGGGCCGCGGTCGGCCACGGCCGCGGCCAGCCGGGCGCCGAAGCGTGCCTGCCCGTTCACCGGTGCCGCCCGGGCGGGCCCTTGTCGGGCGCGCGGTGGGCGTAGCCCACGGCGTCGGCCAGCCGGCCGAAGCCCCGCTCGCCCAGGGCGTCGGCGAGCTCGGCGTGGATGCGCGCCGGCGCCGAGGGGTCGTTGAACACCGCGGTGCCGACCGAGACCGCGCCCGCCCCGGCCAGCACGAACTGCAGCGCGTCGAGGCCGGTGCGGATCCCGCCCATGCCCAGGATGGGCACGTTGGGCAGGGCGGCGTGCACCTGCCAGACGCACCGCAGCGCCACCGGCCGGATGGCCGGCCCCGAGAGCCCCCCGGTCACCCCGCCGAGCACCGGACGCATGGTGTCGGGGTCGATCACCATCCCCAGCAGGGTGTTGATCATGGACAACCCGCTGGCGCCGGCGTCGGCGCAGGCCCGGGCCACCGACACGATGTCGGTGACGTCGGGGGTGAGCTTGGCGTAGACCGGGTGGGCGGGGTCGGCGGCCTCCCGGACGGCGGCGACCACCCCGGCCGAGGCGTCGGGGTTGCACGCGAACACCTCGCCCCGGCTCTCGACGTTGGGGCAGGAGATGTTGACCTCGATGCCGAGCACCCCCGGCACCCCGCGCAGCCGGGCGGCCAGCTCGGCGAAGTCCTCGGTGCGGGCACCGGCGATCGAGACGAAGGCACGCACGCCGCGCTCGGCCAGCCACGGCAGCTCGTCGACCAGCAGGCCGTCGATGCCCGGGCCCTGCAGGCCGATCGAGTTGATCATCCCGCTGGGCGTCTCGGCCATGCGCGGGGTGGCCCGGCCCGACCGGGGTCGCAGCTGCACCGACTTGGTGACCACCGCACCGATCGACGTGAGGTCGAAGAAGGGGTCGAGCTCGCGGCCGAAGGAGGCGCAGCCCGACGCCGTGAGCACCGGGCTGACCACCGGCACCCCGCCCAGGGATGCCTGCATGTCGACGCTGGGCAGGTCGACCTCGGGCAGGGTGGTCACGGGGTCTCCCCCTCCCTCGGGGCGGTGGGGTGGGCGGGGGACGCGGCCGGGGTGTGCACCAGCTGCATCGCGTCGGCACCCACCAGGTCCGGCGGGAGCGTGCCGACGTCGGCGAAGCGCACCCGGTCGCCGGCGAAGACCGGGCCGTCTGTGCACGAGCGGGCGAACCGGCTGCGCCCGTCGGCACCCACCACGGGGAGCACGCAGGTCATGCACACCCCCACCCCGCAGGCCATGGACTCCTCGACGGCCACCCACGACGGCACCCGGCGCTCGGTGGCCAGCTTCGCCACGGCGGCCAGCATCGGCATGGGCCCGCAGGCGTAGACCGCCCCGGCGCCGCCGACCAGCTCGGCCACCGGCCCGGTCACCCGGCCGGTGCGACCGGCGCTGCCGTCGTCGGTGGTGACCACGAACGGCGCCGCCACGGCCGAGAGCTCCTCCACCGAGCACAGCCGGGCCTGGTCCCCGGCACCGACCACGGCGGCCACCTCGTGCCCGCGCGAGCGCAGCAACCCGCCCAGCCCCACCAGTGCCGCGGCGCCGTAGCCGCCGCCGACCAGCAGGACCGGGGTGCCCTCGGGGGGCAGCGGGAAGGGCCGGCCCAGCGGACCGACGACGTCGAGCTCCTCCCCCGGCCGCAGCCCGGCCAACCAGGTCGACCCCGCGGCGCGGGCGCTGACCACGACGGAGAACCGGCCACCGCCCACCCCGGCGATGGCGATCGAGCGGCGCAGCAGCATCGCCGAGGTGGGCCCACCCACGGCGAAGGCGACGAACTGCCCCGGCCGGGCGACGTCGGCGATGTCGGGTGCCTCCAGCGTCAGCTCGGTGTAGGCGCTGACCGGACGGGACCCGACCACGACGGCCGGGCCCTGCACGGGCGGGTGCTCGGCCGGCGGCGCCGGTTGTCCCAGCAACCCGCTGCCCGAGCCGGGCACCGGCGGCAGCACCCGCTCACCGGAGGGCAGCTGCACGACCCGGGTGGGGCCGCCCTCGGCTGCCGGGGTGCTCACCCGGTCGCTCGCGGGGTCGGTCGCGGGGTCGGTCACCGGGAGGCCCGGGCGGTGGCGAGCGCGGCGTGCAGGTCCTGCAGGCTGCGGACCCCGATCTCGCCGCGGCGCAGCGCCTCGACCCCCTGCACGGCCGCGGCCAGCCCCGGCACCGTGGTGATGCAGGGGATGCCCGCGGTCACCGCCGCCGCGCGGATCTCGTAGCCGTCCAACCGTGGGCCGGAGTTGCCCGGGGCGCCGAAGGGCGTGTTGACGACCATGTCCACCTCGACGGCCAGGATCGCCTCGACCACGTTGCCGGGACCGTCGGAGAACTTGCCGACCACGGTGGCGCTGACCCCGTTGCGGCGCAGCACCTGCGCGGTGCCGGCCGTGGCGAGCACGGTGAAACCGAGGTCGGCCAGCCGCTTGACCGGGAAGACCGCCGAGCGCTTGTCCCGGTTGGCCAGCGACACGAACACCGTGCCCTCGGTGGGCAGGGACCCGTAGGCAGCGGCCTGGGACTTGGCGAACGCGGTGCCGAACCCGGCGTCGAGGCCCATCACCTCGCCGGTGGACTTCATCTCGGGGCTGAGCACGGTGTCCACGCCCTGGCCGTCGGCGGTGCGGAACCGGTTGAACGGCAGCACCGCCTCCTTGACCGCGATCGGGGCGTCGTCGGGCACGTCGGTGCCGTCGCCGGTGGCCGGCAGCACCCCGGCGGCCCGGAGGTCGGCGACGGTCTCGCCCACCGCGATGCGGGCGGCGGCCTTGGCCAGCGCCACCGCCGTGGCCTTGGAGACGAAGGGCACCGTGCGGCTGGCCCGCGGGTTGGCCTCGAGCACGTACAGCACGTCGTCCTTGAGCGCGTACTGGACGTTCATGAGACCGCGCACCCCGATGCGCGCGGCCAGCGCCTCGGTGGCCGCCCGGATGCCGGCCACCTCGGTGGACCCCAGGGTGATGGGGGGCAGGGCGCAGGCCGAGTCGCCGGAGTGGATGCCGGCCTCCTCGATGTGCTCCATGACCCCGCCGAGGTACAGGTCGTGGCCGTCGTAGAGGGCGTCGACGTCGATCTCGACGGCGTCCTCCAGGAACCGGTCGATGAGCACGGGGTGGTCGGGGCTGACGTCGGTGGCCTTGGCCAGGTAGGCCTCCAGCGTCGCGTCGTCGTAGACGATCTCCATGCCGCGCCCGCCGAGCACGTAGGAGGGCCGCACCAGCACCGGGTAGCCGATCTCCGCGGCGATGCCGCGCGCCTCGGTGAACCGCACCGCGGTGCCGTGCTTGGGGGCCGGCAGGCCGGTGTCGGCCAGCACGCGGGAGAACGCGCCCCGGTCCTCGGCGGCGTCGATGGCCTCGGGCGCGGTGCCGAGCACCGGCACGCCGGCGTCCTTGAGCCGCTGGGCCAGCGCCAGCGGGGTCTGCCCACCCAGCGTGCAGATCACCCCGGCGACCGGACCTGCGGCGCGCTCGGCCTCGACGACCTCCAGGACGTCCTCGAACGTCAGCGGCTCGAAGTAGAGCCGGTCGGCGGTGTCGTAGTCGGTGGAGACGGTCTCGGGGTTGCAGTTGACCATCACGGCCTCGTAGCCGGCCTCCTGCAGCGCCAGCACGGCGTGCACGCAGGAGTAGTCGAACTCGATGCCCTGCCCGATGCGGTTGGGGCCCGAGCCGAGGATCAGCACCGCGGGCTTCTCGCGGGGGCGGACCTCGGTCTCCTCGTCGTAGGTCGAGTAGTGGTAGGGGGTGGTGGCGGCGAACTCAGCGGCGCAGGTGTCGACGGTCTTGTACACCGGCCGGATGCCCAGCCGCCAGCGCAGCGTGCGGACGCCGTCCTCCCCGGCCAGCTCGGGCCGCAGCGCCGCGATCTGCCGGTCGGACAGGCCGTGCCGCTTCGCCCGGCGCAGCAGGTCGGGGGTCAGCGAGGGTGCGTCGCGGACCTCGGTGCCGATCTCGTGGACCTGGAGCACCTGGTCGACGAACCAGGGGTCGAACCCGCTGGCCTCGGCGACCTGCTCGACGGTCGCGCCGGCGGCGAGTGCGCGCTCGGCGGTGTAGAGCCGGCCGTCGACCGGGGTGCGCAACCGGTCCAGCAGCTCCTCGGCGGACTCCTCGGGCAGCTCGGGTCCGGTCCAGAAGCCGACCTGGGGCGTCTCGGTGGAGCGCATCGCCTTGCCCAGGGCCTCGGTGAAGTTGCGGCCCATGCTCATGACCTCGCCGACCGACTTCATGGTCGTGGTCAGCCGCGGGTCGGCGCCGGGGAACTTCTCGAAGGCGAAGCGCGGGATCTTCACCACCACGTAGTCCAGCGTCGGCTCGAACGCCGCCGGGGTGACCCCGGTGATGTCGTTGGTGATCTCGTCGAGGGTGTAGCCGATCGCCAGCTTGGCCGCGATCTTGGCGATCGGGAAGCCCGTGGCCTTCGACGCCAGTGCCGACGAGCGCGAGACCCGGGGGTTCATCTCGATGACGACGAGCCGGCCGTCGACCGGGTTGACCGCGAACTGGATGTTGCAGCCGCCGGTGTCGACGCCGACCTCGCGCAGGACGGCGATGCCCACGTCGCGCATCTGCTGGTACTCGCGGTCGGTGAGCGTCATCGCCGGGGCGACGGTCACCGAGTCGCCGGTGTGCACGCCCATCGCGTCGACGTTCTCGATGGAGCAGACGACCACCACGTTGTCGGTGCGGTCGCGCATGAGCTCGAGCTCGTACTCCTTCCAGCCCAGCACCGACTCCTCGATGAGCACGGTGTGCACGGGCGAGTCGGCCAGGCCGTGGCCGGCCATGCGACGCAGCATGGCCTCGTCGGTGGCGAAGCCCGAGCCCAGCCCGCCCATGGTGAAGCTGGGCCGGATGACCACGGGGTAGCCGACCTCGTCGGCCGTCGCCAGGGCCTCCTCGACGCTGCCGCAGACCTTCGACCGGGGGGCGTCGGCGCCGATGGAGCGCACGATGTCCTTGAACAGCTGCCGGTCCTCGCCGCGGTTGATGGCGTCGGCGTCGGCCCCGATCAGCCGGACGCCGTACTTGTCCAGCACCCCGTTGGCCTGCAGCGCCAGGCCCAGGTTCAGCGCGGTCTGCCCGCCCAGGGTGGCCAGCAGCGCGTCGGGGCGCTCGGCGGCGATGACCCGCTCGACGAACTCCGGCGTCAGCGGCTCGACGTAGGTGGCGTCGGCCACCTCGGGGTCGGTCATGATCGTGGCCGGGTTGCTGTTGACCAGGCTGACCCGCAGGCCCTCGGCCTTGAGCACCCGGCAGGCCTGGGTGCCCGAGTAGTCGAACTCGCAGGCCTGGCCGATGACGATCGGCCCGGAGCCGATCACCATCACGTGGGAGATGTCGTCACGCTTCGGCACGGGGCACCTCCGTACGAGAGTCCTGCATGAGGTCGACGAAGCGCTGGAAGAGCGGGGCGGCGTCGTGCGGGCCGGCGGCGGCCTCGGGGTGGAACTGCACGCTGAAGGCCGGCACGTCGAGGCAGCGCAGGCCCTCGACCACCTGGTCGTTGAGCCCGACGTGGCTGACCTCGACCCGCCCGTAGGGGGTGTCGGTGGCCCGGTCGAGCGGGGCGTCGACGGCGAAGCCGTGGTTCTGGCTGGTGACCCGCACCGAGTCGGTGACCCGATCGAGCACCGGCTGGTTGAGGCCGCGGTGGCCGAAGGGCAGCTTGTAGGTGCCCAGGCCCAGGGCCCGGCCCAGGATCTGGTTGCCGAAGCAGATGCCGAACAGCGGCCGGCGGGCGTCGAGCACGCCGCGCACGGCCTCGACGGCGTAGTCCGAGGCCGCCGGGTCGCCCGGGCCGTTGGACAGGAACACGCCGTCGGGACCGGCCTCGAGCAGCTCGGCCGCCGTGGCGGTGGCCGGCAGCACCCGGGTCTCGACGCCGAGCTCGGCCAGGTGCCGCGGGGTGGCGGCCTTGATGCCGAGGTCGAGGGCGGCGATCGTGTACTTCGTCTCCCCCACCGCCGGCACCGTGTAGGCGGCCTCGGTGGTGACCTCCGGGGCGAGGTCGGCCCCGGCCATCGACGGTGCGGCCTGCACCCGCGCCAGCAGCTCGTCGACGCCCAGCTCGGTGGAGATGCCCACCCGCATTGTGCCCCGGTCGCGCAGGTGCCGGGTGAGCGCCCGGGTGTCGACGCCGCTGATGCCGACGACACCGTTGTCGACCAGCTCGTCGTCCAGGGTGCCGGTGGCGCGCCAGTTGGCGGGCCGGCGGGCCGGGTCGCGGACGACGAAGCCGGCGACCCAGATGCGGCGGGACTCGTCGTCGTCGGAGTTCACCCCGGTGTTGCCGATGTGCGGGGCGGTCATGACGACCACCTGCCGGTGGTAGCTGGGGTCGGTGAGGGTCTCCTGGTAGCCGGTCATGCCGGTGGAGAAGACGGCCTCGCCGACCGTCGTCCCGGTGGCCCCGTAGGACTCACCGCGGAACGTGCGGCCGTCCTCGAGGACGAGCACTGCTTCGGTCACTTCTGGACCTTCCCATCGCGTACCGACAGTTCCCCGCGCAGCAGCGTGTGCACCACGCGCGCGGGCAGTTCGCGCCCCGCGTAGGGGCTGTTGCGGCTCTTGCTCGCCAGGGCCGCCGGGTCGACGACGGCGCGGGCGCCGGGGTCGACGAGCACGAGGTTGGCCGGCTCGCCGACCGCCAGCGGGCGGCCGTGGTCGGCCAACCGGCCGATGGCGGCCGGGCGGACCGACATGCGGTCGGCGACCTCCCGCCAGGTCAGCAGCCCGGTGTCGACCATGGTCTCGACCACGACCGACAGCGCCTGCTCCAGCCCGAGCATGCCGGGCCGGGCCTGGGCCCACTCGACCTCCTTGTCCTCCGCGGCGTGCGGGGCGTGGTCGGTGGCGACGGCGTCGACCGTGCCGTCGGCCAGCCCGGCCCGCAGCGCGGCGACGTCCTCGGCGGTGCGCAGCGGCGGGTTCACCTTGAACGTGGCGTCGTAGCCCTCGGCGCACGCGTCGGTGAGCAGCAGGTGGTGCGGGGTGACCTCGGCGGTGACCTGCACGCCGCGCGACTTCGCCCAGCGGATCAGCTCGACCGAGCCGGCCGTGGAGACGTGGCAGACGTGCAGCCGAGCACCGACGTGCTCGGCCAGGAGCACGTCGCGGGCGATGATCGCCTCCTCGGCGACCGCGGGCCAGCCGGTGAGCCCCAGCCGGGCCGAGCGGTCGCCCTCGTGCATCTGGGCGCCGACGGTCAGCCGCGGCTCCTCGGCGTGCTGGGCGACGACGCCGTCCAGGGCCTTGGTGTACTCCAGCGCCCGGCGCATGAGTGCGGGGTCGGCCACGCACTTCCCGTCGTCGGAGAAGACCCGCACCTGGGCGGCGGAGTCGGCCATCGCGCCGAGCTCGGCCAGCCGCTCGCCGGCCAGGCCGACCGTGACCGCCCCGACCGGGACGACGTCGACCAGACCCGCGCCGCGACCCAGCCGCCACACCTGCTCGACGACACCGGCGGTGTCGGCGACCGGGTCGGTGTTGGCCATGGCGTGCACGGCGGTGTACCCGCCCAGCGCGGCGGCACGGGAGCCGGTGAGCACCGTCTCGGTGTCCTCGCGGCCGGGCTCGCGCAGGTGGGTGTGCAGGTCGACCAGGCCGGGCAGCAGCACCAGCCCGGTGGCGTCGACGGTCTCGGCGGTGCTGGACAGGTCGGTGCCGATCGCGGCGATCACGCCGTCGGACACCAGCACGTCGACCGGGTCCTCGCCGTAGGGGCGGGCGCCCTTGATCAGCAGGCTCACGCGTTTCCTCCGAGCAGCAGGTACAGGACGGCCATGCGCACGCTGACGCCGTTGCCGACCTGCTCGACGATGGTGGACCGGGCCGAGTCGGCGACGTCGGCGGCGATCTCCATCCCGCGGACCATCGGACCCGGGTGCATGACGACCGCGTCGTCGGCCAGCCGGGCCACGCGGTCGGCGTCCAGGCCGTACCGGCGGCTGTACTCCCGCGCCGAGGGGAAGAACGAGGCGTTCATGCGCTCGGCCTGCACCCGCAGCATCATCACGACGTCGGCCGTGGGCAGCACCGCGTCGAGGTCGTAGGACACCGTGACCGGCCACGACCCGACCCCCACCGGGAGCAGCGTGGGCGGCGCGACGAGGGTGACCTCGGCGCCCAGGGTGTGCAGCAGGCGCACGTTGGAGCGGGCCACCCGGCTGTGCAGCACGTCGCCGGTGATCACCACGCGCACGCCCTCGAGCCGGCCCAGCCGCTTGCGGATCGTGTAGGCGTCGAGCAGCGCCTGCGTGGGGTGCTCGTGCGTGCCGTCGCCGGCGTTGACCACGCTGCCGGCCACCCAGGTGGCCAGCCGGTGCGGAGCGCCCGAGGCCGAGTGCCGGACAACGATGCCGTCGGCGCCCATGGCCTCCAGGGTGAGGGCGGTGTCCTTGAGGCTCTCGCCCTTGGAGACGCTGGAGCCCTTGGCGGAGAAGTTGATGACGTCGGCGCTCAGCCGCTTGGCGGCCAGCTCGAAGCTGATCCGGGTGCGGGTGGAGTCCTCGAAGAACAGGTTGACCACGGTGCGCCCGCGCAGGGTGGGCAGTTTCTTCACCTCGCGGCCGGCCAGCGCGGACTCGATCTGCGCGGCGGTGTCCAGCACGAGAGTGGCGTCGTCGAGGTCGAGGTCGCCGGCCTCGAGCAGGTGCTTGTGCGTCAGGGACTCACGCATCGGTCACGCTCACCCCGTCCTCGCCGTCGACCTCGGCCAGCCGCACCTTGACCTGCTGGGTGCGGGAGGTGGGCACGTTCTTGCCCACGAAGTCGGCCTTGATGGGCAGCTCGCGGTGGCCGCGGTCGACCAGGACGGCGAGCTGCACCGCACGGGGGCGCCCGACGTCGCGCAGGCCGTCGAGCGCGGCCCGCACCGACCGGCCGGAGAACAGGACGTCGTCGACGAGCACGACCAGCCGGCCGTCGATGCCGGCCTCGGGCAGGTGCGTGGCCTCCAACGCCCGGACGCCGCGGGTGCGCAGGTCGTCGCGGTAGAGGGTGATGTCGACGGTGCCGACGTCGACCCGGGTACCGGTGAACGCCTCCACGCGGGCGGCCAGCCGGCGCGCCAGGGGGGCGCCACGGGTGGGGATGCCGATGAGCACGAGGTCGGCCAAGCCGTCACCCCCGCCGCCGTCACCCCCGCCGCCGGCGGCCGTGGCAGTGGCGGCCGTGGAGCTGGCGGCGCGCTCGATGAGCTGGTGGGCCATCCGGTCGACGACGCGGGTGACGTCGTCGGCGGAGAGCAGCCGCTGCGGTTCGGGCATGACGAGGTGGCCTCCTTCCCCGCCTCACGGGACGGGTCGTTAAAGGAAGTGGGTCGGTCCGCCGCAGACGCTAGCGCACCGCCCGATGTGACCTGCATAGGCGCGTTCTCACCCGGACGGGGTGCTCGACAGGTGGCCCCGACCAGCAGCGAGTACTCTGAGTCACCAGCAGCCGCCCCATCCGACGACACTGAGTGAGCAGCCACGATGAGCACCGACTACTCCCGCGCGCTGGGTGCGCGCCTGCGGGCGATCCGCAACCAGCAGGGTCTCTCGCTGCAGGGGGTCGAGGACAAGTCGCACGGTCGCTGGAAGGCCGTCGTCGTCGGCTCCTACGAGCGTGGTGACCGCGCCGTCACCGTGCAGCGCCTGTCCGAGCTGGCCGTCTTCTACGGCGTGCCGGTGGCCGAGCTGCTGCCCGACCCCCGTCCGAGCTCGGCCATCACCAAGTCGACCAAGATCGTGCTGAACCTCGAGTCGCTGGGTTCGCTGCCGGCCGACGAGGCCGGCCCGCTGGCCCGCTACGCCTCGACCATCCAGGCGCAGCGCCACGACTACAACGGCAAGGTGCTCTCCATCCGCACCGAGGACCTCAAGTCGCTGGCGATCATCTACGACATGAGCCCCGACGAGCTGACCACCCGGCTCATCGAGTGGGGCGTGCTCTCCCCAGGCGCCGACGGCAGCATCTACTCCGACGTCGACGACGACGCCGGGTGGGGCGACCGCCGCCGCACCCCCCGCTGAGTACCTGAGACCACGGACGGCCCACCCCGGTGACCGGGGTGGGCCGTTCGTATTCATGACCCCTGGACGTGGTCCGCGCGATGATTCGATGTGTCCATGACCTTCGACGACGACGTCACCGTCCTCGCAGCGGCCTGCCGGGCACAGCTGGGCCCGGAGGACACGTGGACTCCGCCGGTGGGCTACCCCGACAGCCTCGCGCTGTGCGTCGTAGACGCTGTCTGGTCCATGGGTGTCCGCTACGGCGGGGTCCAGCGCGTTGTCCAGCGGTACCTCACGGCACGCTCAGCCGTAGGCGCCGACGGACGCCACGACGGTGCTCGCGATCTGCTCGACCAGGCGGACCGGTTCGGAGGGGCTGAAGCGTTCGCCACGACGATGGACAACAGGAGTCGGACGTCGACCCGGAGCGGCATCCTGAAGGCGGACGCCGTCATCCGTTGTGCGCGGGCGCTCGTGGCGGCGGGAATCGAGTCCGCGGCCGACCTCCGAAGCGCCCCCCACGCGAAGCGAGCCGCGGCCGAGACTGGCTGGCGCGAAGTGCCCGGCCAGCGGTCAGGCATCTCGTGGCGCTACGTCCTCCTGCTCGCCGGTGTGCCCGAGGTCAAGCCCGACCGGATGATCACTCGGTTCGTCGCGAAGGCAACGGGATCTGCGGCTGCCCCGGATCGCGCAGCAGCCCTGGTCACCTCGGTCGCTCACCATCTGGAGGTCGATGTACGGGGCCTCGACCACCGGATCTGGCGGTTCGAGAGCGGCCGAGGTTGAGCCGCCCGCAGGACCCGTGTGCGTCGTCCGACCTGACCGCGCCGACTGCACACCGTCATGCAGGCAATCGCCGCAACCGCCGTCGTCAGCATGCGGCGCTGCGGTTCTGTCGGAGGCCGATGATGGACTGCGGGCGTGTCCACGTTCCAGGCTCTGGCCGTCAGTCTCATCGCCGTGCTGCCTGGCGCTTCGTACACGTTCGCCTACGAGCGGATCGTCGGATCGTTCGGCGTCAGCTTCTCTGATTGACTCGTTCGCTTCTCCGCCGCGTCGGCGATCTTCCACGCCTTCGCGAGCGGCATCGAGCTCCACCTCTACCGGCAGTACGTCGCGTCCGGACGTCTCGCTGACGGAGACCTGTCCGCGTGGACTCTGCAACTGGCCGCCATGGCATACGTCCTCCTGCCCACTGCCGTCGGCAGCGGTCTGGGGACCGGACGACGGAAGGGATGGCCCTGGGTGCGCTGGCTCACCGGGTCATCTCCCGAGCCCCGCGCTTGGGATTTCGTGTGGACGAGGCCCGGGAAGACCGTCGTCGTTCGTCTTCGTCTGAAGTCCGGACGATGGGTCGCGGGCTTCTTCGGGAACATCGCCGGAGCCCCGCTGTCCTATGCCGCTGGATACCCCGAGAACGCCGACTTGTTCCTCGGTCTGCAAGTCAAGGTGGACCGGGACTCGGGAGCCTTCGAGCTCGACCCATCGGGAGCAATCCAAGCGGTGGAGGGAAGGACGTCCTTGCTCGTACGCTGGGACGAGGTCGAGTACGCCGATCTCATGGAGGTCTGATGAGCAACCCGCCACGCACGGAGAATGCAAGCCTGTCGCACTCGGGCTTCGAGAAGAAGGGCGGGTACCCCAGCACGGGGCCTGTCGTGTCCCAGATGCCGCAGGGACCCACCGGTCCTGCCCCCGGGTCCAAGGAGTCAGACTCCACGAAGTAGCGCCTGCCAACGCGGATGGGCCACTCCGGTGCTCGGAGGGGGCCCTTCGCGCTCGACGGGTCAGGCGGTCGGGATCTGCGCCTTGAGGATGCCGGCCAGGACGCCGTTGACGTAGGCCGACGAGTCATCGGTGGACAGCGTCTTCGCCAGCTCCACCGCCTCGTCGATGACCACGGCGTCGGGCACGTCGTCGACCCACAGCAGCTCGAACACCGCCATGCGCAGGATCGCGCGGTCGACGTCGGGCAGCCGGTCCAGCGACCAGCCCTGGGCGTGCTCGGAGATCAACCGGTCGATGTCGCGACCGTGCTCGACGGCGCCCTCGACCAGCCGGACGGTGTGCTCGCCGATCGGCGGGTGGCCATCGGCGATGCGCTCCCGCAGCAACGGCAGCACGTCACCCCCGCGCAGGTCGGCCTCGTAGAGGACGTCGACCGCGCGCTTGCGCGCCTTGGACCGGGCCGCCACGGGTCAGCTGACCCGGCCCAGGTACCGGCCGTCGCGGGTGTCGACCTTGAGCTTCTCGCCGGTGGTGATGAACAGCGGCACCTGGATCTCGGCGCCGGTCTCCAGGGTGGCGGGCTTGGTGCCACCGGTGGAGCGGTCGCCCTGCAGGCCCGGGTCGGTGTGGGCGACCACGAGCTCCATGGTGACCGGGAGCTCGACGAACAGCGGGACGCCGTCGTGCACGGCCACCATGGCCTCGGTGTTCTCCAGCATGTAGTTCGCCGCGTCGCCCACGGTCGCCGCCGAGACGGGGATCTGGTCGAAGGTGTCGCCGTCCATGAAGACGTAGTCGGCGCCGTCCTGGTACAGGTAGGTCATCGTGCGCTTGTCGACGGTGGCCGTCTCGACCTTGATGCCGGCGTTGAACGTCTTGTCCACGACCTTGCCGCTGAGCACGTTCTTCAGGGTGGTGCGCACGAAGGCCCCGCCCTTGCCCGGCTTCACGTGCTGGAAGTCGGTGACGGTCCACAGCTGACCGTCCAGCTTGAGGACGATGCCGTTCTTGAGGTCGTTGGTGGTAGCCATCTAGAGGACCAGCAGTTCCTTGCTCGTGAGGGTCAACAACTCGGGCTCGCCATCGGTCACGATCAACGTGTCCTCGATCCGGACACCGCCGTGCCCGGGGAGGTACACCCCGGGTTCCACGGTGACGGCCATGCCAGCGGCCAGGGTACCTGCGCCCAGCGCGGAGATGCCCGGAGCCTCGTGGATCTCCAGCCCCACACCGTGGCCGAGACCGTGCGTGAAGTGCGCGCCGTGCCCGGCCGCGGCGATGACGCCGCGGGAGGCCCCGTCGACCGCCGTGACGTCGGCGCCCACCGCCAGCGCCGCCCGGCCCGCCGCCTGGGACTCCTGCACCAGCGCGTACACCTCGGTCTGCCAGTCGGCGGCATGGCCCAGCACCAGGGTGCGGGTCATGTCGGAGTGGTAGCCGTCGACGGTGGCGCCGAAATCGAGCTTGAGGAAGTCGCCTCCGCGCAGCTCGGTGGCGTCGGGCCGGTGGTGCGGGATCGCCGAGTTGGCGCCGGTGGCCACGATCGTCTCGAAGGACACCGCCTCGGCGCCGAGGGCCAGCATGCGTGCGTCGAGCTCGCGGCCCACCGCCAGCTCGGTGCGGCCCGGGCGCAGCGCCCCCTCGGCGGCCAGCTCGGCCAGCGCGCGATCGGCGACCGCGCAGGCCCGCCGCAGGGCGTCCACCTCGTCGTCGTCCTTGACCGCGCGCAGCTCCTCGACGGCTCGCCGGACGCTGACCAGCTCGACCCCCTCGGTGACCGACTCCAGCCCGCGCAGGCCGTCGACGGTGACCACGTGCGACTCGTAGCCCAGCCGCCCCGCCCCGGCCGCGGCCCGGGCCAGCGCGGCGACCGTCGCCCGGTCGACGGCCAGCTCGACGTCGGGCACCTGGGTGCCGGCCTGGGTGGTGTAGCGGCCGTCGGTGCCGAAGAGGTCGTGGCCCTCCACCCGGAGCAGGAACGCCCCGTTCGAGCCGGTGAAACCGGTCAGGTAGCGCACGTTGAGCAGGTCGGTGACCAGGACGGCGTCCAGCCCACGCTCGGCGGCCACCGCGCGCAGCCGCTCCCGCCGGCCGGCGTGGTCCATGCGGACGGTCACCGGACCCCCCGGTCGGCGAGGTAGCGCAGCGCCGCCTCGTACCCGTAGACGCCCAGGCCGGCGATGACGCCGTCGGCGACCCCGGACACGTAGGAGTGGTGCCGGAACTCCTCACGGGCGTGGATGTTGGTGATGTGCACCTCGACCACCGGGGCGTCGACGGTGGCCAGCGCGTCGCGCAGCACCACCGAGGTGTGCGTCCACCCGGCCCCGTTGACCACCACTGCATGACCGGCGTCGGCGGCCTCGTGCACCCACGCGAGCAGCTGGGACTCGTCGTCGGTCTGCCGCACGTCCACGCGCTGGCCCAGCTCGGCGGCGACGGTCTGCAGCCGCTCGACCAGCTGCGGGTAGGTCGTGGTCCCGTACTTCTCGGGCTCGCGGGTGCCCAGCCGGCCGAGGTTGGCGCCGTTCAGCACGACGATGCTCATGGTGTCGCCTCCACTGCGGACCAGGCCTGCCGGAGCCAGGCCTCGTCGGGGTCGGTGAGGATGCCGGGGGTGCCCAGCCCGTCGAGGACGACGAACCGCAGCGCGGCCCCGCGGGCCTTCTTGTCGACGGCCATCGCCGCCCGGAGCTGGTCGAAGTCGCCCGTGTAGCGCACCGGCAGGCCCATGGCTGCGACCAGCTCGCGGTGCCGGTCGGCGTCGGCCCGACCCAACCGCCCGGCGGCGGCACCCAGCTCGGCGGCGAAGACCAGGCCCACGGCGACCGCGTCGCCGTGCCGCCACCGGAAGTCCTCGGCCTTCTCGATGGCGTGCCCGAGGGTGTGGCCGTAGTTGAGGAACTCCCGCCGGCCGGTGTCGTAGAGGTCCTCCCCCACGGCGTCGGCCTTCACCTGGATCGCCCGCGTGATCAGCTCGGTGGTGGCCGACCGTCCCGTGGGGTCGGCGGCGAGCAGGTCGAGGATGGCCCCGTCGGCGATGAAACCGCACTTGACCACCTCGGCCAGCCCGGCCCGGAAGTCCTCGGCGGGCAGCCCGTCGAGCACGTCGGTGTCGACCAGCACGGCGACCGGGGGGTGGAACGCACCGACCAGGTTCTTCCCGGCCGCGGTGTTGATCCCGGTCTTGCCGCCGACCGCGGCGTCGACCATGCCCAGCAGGCTGGTGGGCACGTGCACGACCCGGACCCCGCGCAGCCAGGTGGCGGCGACGAAGCCGGCCAGGTCGGTGACGGCTCCCCCGCCCACGCCCACGACGGCGTCGGTGCGGGTGTGCCCCAGCCGGCCCAGCTCGGCCCACAGGCCGGCGGCCACCTCGGCGGTCTTGCCGGCCTCGCCGTCGGGCACCACGAGGGCCTCGGCGGCCAGCCCGGCGCTCTGCAGCACCGCGACGACCTCGCCGGCCAGCGCTGCCGTCGAGGCGGTGTGCACGACGGCCGCACGGGTGGCGCCGGCCAGGACGGTGCCCGGGAGCAGCGCGAGCTCGTGGCGGGCACCGGCGCCGACCACCACCTCGTAGGGCCGGTCACCGGCCACCGTGATGCGGGCGAGGGCCGTCACGGGGTGCTCCCGACGGCCGGGAGGGCGGCGCGCACGTCGGCCACGACGTCGGCCACCGGACGGGACCCGGTCTGCAGGTGCAGCGTCGCCACCTCCCCGTACAGCGGCGCCCGGGTGGCGAGCATGGTGCGCAGCATCTGCCGGGGGTTGACCCCCAGGATCGGCCGGTCCCGGGAGAGCCCGACGCGCTTGGCGGCGCTGGCCAGGTCCACGTCGAGCCAGACCACGGTGCCCCCGGCTCGCCCGTGCTCGACCAGCAGCGCACGGGTGGCCGCGCTGGTGACCGCGCCCCCGCCCAGGGCGAGCACGCCGTCGTGCTCGGCCAGTGCCCGGGCCACCGCGCGCTCCTCCAGGGTGCGGAAGTGCGGCTCCCCGTGCGTGAGGAACAGGTCGGCCACCGACGTACCGGTCTCGACCTCGACGTCGTGGTCGGTGTCGCGGAACCCGGTGCCCAGCTCGCCGGCCAGGCGGGTGCCCACGGTGGTCTTGCCGGAGGCGGGTGGGCCCACCAGCACGACCCGCGGCCCCGCCGCGGCGCGGACCGGACCGCTCACCGCCAGGCCAGGCCGTCGAGGTAGCCGGCCACGTTGCGCCGGGTCTCGGCCACGGAGTCGCCGCCGAACTTCTCCAGGACGGCGTCGGCCAGCACGAGGGCGACCATCGCCTCCATCACGACCGAGCCGCGGGGCACGGCGCAGGCGTCGCTGCGCTGGTGGATGGCCACCGCGGGCTCGCCGGTCGTGGTGTCGAGGGTGGCCAGCGCCCGCGGCACGGTGCTGATCGGCTTCATCGCCGCCCGCACGCGCAACGCCTCGCCGTTGGTCATGCCGCCCTCGATGCCCCCGGCCCGGTCGGTGCGCCGGGCGACGGCGCCCTCGCCGGTGACGTCGATCTCGTCGTGGGCCACCGACCCGCGGCGGCGAGCGGTCTCGAGGCCGTCGCCGACCTCCACCGCCTTCACCGACTGCACGCCCATCAGGGCGCCCGCCAACCGGCTGTCCAGCCGCCGGTCCCAGTGCACGTGGCTGCCCAGGCCCGGGGGCAGCCCGTGCACGACGACCTCGATGACGCCGCCGAGGGTGTCCCCGGCGTCGTGGGCGTCGTCGATCTCGGCCTGCATGCGGGCGCTGGTGGCCGGGTCGGCGCAGCGCACCGGGTCGGCGTCGAGCGCGTCGTTGTCGTCGGGGCCGGGCAGCACCCCGTCGGGGACGGTGACGGCACCGATGCCCACGACGTGGCTGACCACGCGCACCCCGAGCACCTGGTGCAGGAACTGCTCGGCGACGGCACCGAGGGCCACCCGGGCGGCGGTCTCGCGCGCGCTCGCCCGCTCCAGCACCGGCCGGGCGTCGTCGAAGCCGTACTTCTGCATGCCGGCCAGGTCGGCGTGCCCGGGACGGGGGCGGGTCAGCGGCGCGTTGCGGGCCCGGTGGGCGATCAGCTCGGGGTCGACGGGGTCGGCGGCCATGACCGTCGTCCACTTCGGCCACTCGGTGTTGCCGACCTGGACCGCGATGGGGCCGCCCTGGGTGGTCCCGTGCCGGACGCCACCGGTGAGGGTGACGACGTCCTGCTCGAAGGCCATGCGCGCGCCCCGGCCGTGGCCCAGGCGCCGGCGGGCGAGCTGGGCGTCGATGTCGGAGGTCTGCACCGCCACGCCTGCGGGGAGTCCTTCGAGGATGGCGGTGAGCTGCGGACCGTGCGACTCACCGGCAGTCAGCCAGCGCAACATGGACGTGAGTCTGCCAGCCGGGTCCGACAGGTCTGCTCAGAGCGGTCCGACCGCGGCGAACGCCACCGCGGCGCCCACCAGCAGCGGCGGCCCGAAGGGCACCGCCGACCGCCACCCGGCGCGCCCGGTGGCCAGCAGCACGAGGCTGACCGACGCCCCCAGCAGCAGCCCGACGAACACCCCGGCCAGCACCAGCGACCCGCCGCCGCGCCACCCGAGCAGCACCCCCAGCGGGGCCAGCAGCTTGACGTCGCCGAACCCCAGCGCGGCGGGGACCGCCCACCGCACCAGCGCGGCGACGACGAAGGCCGCGGCGCCGAGGAGGACGCCGTCCAGTGCCCGGCGACCGTCGCCGGTGACGACCGCGTCGACACCGGTGGCCAGCAGCAGGGCCCCCAGCGCCGGCAGGGTGACCACATCGGGCAGGCGGTGGCTGACCAGGTCGACCCCGGCCAGCACCAGGCCGGCCGCGCACAGCCAGAGCACCCCGAGCAGCACGGGGCGCGGGCCGACCAGCACCGCGGCCCCGGCCAGCACCCCCGCCCCGACGGCCGTGGTGAGCGCAGCGCGCACGCGGCCCGCGGTCGCCGTCCCGTCGCGGGTCGCCAGCCGCACCGTGCTGCGGGCCAGCCAGGGGCCGAGTGCGGCGCCGACCAGGCCGGCGACCAACGGCAGCAGGACCGGTGGCACGGTCAGGCGCTGAGGGCGGCGTCCAGCGCGGCGCGCATCGCGTCGATGGGCGCCGGCTGGCCGGTGATGAGCTCGACCTGGACCGTGGCCTGCCAGAACAGGACGTCGGCGCCGTGCACGGCCGTGCCGCCGGCCGCGGTCACCGCGGCGGCCAAGGGCGTGGGCCAGCCGTCGTAGAGCACGTCGAGCACGGTCTGCCCCGCCTGCCAGTGCAGCCCCGCGACCGTGGTCTGCCCGCCGGTGGGCACCGTGCTGACCACGACCGGCGCCGCGACCTCGGGCGTGCTGTCGAAGGTGGCCACCCGTCCGGTGACCTCGAGGGCGTCGAGCACCTCGAGCACGCCGGCGGCCCGGGCGGGGTCGCGGACGACGACGTCGACCGACCGGGCACCCAGGCTGGCCAGCGCGACGGCGGCCGCGCTCGCCGTGCCGCCGGCGCCGAGGACGGCGGCGTGCTCCACCCGGTCGACCCCGGCCAGCTGCAGGGCCATGCCCACGCCGGTGACGTCGGTGTTCTCGGCCCGCCAGCCGCCGGGCACGCGCACCAGGGTGTTGGCCGCGCCGAGCAACCGGGGCAACGGGTCGGCCTCGGTCGCGTACGCCGCCGCGGCCTGCTTGCAGGGCATGGTCACCGAGAAGCCGCGCCACTCCTCGTCGAGGCCGGCCAGCAGCACCGGCAGCTCGTCGGCGCCCACGTCGAGCGCCTCGTAGGTCCAGTCCCGCAGCCCGAGCGCGGCGTAGGCCGCCCGGTGCAGCACCGGGGACAACGAGTGGCTGATCGGGCGACCGAGGACGGCGGCCCGGCTAGTCACCGGAGTTCTCGCGCAACCACTGCTGGAACAGCGCCACGTTGGCGTAGTGCTCCTCGAGCGTGGCGGCGAAGCGGGTGTCGCCGGTGTCGGGGTCGACGACCACGAAGTACAGCCAGGGACCCGGGGTGGGGTTCAGCACCGCCTGCAGCGCCTCCTCGCCCGGGCTGTTGATCGCCCCCGGCGGCAGGCCCGGGTAGAGGTAGGTGTTGTACGGGGAGTCGATCGCCCGGTCCTCGGCCGTGGTGGTGATGCCGGTCTTGCCGGTGGCGTAGTTGACCGTGGTGTCGAACTGCAGCGCCTGGCCGATGGCCACCCGGTTGTCGATCACCGTGGCCACCTTCGACATGTCCTCGGTGGTGGCGGCCTCGGCCTGCACCAGGCTGGCCTCGGTCAGCACGCGCTGCCGGTCGGCCTCGGGGATCTGCAGCTCGTCGAAGGTCTGCTCGGCCCGCGCCACCATGGTGCTGAGCACCTGCACGGCGGTCTCGCCGGGCTGGATGTCGTAGGTGGCCGGGAACAGGTGCCCCTCGAGCAGGCCGTTGGCCCAGGCCGGCAGGCCCAGCGCCGCCGGGTCGGTCGCGGCGGCCTGCAGGTCGGCCAGCGGGATCTCGGAGTCGTCGGCGATGCGCTGCAGCGCGGCGTCGACCCGCAACCCCTCGGGCAGCGTGACCCGGGCGAACAGCCGGGACGCCGGGTCCAGCAGCCGGTCGAGCGCGGCCTGCCCGCTCATCTGCAGCGCCATGCTGTAGACGCCGGGCTGGATGCCGGCCGCAGCCGGGTTGGCCGCGGCCGCGTCGAGGAACGGCCTGGTGGAGGCGACGACGTCGTCGGCGACCAGGGTGTTGGCGATGGCGGTCAACGAGTCGCCGTCCTCCACCCTGATCTGCACCTCGCCGCTCCCGCTGCCGGTGTAGTCGGCGGCGGTGGGGTTGACCTTCTCCAGCAACCACTGGCCCCCGAAGACGATGCCGACCACCAGTCCGGCCAGCACGAGCAGGGACACCACCACGGTGACCGGACGCCGCTTGCGCCGGCGGGGGCGCTCGCCGGACACGCCTCTGCGACGACCACGGCGGCCGCGCTCGTCCTCGACGTCGGCGCCGATGACCTCGAGCCCGCCCGTCTGGTCCCAGGCGGGGTGCTCCCCCGTCACAGGGCGGCCCACCGGCAGCTCCCCGCTCTCGGGGTAGCGGTCGTGGTCCCCTGCGTCCTCGTACCCGTGCCCGCCGCGGTCGTCGCCGTGGTGGTCGTCGCCGTGGTGGTCGTCGTACCCGTGGCCGTCGTGGCCGTCGTGGCCGTCGTGGCCGTAGGCGTCGTCGTAGGCGTCCTCGTAGCCGTCGTGCTCGTCGTGGCCGTCGTCCGCACGGGGGGTCGACTCGGCGGGGACGCCGCGGCCGGCACGCACCGCGGGGTTCTCGCCCGTGGTGCCCAGCACCAGGCCGGACAGGGCCGAGGCCGGGGGGCGGGGGGTGGCCGGCGGTGCCACCGGGGGGACCTGCGGGCCGCGGGCCGGGGGCTGGGCACCGGGCACGAGCGGGGTGCGCACGGTGGCGTCGTCGTCCGGTGCGGGTGGGGCCGGGCTTTCGGCTCGCGCGGCCTCCTCGGCCGCGATCCGCCGCGCCCGGCGGCCGCCGGTCAGCGGACCGGTCGGGTCGTCCTGGACGGCGGGGAACTCACCGGTGTGCCAGGCGGCCAGGAAGTCCGACGCCGAGCGCCCCTCCCCGTCGCCCTCGCGTGCCCGGCGGCGACCGCCGCCGGTGCTGTCGGCGCCGTCGCCGGGGTACCGGCGCTCGTCGCTCACGCGCTCACCGACCGCCCGCGGCGCGTCCGCGGTCCAGATGGCTCTGCAGGATGACCACGGCCGCCGCCTGGTCGATCACCGCGCGCTGCCGGCGGGCGTCGATGCCCCCGGCACGGAGATGACTGGCTGCGGTCACGGTGGAGAGCCTTTCGTCGACGAGACGCACCGGGACGTCCCCGATCCGCGTGGCCAGTGAACCAGCGTAGGCGCCTGCATCGGCGGCGGAGGCCCCGGACGCACCCGACAGGTGCCTCGGGTCCCCCACCACCACCTCCACCACCTCGTGTTCCACGACGAGGGCGGCCAACCGGTCCAGGTCGGACCCGTCCTTGGCGCGGCGCAGCGTCTCCAGCGGGGAGGCCAGGAACCCGGTGGGGTCGGACATGGCCACCCCGACGCGCACGGTGCCGACGTCGACCCCCAGGCGCCGGCCCGGGACCCAGGCCGGCGGCTGCGGGGAGCTCACGCGGCGCCGACCGCCTGGGCGACGGCCTGCTCTACGGCGGCGAGCGCAGCCGGGACGCCGGCGGGGTCGGTGCCCCCGCCCTGGGCGACGTCGGCCTTGCCGCCGCCGCGCCCGCCGACCGGGCCGGCTGCGGCCCGCAGCAGGTCGTTCGCGCTGAGGCCCCGTTCCTGGGCAGCCGGGTTCACCGCGGCCACCAGGGCGACCTTGCCGTCGGCGGCCGAGGCCAGCACGACGGCCGCGGGCTGGTCGGCGCCCAGCCGGCCCCGGACGTCGAGGGCCAGTGTGCGCAGGTCGCCCCCGGACAGCCCGCCCGGCGAGCCGGTGACCAGCTGGACGTCGCCCACCGGCCGGGCGGACCCCGCGAGGTCCCCGGCCGCGGCGAGGGTCTGCGCACCGCGCAGCTCGGCCAGCTCACGCTCGGCGTCGCGCTGACGGGACAGCATGCCGCTGACCCGCTCGACGAGGCCGTCCTGCGGGGTCTTGAGCAGGTCGGAGAGCTGGCGGACGAGGTCGCGCTCGCGGGCCAGGTAGCGGAAGCCCTCGAGCCCGACGACGGCCTCCACGCGCCGGGAGCCCGAACCGACCGAGCTCTCGCCCGTGAGCGCCAGCGGTCCGATCTGGGCGCTGCCGCGCACGTGGGTGCCACCGCAGAGCTCGCGGGACCACTCGCCGCCGATCTCCACGACGCGCACCTGCTCGCCGTAGGTCTCGCCGAACAGCGCCAGCGCACCGAACTCCCGGGCCTCGGGGAGGCTCATCCAGAGCGCCCGCACGGCCTGGTCCTCGCGGACGGCGGCGTTGGCGACGTCCTCGATGTCGGCGCGCTGCTGGGTGGTGAGCGCACCCTGCCAGGCGAAGTCCAGCCGCAGGTAGCCCGGCCGGTTGTAGGAGCCGGCCTGCAGCGCCTGCGGGCCCAGGACCCGGCGCAGCGCGGCGTGCACGACGTGGGTGCCCGAGTGCGCCTGGCACGCCGAGCGGCGCCACTCGAGGTCGACCTCGGCGGCGAGCTCGGCGCCCTCGCGCAGCTCGCCCTCCAGGACGCGCACCTGGTGGGCGACCAGACCCTTGACCGGCCGCTGCACGTCGACGACCTCGGCGCGGCCGCCGTCCCACACCAGGTGGCCGGCGTCGGCGACCTGGCCGCCGGACTCGGCGTAGAAGGGTGTCGCGTCGAGCACGACGCGGACGAGCTGGCCGGGGGCGGCCACCTCGGCGTCG
Source organism: Klenkia sesuvii (assembly GCF_037083825.1). Classification (NCBI taxonomy): domain Bacteria; kingdom Bacillati; phylum Actinomycetota; class Actinomycetes; order Geodermatophilales; family Geodermatophilaceae; genus Klenkia; species Klenkia sesuvii. Next base: position 109,654 of record NZ_JBAPLU010000003.1, read on the forward strand.
CCCACGACGCCGAGCACCCGGGACTCGGTGCGCAGCGTCTCGTAGGCCCGCCAGTCGGTGGGGCCGTGCTGGGCCAGCAGCTCGGAGAACCGGCTGACGTCGACGCCGCCGCTGCGCTTGGCGCGGGCGTCGGCCCGGGCGCGGTCGCGCTGCTCGGCCATGAGGGCCCGGAAGCCCGCCTCGTCGACGGTGACGCCCTGCTCGGCGGCCATCTCCAGCGTGAGGTCGATGGGGAAGCCGTAGGTGTCGTGCAGCTGGAAGGCCTGCGCCCCGGGCAGCTGCGACGTGCCGGCCTGCTTCAGCTGGCCCACGGCGGTGTCCAGCAGGACGGTGCCGGCGACCAGGGTGCGCCGGAAGGCGTCCTCCTCGGCGTAGGCGACCGAGGCGATGCGGTCGAAGTCGGTGGCCAGCTCGGGGTAGCTGGGGCTCATCGCGTCGCGGCTGACCGGCAGCAGCTCCGGGAGCGCGGGGGTGTCCACGCCCAGCAGGCGCATCGCGCGCACGGCCCGGCGCAGCAGCCGGCGGAGGATGTAGCCGCGCCCCTCGTTGCCCGGGGTGACGCCGTCGCCCATGAGCATCAGGCCCGAGCGCACGTGGTCGGCCACCACGCGCAGCCGCACGTCGGCGTCGTGGTCGGCGCCGTAGCTGACCCCGGCGAGCTCGGCCGCGCGGCGCAGCACGGGCGCGACCTCGTCGATCTCGTACATGTTGTCGACGCCCTGGAGCAGGAACGCCACCCGCTCCAGGCCCATGCCGGTGTCGATGTTCTTCTTCGGCAGCTCGCCGAGGATGGGGAACTCCTTGCCCTCCCCGTCGCCCCGCTCGTACTGCATGAAGACCAGGTTCCAGATCTCGAGGAACCGGTCCCCGGTGGGGTCGTTCTCCGGGCCGCCGTCCGGGCCGTACTCGGGGCCGCGGTCGTAGTGGATCTCCGAGCAGGGGCCGGCCGGGCCCGCCGCGCCGGTGGACCAGTAGTTGTCGTCCTTGCCGCGGCGCTGGATCCGCTCGGCGGGGACGTAGGCCTGCCAGGCCTCGAACGCCTCGTCGTCGTCGAGGTAGACCGTCGGCCAGATGCGGTCGGCCGCCAGGCCGAGCCCGCCGTCCTCGACCGCCCCGGTGACCAGCTCCCAGGCGAAGCCGATGGCCTCGGCCTTGAAGTAGTCGCCGAAGGAGAAGTTGCCGTTCATCTGGAAGAACGTGCCGTGCCGGGTGGTCTTGCCGACCTCCTCGATGTCGAGGGTGCGCACGCACTTCTGCACGCTGGTGGCCCGCGGGTAGGGCGCGGGCTCGCGGCCGGTCAGGTAGGGGATGAACGGCACCATGCCGGCGACGGTGAACAGCAGCGACGGGTCGGGCGAGACCAGCGAGGCGCTGGGCACGACGGTGTGCCCGCGCTTCTCGAAGTGCTCGAGGAAACGGCGGCGGATCTCGGCGGTCTGCATCTCAGCTCGTTCTCGGTCGGGCCCGGTGGGGCGCCCGGGGTCGTTGCTCGGTGGTGGGGAGGATCAGGAGTCGGCGGCGTGGGCGCCGCGACGGGACTGCAGCGCGGCCTGGCCGCCGGCGGCGGCCTCCTCGCGGGTGGGCAGCGGGGCGTCGAGCCCGGTGCCCTCGCGCAGCTCCTCCTCGCGCGAGGCCGCGGCGGCCCGCACGTCGGCACCGAAGTCGGCGATCGCGTCGCCCAGGTCGCGCAGCCCCTCGGCCAGCTGGCCGGCCACCGACTGCGGGGTCAGGCGCTCGGCGGCGGCGGACATCTTGCGGACGACGAGCACCCCGATGGTCACGCCCATCGCCAGCCAGAACACGCGCCGCATCAGGCGGCCCGCCGCGCAGCCCGGCGCGCCCGGCGCTGGGCCTTCTGGTCGGCCTGGGCCGCAGCGAGCGCCTGGCCCTCGCGCTTCTTGCTGACCGCGCTGCGCACGCCGTAGCTGAACGCGGCGGCCTTGATGAGCGGGCTGCCCAGGGTGGCGGCGAAGACGCTGGTGAGCGCGGCGACGTTGCTGGAGACGTTGGCCGCGTTGCCGGTGATGTCGTCGACGCGCTCGAGGTTGGCGTTGACGTGGGTGACGGTGGCCGAGGCCTGGCTCAGGATCGGCTGGCTCTGCTCGCGGACCTGGCGGATGGTCAGCGTGGTCTCGTCGAGGGTGCGGCCGAGCTTGAGCAGCGGCACGGCGAGCAGCACCACCAACAGCACCAGCGCGCCGGCGGCGATGAGCCCGGCGATCTCTCCTGCGGACACGTGGTGACTCCCCTTGCTCGTCGATCGGTACGTACGTGGATCCCTCGGGCCCGGCTGTCTCCAGGTCGGGGGTCACCCTATCCGCGGGGTGCGACGCTGCGTGCCCGCGTTCAGCGGCGACGCCGGACGATGGCGCGCAGCTTGGCCAGCCGCGCACCGATCGCGGCCTCGGCGCCGCGACCGGTGGGCCGGTAGTAGTCCCGGCCGACCAGCGCGTCCGGCGGGTACTGCTGGGCCAGGACGCCGTCGGGGTGGTCGTGCGGGTAGGCGTAGCTGGCGCCGTGGCCGAGCTTCTTCGCCCCGGCGTAGTGCGCGTCGCGCAGCCCGGGCGGCACCGGCCCGGCCAACCCGGCCCGGACGTCGGCCACGGACTCGGAGATGGCCACGGTGAGCGCGTTGGACTTGGGCGCGGTGGCCAGGTGCGCGGTGGCCTGGGCGAGGGCGAAGTGGCCCTCGGGCATGCCGATGAAGGCCACCGCGTCGGCCGCGGCCACGGCCACCTGCAGCGCGGTGGGGTCGGCGAGGCCGACGTCCTCGCTGGCGCTGATCACCAGTCGCCGCGCGATGAACCGGGGGTCCTCGCCGGCCTCGACCATGCGGGCCAGGTAGTGCATGGCGGCGTCGACGTCGGATCCCCGGATGGACTTGATGAGGGCGCTCGCGACGTCGTAGTGCTGGTCGCCGGCCCGGTCGTACCGGACGGCGGCCTGCGCCACCGCGGTCTCCAGCGTGGCGAGGTCGAGGGTGTCGGTACCGGCGGCCGCGGCGGCCCCGGCGCCGGACTCCAGCGCCGTCAACGCCTTGCGGGCGTCGCCGCCGGCGACCCGCAGCAGGTGCGCCTCGGCCTCGTCGGTCAGGGTGACCGCGCCGGCCAGGCCGCGGTCGGAGGCGATGGCCCGGTGCAGCACCTCCCGGACGTCGTCGTCGGACAGCGACTGCAGGGCCAGCACCAGGGAGCGCGACAGCAGCGGGCTGACCACGGAGAAGAAGGGGTTCTCGGTGGTCGCCGCGACCAGGCTGACGATGCGGTCCTCCACGGCCGACAGCAGGGAGTCCTGCTGGGTCTTGGAGAAGCGGTGGACCTCGTCGATGAACAGCACGGTGCGCCGGTTGCCGTGCACCAGCTCGCCCCTGGCCGCAGCGATCACGGCGCGCACCTCCTTGACCCCCGCGTCGAGGGCGGAGAGCTGCACGAACCTCCGCTTGGTGGCCAGCGAGATGACGTGCGCCAACGTGGTCTTGCCGGTCCCGGGTGGGCCGTAGAGCACCAGCGACATGGGCTCGTCGGCCTCGACCAGCCGGCGCAGCGGCGCGCGCGGGCCGAGCAGGTGCTTCTGGCCCACCACCTCGTCGAGCCCCCGCGGCCGCATGCGCACGGCCAGCGGCGCGCCCGGGTCCACCGCGGTGCCCCGCTCGTCGGGCTCGGGGTCGAACAGGGTGCTCACGCTTGCGACGCTACCGCCGCGGGCAGACAGTCCCGGCAGCTCCGCCCCCGTCGAGAGGACCTCCCGTGCAGCACCGCACCATCGGCAACGACGTCGTCGGCCGCGTGACCACCTCCGCCATCGGCCTGGGCGCCATGCCCCTGTCGGTGACCCCGCAGCGGCCCTCCCCCGAGGCCGCCGAGGCGGTCGTGCACGCGGCGCTCGACGCCGGCGTGCGACTGATCGACACCGCGGACGCCTACTGCCTGGACGACACCGAGGTCGGCCACAACGAGCGCACCGTGGCCGCCGCGGTCCGGTCGTGGGGCGGGTCGGACGACGTGCTGATCGCCACGAAGGGCGGGCACACGCGGGAGGGGAAGGAGTGGGGCCTGGACGGCAGCCCGGAGCACCTGCGGCGGGCCTGCGACGCCTCCCTGCAGGCCCTCGGTGTCGACGCCATCGGCCTCTACCAGTTCCACCGGCCCGACCCGCACACGCCGTGGGCCGACTCGATGGGTGCGCTCAAGGACCTCGTCGACGCCGGCAAGGTACGCATGGTCGGGGTCTCCAACGCCGACGTCGCGCAGATCGACGAGGCGCGGGCGATCTGCGGCGATGCGTTCGTCAGCGTGCAGAACGAGTTCTCCCCCGGCTTCCGCTCCTCGGCCGACGAGCTCGCCCACTGCGCCGCGCACGGCATCACGTGGTTCCCCTGGAGCCCCTTCGGCGGCATGGGCGGCGCCGGCTCGCTGGCCGACACCGCAGCGGAGTTCGCCGCGGTGGCCGACGAGCTGGGCGTGTCGGTCTACCAGGTGACGCTGGCCTGGCACCTGGCCCAGGCCGACGTCGTCATCCCCATCCCCGGGGCCAGCAAGCCGCGCTCGATCCAGGACAGCGCCGCCGCCACCCACGTGCAGCTGAGCCCCGAGCAGCTGGCCCGCCTGAACACGACCCCCTGAGACCACCCGCCGCCTGAGACCACCCGCCGCCAGCGACCGCCCGCCGCCTGCGGCATGGGAGCCCGTGCACCCGGTCCCGAGGCCCCTCCCCGGGTGCATGGGCTCCCATGCCTGGGCTCAGGCGAGGACGGCGTCCAGGGCGGCGAGCACCGTGGCCACGGTGTCGGGGCGGGCGTTGTGGCCCATCATCCCGATGCGCCACACGGTCGAGGCGTACTGACCGACCCCGCCGCCGATCTCGATCGAGTACTCCTCGAGCAGGCGCGTGCGCACGGCTGCGGAGTCGACCCCCTCGGGGACCCACACAGTGGTGAGCTCGGGCAGCCGGTGGCCCTCGGCCGCGAACAGCCGCATGCCGCGCTCGACCAGACCCGCCTGCAGCGCCCCGCCGGCGGCGGCGTGCCGAACGTGGACGGCGGGCAGGCCCTCCTCGAGCACGCGCCCCAGGCCGGCGTGCAGCGAGACGACCATCCCGGTCGGCGCGGTGTGGTGGTAGGTGCGGCCGCCGGAGCCCGCGGCCTCGCCCGCGTAGCCGCCGAGCATGCCGAGGTCGAGGTACCAGGACTGCGGCTTCTCGATGCGCCGCTCCCACGCGCGGTCGGAGATGGTGAACGGGGCCAGGCCGGGGGCCACGCCCAGGCACTTCTGCGAGCCGGAGTAGGCGATGTCCACGCCCCACTCGTCCAGGGCCACGGGGATGCCGCCCAGCGAGGTCACGCAGTCGGCCACCAGCAGGGCATCGCCCTTGCCCGCGCCGAGGGTGGCCATGTCGGACTCCACACCGGTGGAGGTCTCGGCGTGCACCGCGGCGATGACCTTGGGCGAGGGGTGCGCCGACAGCACCCGGTCGGCGTCGACGGGCTGGCCCCACTCGTGCTCGACGGCGACGACGTCGGCCCCGGTGCGCGAGGCGACGTCGACCATGCGCTGGCCGAACAGGCCGTTCACCGCGACGACGGCGACGTCGCCGGGGCCGAGGGTGTTGACGAAGGCGGCCTCCATGCCGGCCGACCCGGTGGCCGACAGCGGCAGCGTGCGCCGGTTGGCCGTGCCGAAGACGGTGCGCAGCCGCTCCGAGGTCTCGTCGAGCACCTGGAGGAACAGCGGGTCGAGGTGCCCGAGCAGCGGCTGCCCGAGGGCCGCGGTGGCCTCCGGGTAGGGGTTGCAGGGGCCGGGTCCGAGCAGGGTGCGGGCGCGCAGCATGTGCCGCAGATTACCCACGGCGGCTGCGCGCCCCTCCCCCGTCAGGAGGCCGGCGCCTCGGGCTGCGCGTCGATGCCGGCTTCCTTGCGCTGCGCGGTGCTGATCGGCGTCGGTGCACCGGTCAGCGGGTCGTAGCCGGCACCGGTCTTCGGGAAGGCGATGACCTCGCGGATGGACTCGACCCCGGCCAGCAGCGCGGTGAGCCGGTCCCAGCCCAGCGCAGCACCGGCGTGCGGCGGCGGGCCGTAGGCGAAGGCCTCGAGGAAGAAGCCGAACCGCTCGCGGGCCTCCTCGCGGGACATGCCGAGGGTCTCGAACACCCGCTCCTGCAGACCCGCGTCGTGGATGCGGACCGAGCCGGACATGCACTCGTTGCCGTTGATCACCAGGTCGTAGGCGTCGGACAGCGCCGCGCCCTTGTCCTCGGCGAACCGCTCGCGCCACTCGGGGGTGGGCGAGGTGAAGGGGTGGTGCATGAAGGTCCAGCCGCCGTCCTCGGTCTCCTCGAACATCGGGAAGTCGACGACGAACAGGAAGGCCCACGAGCCCTCGGGCACGAGCTCGAGGCGCTTGGCGATCTCGTTGCGGGCCGCGCCCAGCAGCTCCTGCGCCGGACGGCGGGGGCCGGCGGCGAAGAAGATGCAGTCGCCCGGCTGGGCGCCCACCGCGGCGACCAGGCCCTCGCGCTCTGCGTCGGAGATGTTCTTGGTGACCGGGCCGCCGAGCGTGCCGTCCTCGGCGACGGTGACGTAGGCCAGGCCCTTGGCGCCGCGGGAGCGGGCCCAGTCCTGCCAGGCGTCGAAGGTGCGCCGGGGCTGCGAGCCGCCGCCGGGCATGACCACGGCGCCGACGTAGGGCGCCTGGAACACCCGGAACGGGGTGTCGGCGAAGTAGGAGGTCAGCTCGGTCAGCTCGACGCCGAAGCGGGTGTCGGGCTTGTCGGAGCCGAGGCGGTCCATGGCCTCGCGGTAGGTCATCCGCGGGATCTCGCCGACCTCGTGGTCGGCCAGCTCGCGCCACAGCGCGGTGACGACGGCCGAGGCGACGTCGAGCACGTCGTCGCGGTCGACGAAGCTCATCTCGAAGTCGAGCTGGGTGAACTCGGGCTGCCGGTCGGCGCGGAAGTCCTCGTCGCGGAAGCAACGCGCGATCTGGTAGTACCGCTCGAGCCCGCCGATCATGAGCAGCTGCTTGAACAGCTGCGGCGACTGCGGCAGGGCGTACCAGGAGCCCGGCTGCAGCCGGACCGGGACGACGAAGTCGCGCGCGCCCTCGGGGGTGGAGCGGGTCAGCGACGGCGTCTCGACCTCGGTGAAGCCCAGGTCGGCCATGACGCCGCGGGCCACGCGGTTGACCTCGCTGCGCAGCTTCATGACCTTCGCGGGCCCCTGGCGGCGCAGGTCGAGGTAGCGGTGGGCGTAGCGGACGTCGTCCCCGGCGGGCTGCGCGGTCTCGATCGGGAAGGGCAGCGGCGCCGACGCAGACAGCACCTCGAGCGTGGCGGCGACGACCTCGATCTCACCGGAGGGCAGCTCGGGGTTCTCGTTGCCCTCGGGGCGCCGCTGCACCTCACCGGTGACCAGCACGCAGAACTCGTTGCGCAGCGCGTGCGCCTCCTCCTCGCGGACGACGACCTGGGCGTAGCCCGAGCCGTCGCGCAGGTCGAGGAAGACGACCCCGCCGTGGTCGCGGCGGCGGGCGATCCAGCCGGCGAGGGTGACGGTGGTGCCGGCGTCGGCGGCCCGGAGGGTGCCGGCGTCGTGGGTGCGCAACAAGGAGGTGCCTCTCAGAAGGGTGCGGGTTACCAGCGGGAGTGGACGTGGGTGCGGATGCGCTCGTCGTAGAGCCGCTCGAGGTCGGCGAGCTCGGCGTCGGTGAGCGGCGGCAGGTCGGCGGCCGCGGCGTTGCTCTGCGCCTGCCGGACGCTGCTGGCGCCCGGGATGACCGCGGTGACGCCGGCCTGCTGGATGATCCACCGCAGCGCGACCTGGGCGGGCGTGCGGTCGCCGCACAGCTCGACGAACTCACGCGCCGCGGCGACGCCGACGTCGTAGGGCACGCCGGCGAACGTCTCGCCCACGTCGAAGGCCTCGCCGTTGCGGTTGAAGTTGCGGTGGTCGGTGGCGGCGAAGGTGGTGTCCTCGCCGAACCGGCCGGTGAGCAGGCCGGAGGCGAGCGGCACCCGGGCCAGGATGCCCACCTGGGCCGCGGCGGCCGCGGGCAGCAGCTCCTCCAGCGGCTTGCGCCGGAACACGTTGAGGATGACCTGGATCGACTGCACGCCGTCGTGCTCGAGCGCCGTCAGGCCCTCCTGCACGGTCTCGACCGACACGCCGTAGGCCGCGATCGAGCCGTCGGCGACGAACCCGTCGAGGGTGTCGTAGACCCGCTGGTCGGAGTAGACGGCCGGCGGCGGGCAGTGCAGCTGCACCAGGTCGAGGGTGTCCACACCCAGGTTGCGGCGCGAACGGTCGACCCAGGCCCGCAGGTTCTCGGGGGTGTAGGTCTCGGCGACGAACGGGTCGGCCCGGCGGCCGGCCTTGGTGGCCACGAACGGGCGGTCGCCCCCGCGCTCGCCCAGGGCCGCGGCGATGCGCTGCTCGGAGCGGCCGTCGCCGTAGACGTCGGCGGTGTCGAGCAGGGTGACGCCGGAGTCGAGGGCGGTGTCGAGCACCTGCCGGGCGGTGCTGTCGTCGACGTCGCCCCAGTCGGCGCCGAGCTGCCAGGTGCCCAGGCCGACGACGGAGACGGAGGCGCCGGTACGGCCGAGAGGTCGCTGTTCCATGCTCACACGCTCGCACGCAACGAGGTGGCCAGCTCGGTCAGGGGGACGGCGACCTGCTCGCCGGTGGCCATCGTCTTGACCTGGGCCACGCCCTCGGCCAGGTCGCGCTCGCCCACCACGACCACCCGGGCGGCACCGGACCGGTCGGCGGCCTTCATGGCGCCCTTGAGCCCGCGCCCGCCGTAGACGGTGTCGGCAGCGACCCCGGCAGCGCGCAGCTGCCCGACCAGCCGGACGGCGAACCGCTTGGCCTCCTCCCCGAGGTGCACGACGAAGACGTCGATGCCGGACGCGACGGCGACGTCGAGCCCCTCGGCCTGCACGGCGAGGATCGTGCGGTCGACGCCGACGGCGTAGCCGATGCCCGAGACGTCGGGGCCACCCAGCGCGGCCGACAGCCCGTCGTAGCGGCCGCCGCCCCCGATGCCCGACTGCGAGCCCAGGCGGGCGTGCACGAACTCGAAGGTGGTCTTCGTGTAGTAGTCCAGCCCGCGCACCAGCCGCGGCGCCTCGACCCAGGCGACCCCGAGGTCGGCCAGGTGCTGGCGGACGGCGTCGTAGTGCGCCTTCGTGGCGTCGGAGAGGTGGTCGACCATCAGCGGGGCGTCGACCAGCTGGGACTGCACCTCGGGCCGCTTGTCGTCGAGCACCCGCAACGGGTTGATCTCGGCTCGGCGGCGGGTGTCGTCGTCCAGGTCCAGCCCTGCCAGGAACGAGGTGAGCAGCTCGCGGTACTGCGGCCGGCAGGTCGCGTCGCCCAGCGAGGTCAGCTGCAGCTCGTAGTCGGTGAGGCCGAGGTCGCGGTAGCCCTGGTCGGCCAGCGCGACGACCTCGGCGTCGAGCGCGGGGTCGTCGACACCCAGGGCCTCGACGTCGACCTGGGTGAAGTGCCGGTACCGCCCGGCCTGCGGCCGCTCGTAGCGGAACGCCGACCCGACGCTCCACAGCTTCACCGGCAGGGCGCCGGCGTAGAGGCGGTGCTCGATGAAGGCGCGCACGAGCCCGGCCGTGAGCTCGGGTCGCAGCGTCAGCGAGCGGTCGCCGCGGTCGGTGAAGGTGTACATCTCCTTCGACACGACGTCGGTGGACTCCCCCACCCCGCGGGCGAACACCGCGGTGTCCTCGAACACCGGGGTCTCGACGTAGCCGTAGCCGGCCCGGCGCAGGGGGGCGGTGAGGGTGTCGCGGACGGCGAGGAACCGCGCCGACTCCGGCGGCAGCGTGTCGAAGGTGCCCTTGGGGGCGACGAGGCCGCTCACAGCCCGCGGCCCTTCGCGGGGGCACTGCCGGGGGTCGACGCAGCGGCCTCGGCCAGGTAGGGGTTGGTGGACCGCTCACGCCCGATGGTGGTGGCCGGCCCGTGCCCGGGCAGCACGACCGTGGCGTCGTCGAGCGGCAGGACGACGTCGCGCAGCGAGCCGAGCATCGCGTCCCACGAGCCCCCGGGCAGGTCGACCCGGCCGACCGAACCGGCGAACAGCACGTCGCCGGCCAGCAGGCCCGGGGAGTCGTCGAGGTCGAGGGAGAACATGACCGAGCCCTGGGTGTGGCCCGGCGCGTGCCGGACCGTGAGGTCGACCCCGGCCAGCGACAGGACGGCGCCGTCGTCCAGGCTCAGCACGTCGGCCGGGTCGGGCAGCCGCACGCCGGAGATCAGCGGGGCCAGCTGCGGCCCGTGCCAGCGGGCGGGGTCGGACAGCATGCCGGAGTCGGCCGGGTGCAGGTAGGCGGGGATGCCGTACCCGTCGCAGACCGGCAGCACCGAGAAGGTGTGGTCGAGGTGCCCGTGGGTGAGGACGACGGCGACCGGCTTCAACCCGTCGGCGGCCAGCATCTGCGCCAGCGGCTCGACGGCGTCCATGCCGGGGTCGACGACGACGCACTCGGCACGCGGACCGGACGCCACCGCGTAGCAGTTGGTGCCGAACGCGCCGGCGGGGAACGAGCGGATGAGCACCCGAGCAGGGTACGTCCCGGGTCCGACACGACCGGTGTCCCAGGAGACGGCCAGGGAAGGCTGCCTAGACTCCGCACCCGTGGTCAGCAACAAGCAGCGTCGTCAAGCCGCCCAGCGTCACCTGCAGCGCCAGCTCGAGCGGCGGGCGGCCCAGCAGCGGGCCCGGCGACGCAACCTGCTCATCGGCGGCACCGTCGCCGCGGTCGTGGTGGTGGTCGGGGCCGCGCTGCTCATCACGACCACCGGTGGCGACGACGACAGCACCGCGGCGGCCAGCAGCTCCGCGGCCACCACGAGCGCCGCGGCGGCCCCCACCCCGGGTCCCGGCGCCGAGCGGGCCGGCCAGACCACCACCGCGGGTGCGTGCACCTACACCTACGACGCGCAGGGCAGCTCCGGCACCGTCGCCGTCGACGCGCCCAGCGGGGACCTCCCCACCGGCACCCAGGCCGAGACCATCGCGACCAGCGCCGGGGACATCGGGGTCACCCTCGACTACACCGGCCCGGGCGTGTGCGCGGCCGAGAGCTTCTCGACGCTGGCCGCCCAGGGCTACTTCGACGGCACGATCTGCCACCGGCTGACCACCTCCGACGGGCTGAAGGTGCTGCAGTGCGGCGACCCGTCGGGCACCGGCACCGGTGGCCCCGGGTACTCCTTCCCCACCGCGGTCGACGGCAGCGAGACCTACGGCCGCGGGGTGCTGGCCATGGCCAACAGCGGCCAGGGCACCGACGGGAGCCAGTTCTTCCTGGTCTACGGCGACAGCCAGCTGACCCCCGACTACACCGTCTTCGGGACCATCGACGAGGCCGGGCTGGGCGTCCTGGACCAGGTCGCCGCCGTCGGCACGGCGGACGGCAGCCAGGACGGCCAGCCGGCCACCCCGGTCACCATCACCGGGGTCACCCCGAGCGCGTAGCCCTGCCCGGTGGCGCACCCGTGCAGCGGGTGCGCCGTCACGCCGGTCACGGATGCCGCGGACCAGCCTGGGCGCGCATCGCCGTCGGTTCTGCGCGCCGGGCCCGGTCCTCGGGTTCCAGCACCCGCACGGGCGCGCTGTGCGCGCGGAGCTGCGGGGTTGAGCGCGGGGTCAGCCGGACGCGGGTCGACCGGCTCGACCCACGTCACGCCGTGACGCGCTCCACGTCGAAGACGCCCTCGACGTTGCGGACCGTCTGCAGGACCGCACCCAGGTGGGCGGGGTCGGCCAGCTCGAAGGTGAAGCGGCTGACCGCCACCCGGTCGCGGCTGGTCTGCACCGAGGCCGACAGGATGTTGACCCGCTCGTCGGCCAGGGCCTTGGTGACGTCGGAGAGCAGCCGGTGCCGGTCGAGGGCCTCGACCTGGATGGCGACGAGGAACACCGCGCCGGGCTGGGCAGCCCAGGCGACCTCGACCAGGCGCTCGGGCTTGCGCTGCAGGTCGGCGGCGTTCGTGCAGTCGGTGCGGTGCACGCTGACGCCGCCGCCGCGGGTCACGAAGCCCAGGATGTCGTCGCCGGGGACGGGCGTGCAGCACTTGGCCAGCTTGGCCCACACGTCGGTCATGTCCGTGACGACGATGCCGGGGTCACCGCTGGCGGTGCGGGCCACCGACCGGCGGGCGGGGATGGCGGTCTCGGCGATGTCCTCGGTGGCGCCCTCGGAGCCGCCGAGCGCGACCAGCAGCTTCTCGACCACGGAGGCGGCCGAGACCTGGTTCTCCCCCACCGCGGCGTAGAGCGCGCTGACGTCGGGGTGGTGCAGGTCGGCGGCCAGCGTGGCCAGGGCCTCGCCGCCCATGAGGCGCTGCAGCGGGAGCCCGGCCTTGCGCATGGCCTTGGTCAGGGCGTCCTTGCCGGCCTCGACGGCGTCCTCGCGGCGCTCCTTGGTGAACCACTGCCGGATCTTGGTGCGCGCGCGGGAGGAGCCGACGAAGTCCAGCCAGTCGCGGCTGGGGCCCGCGGTCGGGGACTTGGACGTGAAGATCTCGACCGTGTCGCCGTTGGTCAGCTTGGAGTCCAGCGACACCAGCGACCCGTTCACCCGGGCACCGATGCAGCGGTAGCCGACCTCGGTGTGCACGGCGAAGGCGAAGTCGACCGGGGTGGAGTTGTCCGGCAGGCTCATCACGTCGCCCTTGGGCGTGAAGACGAAGACCTCCTGCGGGCCGAGGTCGTAGCGCAGGGTCTCCAGGAACTCCCCGGGCTCCTGGGCCTCGCGCTGCCAGTCCAGCAGCTGGCGCAGCCAGAGCATGTCGTCGCCGGCGGTGCCGGGGCGCGGCCCGGCGGCGACCCCGCCCTTGGCCTTCTCCTTGTACTTCCAGTGCGCCGCGATGCCGTACTCGGCGGTGCGGTGCATGTCGTGCGTGCGGATCTGCAGCTCGACCGGCTTGCCCTGCGGACCGATGACCGTGGTGTGCAGCGACTGGTACATGTTGAACTTCGGCATCGCCACGAAGTCCTTGAACCGGCCGGGCACCGGCTGCCAGTGCGCGTGCATGATGCCCAGCGCGGCGTACACGTCGCGCACCGACTCGACCAGGATGCGGATGCCGACCAGGTCCCAGATGTCGGTGAAGTCTCGGCCGCGCACGATCATCTTCTGGTAGATCGAGTAGTAGTGCTTGGGCCGGCCGGTGACCGTGGCCTCGACCTTGGCGCCCCTGAGCTGCTCGGTGACGGCGCTGGTGACCTCGGCCAGGTAGGTGTCGCGCGAGGGTGCGCGCTCGGCCACCAGCCGCACGATCTCGTCGTACCGCTTCGGGTAGAGGGTGGCGAACGCGAGGTCCTCGAGCTCCCACTTGATGGTGTTCATCCCCAGCCGGTGGGCCAGCGGGGCGAGGATCTCCAGCGTCTCGCGCGCCTTCTTCTCCTGCTTCTCGGGCGGGAGGAAGCGCAGGGTGCGCATGTTGTGCAACCGGTCGGCGAGCTTGATGACCAGCACGCGGGGGTCTCTAGCCATCGCCACGATCATCTTGCGGATCGTCTCGGCCTGGGCGCCGTCGCCGAACTGCACCTTGTCGATCTTGGTGACCCCGTCGACGAGGTGGGCCACCTCGGGCCCGAAGTCGGCCGTGATGCTGTCCAGGCCCACCCCGGTGTCCTCGACGGTGTCGTGCAGCAGGGCGGCCACCAGGGTCGTGGTGTCCATGCCCAGGCCGGCCAGCACGGTGGCGACGGCGAGGGGGTGGGTGATGTAGGGGTCACCGGACTTGCGCTTCTGGCTGGCGTGCGCGGTCTCGGCGACGTCGTAGGCCCGCTGCAGCAGCGCGAGGTCGGCCTTGGGGTGGCTCTGCCGGTGCAGGGCGGCCAGCGGCTCGAGGACGGGCCGGACGACGGTGGACCGCTGGCCGGCCACGATGCGGCGGGCGAGGCGGTCGCGCACGCGCCGGCGCGGCACCCCGTCGAGCACCGCCGAGGTCGGCTCGGCCGGCTCCGCCACGTCGGCCGGGCGGGTCGCGGGCAGCTGCACCGCCGGCCGCTCGGGCAGGGCGACCCGCGCGGGCTGCTCGGCCGTCGCCGGGTCGGACGCCGCACCGGAGGGTGCCTCCTGCGATGCCACCACCTCGGATGCCACGGCTGCTCCTGGTCCTAGCGGGGTCCTAGCGGGACGGGACCCCCACCATGCTAGCCACGGGGTCGCAGGGGCGGACCGCTCGGGAGGGTGAGCCGGTTCACGTCGTCCAGAGGGCGTGCACGGTGTGCGGCCGCAGCCGCTCGCGTCCACCCAGCGCCGGCAGCTCGACCACAACCGAGAGGGCGCTGACCACCCCGCCCAGCCGCTCCACGAGACCGGCGGCGGCCTCCAGGGTGCCGCCGGTGGCCAGGACGTCGTCGACGAGCAGCACCCGCTGACCGGGGCGGACCGAGTCGGTGTGCAGCTCGAGCACGGCGGTGCCGTACTCCAGCGCGTACTCGGCGGCGACGGTCGCCCGCGGCAGCTTGCCGGCCTTGCGGACCGGCACCACCCCGGTGCCGGCGACCAGGGCCACCGCGGCGGCGAGCAGGAAGCCGCGGGCCTCCACCCCGACCACGACGTCGAAACCGGGGTCGTCCGGCCCGGTGCGCAGGGCCCCGACCCGGGGGTCCTCCAGCACCGACCCGGCGAGGGCCTCGACGACGCGGCGGAACACCCCCGCGTCGGCGAAGACCGGGGTGAGGTCGCGGAAGACGACCCCGGGCTCGGGGAAGTCGGGGATGTCGACCGCGACGGCCGCCACCAGCTCGTCGAGCGGGGGCTCGCTCACCGCCGCTTGCCGCCGCGTGGGCGGGTCGGCCGGGCCCCGGGCCGGGGCGGGGTCACCGTGCGGGTCACGGTGGCCGGGGACTCGACCTGCTCGACGGCCTCGGGGCGCTCGGGGAGGTCCTCCCGGTCCAGCACCGCCGTCCGGGTCGGCCGGGTGCGGCGGGCACTGGCCACGGTGCCGGGGGCGGTCGCGGTGCCGGCCGAGCGGGCGTCGGCGGCGCGACGGGCCAGCACCCGCGTGCGCAGGGCCTGCACCCCGGGCTCGCGGGCCTTGAGGTCGGCCAGCACGGGCGTGGCCAGGAAGATCGAGCTGTAGGTGCCGGCCGCCAGGCCGACGGTGAGCACCAGGGCGAGGTCCTGGAGGGTGCCGACGCCGAGCAGCCCCACGCCGACCACGAGCAGCCCGAGCACCGGCAGCAGGGCGATCACCGAGGTGTTGATCGAGCGCATGAGCGTCTGGTTGACCGCGAGGTTGGCCGCCTCGCCCCAGGTCATGCGGGCGCCCTTCTCCAGGTCCTTGACGTTCTCGTCGACCTTGTCGAAGACCACGACGGTGTCGTAGAGGCTGAAGCCGAGGATGGTCAGGAACCCGATCACCGTGGACGGCGTGACCTCGAAGCCGACCAGGGAGTAGACGCCCGCGGTCAGCACGATGTCGTGGGCGAGCGCGGCGATCGCCGCGACCGCCATCTTGGGCTGGAACCGGATGGCCAGGAAGAGCACGACCGCGGCCAGGAACACCACGAGGGCGATCAGGGCCTGGTCGGTGATGTCCTGGCCCCAGTCGGCGCTGACCGACTCGGGGCTGACCCGGGAGTCGTCGACCCCGGCGGCGTCGGCCACCGCGGAGACCACGGCGGCCTCGCCGGCGTTGTCCAGGGCCCCGGTGCGCAGCAGGACCGTGTTGCCCCCCACCACCTGGGCGGTGGCGACCTGCGCCCCGGCCTCCTCGGCGGCCTCTCGGATCTGGGACAGCTCGGCCGTGGTGCCCGGGACCCGGAAGCTGTTGCCGCCGGCGAAGTCGATGCCGAAGTTGAAGCCGCGGAACACCATCGACGCGATGCAGACCAGCACCACGACGGCGGTGACCTTGTACCAGAAGCGGCTGCGCCCGACGACGTCCAGCCCGGCTTCGCCGTTGTAGAGCCGGTGCGCCAGCGACGCCTTCCTCGCCGGCGGCGGAGTCCCCTCGCCCTCGGCGGGCAGGCCGGCGTCGGCGAGCGCCTCGTCGTCGGCGTCGCGGGCCGCCTCGGCCCGCACGTCGGCGTCGTCGGTGGTGGCGTCGGCGGCGTCGGCGGCGGCGTCGGCGGTGGGTTCCGGGTCGGGCACGTCGGCCTCGGGCCGGTCGCCGTCGCGGGGGGTCCCGGTCATCGGTCGCTCCTGTCGCTGCTGGCGGTGCTGCCGACGCCGGCGACGGCCGGGCGGCGCTGGCCCGGCCGGGCACCGGGCCGGGGTGCCGTGCTGGCCCGGCGGGTGACGTCCACCGCGCCCAGACCCGAGAAGCGGCTGGACCCGAAGGCCTTGAACCGGCTCAGCACCGACATGAGCGGGTGGGTGAAGAGGAAGACGACGACCAGGTCGAGCACGGTGGACAGGCCCAGCGTGAACGCGAAGCCCTTCACGTCGCCGATCGCCAGCACGTAGAGGATGGCCGCGGCCAGGAAGCTGACCGCGTCGGCGGACAGGATCGTCCGGCGGGCGCGCACCCACGCCCGCGGGACGGCGCTGCGCAGCGTGCGGCCCTCGCGCACCTCGTCCTTGAGCCGTTCGAAGAAGACGACGAACGAGTCGGCCGTGATGCCGATGCTGACGATGAACCCGGCGATGCCGGCCAGGCTGAGCGTGAAGCCGATCTCGCGGCCCAGCAGCACGAGGCTGGCGTACACGACCACCGCGGAGAGCACGAGGCTGGCGATCATGACCAGGCCCAGGGCGCGGTAGTAGAGCAGCGCGTACAGGAACACCAGGGCGATGCCGATCGCCCCGGCGACGAGGCCGGCCCGGAGCTGCTCGGCACCCAGCTCGGTGGTGATGGTCTGGGCGGTCGCCTGGCTGAAGGTCAGCGGCAGGGCGCCGTACTCCAGCTGGTTGGCCAGCGTGTCGGCCTCGACCTGGGTGAAGTTGCCGGTGATCTGCGTGCTGCCGCCGGTGATCGCGCTCTGCACGGTGGGGGCCGAGACCACCCGGCCGTCGAGGACGATGGCCACCGCGCCGCCGGAGGCGGCCGCCTGGGCGGTGTAGGCGGCCCAGGTGGAGGCCGCGCCGGAGTTGAAGTCCACCGAGACGATCCACTCGCCGGTCTGCGGCAGGGTGCCCGCGCTGGCCGAGGTGACGTCGGTGCCCTCGATGACGGTCGGACCCAGCAGGTACTTGGCGGTGCCGTCCTCGGAGCAGGCGGCCAGGTAGGAGTCGGGCAGGTCGACCTGGCCGACGCCCTCGCCGTCGGTGGCGCAGGTGAGCGTGGCGTACTCGGCCGCGGCCTCCTCCTGGGACACCGGGGTCGCCTCGGCGACGTCGCCGCCGGACGTCGGGGCCGCGCTGGTGGTGGGCGCCGCGTCCGTGGTGGGCGCCGCGTCCGTGGTGGGCGAGGCCGGGTCGGTCGTCGCGGGGTCGGTCGTCGCGGGGTCGGTCGAGGTGCCGTCGGTGGGGGTGGCCGACGGGTCGGTGGCGGCGGTGGCCGCCTCCGGCCCCTGCAGCACCGGGCGGAACCGCAGCTGGGCGGTCTGGCCCAGCTCGCGGGCCTGGTCGCCGTCGGCGCCGGGGACGGAGATGACGATGTTCGAGTCGCCCTCGGTGACGACCTGGGCCTCGGCCACGCCGAGGCCGTTGACCCGCTGCTCGATGATCTGCCGCGCCAGCTCCAGGTCCTCACGGCTGGGGGTGCCGCCACCGGGCACCTGCGCGGTGAGGGTCACCGTGGTGCCGCCGCGCAGGTCCAGCCCCAGCTGCGGGGTGCGCTGCGAACCGGTGAGGAAGACCAGGCCGTAGAGCAGGGCCACGACCAGGACGAAGGCGCCGAAGTAGCGCGACGCCGGGAGCTGGCGCGATGCCATGTCAGTTCCTGCGGTCGGTCGGGTCGTCGTCGACGCCGCCGGGGCGCTCGTCGGTCGGCGGCACGACCTCACCGGCCTGCGCGTCGAGGACGGCGCCGTCGGGCTTGCGGATCTCCATCACCGCGGGCCGGGCGAAGGTGGCGACGACGCCCGGGGCGATCTCGATGTCGACCGTGCCGTCGCGGAGGGCCGCGACGGTGCCGTGCAGGCCGCTGGTCAGCATCACCGGGGAGCCCACGGTCAGCGACTCCTGCAGGGCCTGGGCGTTGGCGGCCATCTTCTTGCGCTGCCGGGCGGGCAGCACGATGAGGAGCGCGAAGGCCAGCACCAGCAGGATGAGCGGGAAGAACTGCTCCACGGTTGTCGTGCCTCTCCACCGCGCGGTTCGGCGCGGTTGTGCGGCCGCCGCTGAGCGGTCGCGTCGGGGACGTCGGCTGCGGTGCGCCCGCGGGCGCGACCGGCGCAGGGCGCGCGCCACCAGGGGTGGGCGCACCAGCGCGGAGGAGTCTAGGCGTCGAACAGGGTGGGCGGTGCAGGCTGGTCGCCGGGCGCGCCCGGCGGGGTGCCACCGCGCAGCCACACGCCCTCGGGCACGTGCAGCCCGAGGTGGGTCCAGGCGGCCTCGGTGGCCACCCGTCCGCGCGGGGTGCGGGCCAGCAGCCCGGCCCGCACGAGGAAGGGTTCGCACACCTCCTCGACGGTGTGCGGCTCCTCCCCCACCGCGACCGCGAGGGTGGCCACGCCGACCGGGCCGCCGTTGAACTTGGCGACCAGGGCGTGCAGCACTTCCCGGTCGAGCCGGTCCAGGCCGAGCTCGTCGACGTCGTAGAGCGCCAGGGCGGCCCGGGCCACCGGTTCGGTGATGCGCCCGTCGGCGCGCACCTCGGCGTAGTCGCGCACCCGGCGCAGCAGTCGGTTGGCAATGCGCGGGGTCCCGCGCGAACGCCCGGCGATCTCGGCCGACCCGTCGGCGTCGATGGCCACACCCAGCAGGTCGGCGCTGCGCCGCAGCACCGACTGCAGGTCCTCGGTGGAGTAGAACTCCATCTGCCCCACGAACCCGAACCGGTCGCGCAGCGGGCCGGTCAGCAGCCCGGCGCGGGTGGTGGCCCCGACCAGGGTGAAGGGTGAGATCTCCAGCGGGATGGCGGTGGCCCCGGGCCCCTTGCCGACGACGACGTCGACCCGGAAGTCCTCCATCGCCATGTACAGCAGTTCCTCGGCGGGGCGGGCGATGCGGTGGATCTCGTCGATGAAGAGGACGTCGCCCTCGGCCAGGTTCGACAGCATCGCCGCCAGGTCCCCCGACCGCTCGATCGCCGGACCCGAGGTGATCTTCACCGACGTGCCCAGCTCGGCGCCGATGATGAGCGCCAGCGACGTCTTGCCCAACCCGGGCGGGCCCGAGAGGAGCACGTGGTCCGGCGGCCGGCCGCGGCGCTTGGCGCCCTCCAGCACGAGGTCGAGCTGCCGGGCCACCTTGGGCTGACCGACGAACTCGGCCAGCGAGTGCGGGCGCAGCGCCGACTCGACGACCCGTTCCTCGTCCCCGGCCCAGGGTGAGGCGTCGGACTCGGTCACGAGCGGCCCAGCAGCCGCAGGGCCTGGCGCAGCAGGACGGCGACGTCGACGCCGCCGGTGGCGCTGATCTGCTCATCGACCACGGGGGCGAGCTTGTCCAGGGCGCCCTCGGCCTCGCGCACGGTCCAGCCCAGGCCCACCAGTGCCGTGGTCAGCTGGTCGCGCCAGGGCGCGACCGGGGCGACGGCGGCCGACCCGGTGGCCCCGGCCGCGGCGGCGACCGCGTCGAGGGTGACGTCGCCGGTGGGGGCGCCGATGCGGTCGCGCAGCTCGAGCACCAGCCGCTCGGCGCCCTTCTTGCCGATGCCGGGGACCTGCATGAGCGCCTTGAGGTCACCGGTGGCGACCGCCCGCCGGACGTCGCGGGGCGGGTGGATGGCCAGCACCGCCTGGGCCAGCCGGGGGCCGACCCCGTTGGCGGTCTGCAGCAGCTCGAACAGCTGGCGCTCGTCGTCGTCGGCGAACCCGTAGAGGGTCAGGGAGTCCTCGCGCACGACGAGGCTGGTGGCCAGGCGGGCGCTCTCGCCCACCTGCAGCCGGGCGATCGTGCCCGGTGTGCACTGCACGGCCAGGCCGATGCCGCCGACCTCGACGACGGCGCCGTCGGGACCCACCGCGGCGACCCGACCCGCGACGCTGGCGATCACCGCCCGCTCCCGATGCCCTGCCACCGGCCCGGACGCACGGCCGACCGGGTGGCCACCGACAACGGCGCGGCGCCGACCCCTGCCCCGGCGGCGAGCGCGGCGACCCGCAGCCGGTCCTGGGTAGGACCGCGCCAGACGTGGCAGACCGCCAGGGCCAGCGCGTCGGCGGCGTCGGCGGGCTTGGGCGGCGTGGCGAGGCCCAGCACCCGGGTGACCATCAGCGTGACCTGCTCCTTGTCGGCCCGGCCGCTGCCGGAGATGGCGGCCTTGACCTCGCTCGGGGTGTGCCAGTGCACGGCCAGGCCGGCCTGCGCCCCGGCGAGGGCCGCCACGCCGGCGGCCTGCGCGGTGCCGGTCGCCGTCCCCTTGTTGTTCTGCTGGAAGACGCGCTCGACGGCGACGACGTCGGGCCGGTGCTCGCGCAGCAGCGCGGTGACCGCGGTGTGCAGCTCGAGCAGCCGCAGCTCCAGGGCGAGCGTGTGGTCGCTGCGCACCACCCCCACCCCCACCGCCGTGGGCCGGGCGCCGGGACGGCCGTCGACCACGCCCCACCCGCACCGGGTCAACCCCGGGTCGATCCCCAGCACGCGCACCGACTACCCCCCACCGTACGAACAGGCGTTCGAGAGTCTAGGCCCCGGAGGGACCGGTCTCCCGGCGGCACGCCGGCCGGCCCCCGTGCGAGGTCCCGCCGCGAGCTTGCGAGCGGTGGGGGGCACGGGGGTCCTTCTGCTAGGCGTCGATGGTCTCCATGACCTCGTCCGACACGTCGTAGTTGGCGTAGACGTTCTGCACGTCGTCGCAGTCCTCGAGCGCGTCGATGAGCTTGAACACCTTGGTGGCGGCGTCGGCGTCGAGCTCGACCTGCACGCTGGGCACGAACCCGGCCTCGGCGGAGTCGTAGTCGATCCCGGCGTCCTGCAGGGCGGTGCGGACGGCGACGAGGTCGGTGGGCTCGCAGACCACCTCGAAGGTGTCGCCGAGGTCGCGCACCTCCTCGGCGCCGGCGTCGAGCACGGCGAGCATGACGTCGTCCTCGGTGGTGCCGGCGGAGGGGACGACGACGACGCCCTTGCGGCTGAACAGGTAGGACACCGAGCCCGGGTCGGCCATCGAGCCGCCGTTGCGGGTCATGGCGGTGCGGACCTCCATGGCCGAGCGGTTCTTGTTGTCGGTCAGGCACTCGATGAGGACGGCGACCCCGGCCGCGGCGTAGCCCTCGTAGGTGATCGTCGAGTAGTCGACGCCGCCGGCCTCCAGGCCCGCCCCCCGCTTGACCGCGCGGTCGATGTTGTCGTTGGGCACCGAGGACTTCTTGGCCCGCTGGACGGCGTCGTACAGCGTGGGGTTGCCGTTGATGTCACCACCACCGGTGCGGGCCGCGACCTCGATGTTCTTGATCAGCTTGGCGAAGAGCTTGCCGCGCTTGGCGTCGAGGCCGGCCTTCTTGTGCTTCGTCGTCGCCCATTTGGAGTGGCCGCTCATGCTGTCTCCTCGCTCGCAGGTCGGGGGTCCGTCAGGACCGCTCGCGCACCAGATCCACGAAGAACCGGTGCATGCGGGTGTCGCCGGTGAGCTCCGGGTGGAAGCTGGTGGCGACGACGTCGCCCTGGCGGACCGCGACGATCCTACCGTCGGCCGGTCCACCCGAGACCCGGCCGAGCACCTGCACGGTGTCCGCCGCCTCCTCCACCCACGGCGCCCGGATGAACACCGCGTGCACGGGCGGTCCGGTGAGGCCCTCGACCGCGACCTCGGACTCGAAGCTGTCGACCTGCCGGCCGAAGGCGTTGCGGCGCACCGTGACGTCGAGGCCGCCGATGGTCTGCTGGTCCGGGATGGCATTACCAGCGGCGTCCAGCAGTCGGTCGGCCAGCAGGATCATCCCCGCGCAGGAGCCGTAGGCCGGCAGCCCGCCGCGGACGGCGGCGCGTAGCGGCTCGAGCAGCCCCCACCGGTCGGCGAGCTTGGCGATGGTCGTGGACTCCCCGCCCGGCAGGACGAGCCCGTCGACCCCGTCGAGCTCCTCGGGCCGCCGCACGGCGACGGTGCGCGCGCCCTGCTGCTCGAGCACTGCCCGGTGCTCCCGGACGTCGCCCTGCAGCGCGAGCACCCCGACGAGCGGGGTGCTCACCACCCGCGCGAGCTGTACTTCTGGTCGGCCGGCAGCGTGTCCACGTTGAGGCCGACCATGGCCTCGCCCAGCCCGCGGCTGACCTTGGCGACCACCGCCGGGTCGTCGTGGAAGGTGGTGGCCTGCACGATCGCCGCGGCGCGCTGGGCCGGGTCGCCGGACTTGAAGATGCCCGAGCCCACGAACACGCCCTCGGCGCCCAGCTGCATCATCATCGCCGCGTCGGCGGGGGTGGCGATGCCGCCGGCGGTGAACAGCACGACGGGGAGCTTGCCCGTACGAGCGACGAGGGCCACCAACTCATAGGGGGCCTGCAGCTCCTTGGCCGCGACGTACAGCTCGGTCTCGTCGAGGGTGCCCAGGGCCCGGATGCCGGCGCGCAGGGCGCGCATGTGCCGGGTGGCCTCGACGACGTTGCCGGTGCCGGCCTCGCCCTTGGAGCGGATCATCGCCGCGCCCTCGGAGATGCGGCGCAGCGCCTCGCCCAGGTTGGTCGCCCCGCAGACGAAGGGCACGGTGAAGTCGGTCTTGACGATGTGGTGGGCCTCGTCGGCGGGGGTGAGCACCTCGGACTCGTCGATGTAGTCCACCCCGAGGGACTGCAGCACCTGTGCCTCGACGAAGTGCCCGATGCGCGCCTTGGCCATCACCGGGATGGAGACGGCGTCGATGATCCCCTGGATCATGTCCGGGTCGCTCATGCGCGCGATGCCGCCCTGCGCCCGGATGTCGGCGGGCACCCGCTCGAGGGCCATGACGGCGACGGCGCCGGCGTCCTCGGCGATGCGGGCCTGCGCGGCGTCGACGACGTCCATGATGACGCCGCCCTTGAGCTGCTCGGCCATGCCGCGCTTCACCCGGTCGGTGCCGGTGCTCGGGGTGGTGGACTCGGCGGCGACGTTCTCGCTCATGGGTGCGGCCTCGCAGTGCGGATCGGTTGTGGGCGGTCCAATCGTAGAGCGGTGTCAGCGGGTGCTGGGCGGGCCCGTCCCGACGACGGCGTCCATGCCGTCGTCGATGTCGAAGAACCTGGGGAGCGGCCGGCGGCGCCGCAGCCGCAGCAGCCGGACGGCGGGACGCCGGCGCAGGGCGCGGGTGTCGCGCACGGCGTCGTTGTAGAACCGGCGGGCCAGCCCCACCCGCCAGGCAGCGTCGTCGACCTCGTCACCGGGGTGCGCGAGGTCCCGCAGCTGCCGGCCCAGGGCGTTCTCGGCGGCCTCGCGGTCACCACCGGGTGGCCGGCGGGCCTGCGCGACGGCCGACGCCAGCGCCCGCGCCCGCTCCTCGCCCAGGACGGCGGGCCGCTCGCGCGCAGCGGCAGCCGCCAGGTCGGCCCGGCGGGCGAGGGCGGTGTCGAGCACGTCCCAGGCCCGGTCGACCCGCCCCTCGAGGCGGCGGAGGCGGGTGAGGGTGAACGCGACCCACCCCAGGAGCAGAAGCACGACGACGCCGGCCACGAGCAGGGCCGAACCGGGCGGGGTCACGCCGCAGGAGGCTACCGCTGCCTCAGACGTGCCCCCCGCGGCGCAGCCACCGGGGCAGGACGCTCTCCGGCGAGGCACCCGTGCGGGCGCCCCCCGCCGGGCCCCCCGCCGGGCCCTCGGCCGGGTCGTCGGCCGGGTCGTCGTCGCCGGCGGTGACCTGGCCGGCACCGGGCGGCGCGACCGTCTCGTAGACGGCGAGGATCTGGTGGGCGACGGTGGACCAGTCGTAGTCCTGGGCCCGGCGGCTGCCCGCCGCGGCCAACGCGGCCCGGCGCTCCGGGGAGGCCAGCAGGTCCACCAGCTCCCGCCCGAGGGCCGTCGCGTCACCGCGCCGGACGAGCACGCCCGCCGGGCCGCCCGGCCCGTCGGACAGCACCCGGGCGAACGCGTCGAGGTCGGCGGCCACCACCGGCGCCCCGGCCGCCATGGCCTCCACCAGCACGATGCCGAAGCTCTCGCCCATGAGGTTGGGGGCGCAGTAGACGTCGACCGACCGCAGGAAGGCGGCCTTGTCCGGTTCGCTGAGCTCGCCCAGCAGGGTGACGGAGGGCGCCAGGTCGGGGCTCAGCAGGGCCCGCAGCTCGTCGGGGTCGCCGCGCCCGGCAACCAGCAACCGCGCCTCCGGGAGCCTGCCGACGACGGTGCGCATGGCCTCCAGCAGCACGGGCAACCCCTTGCGGGGTTCGTCGTAGCGGCCGAGGAACCCGACCGTGGGGGTGCCGCTCCCCCGCCGGTACCCGGCCAGCGGCGGACCCTCCGCGAACGCCGGGACGTGCACGCCGTTGGGGATGACGACGGCGTCGCCGCCCAGGTGCTCCACCTGCAGCCGCCGGGCGAAGTCCGAGACCGCGATGCGCCCGGCGATCTTCTCCAGCCAGGGCCGCACGACCGGCCCCCAGGCCATGAGCCACTTCGACCGCACGCTCGCCGCGTGGAAGGTCGCCACGATGGGTCCGTCGGCCAGCATGCACACCATCAGCGAGACCGACGGCGGGGCCGGCTCGTGCACGTGCACGACGTCGAACCGGCCCTCGCGCAGCCACCGCCGCACCCGGTTGGCCGAGACCGGCCCGAACTGCCAGCTGGCCATCGAGCCGTTGTAGGGCACCGGGTTGGCGCGACCGGCCCAGGTGACGTGCGGGGCGGGCACGTTCTCCTCGTGCTCGGCCGGGGTGAGCACCTCGACGTGGTGGCCGAGCGCGCGGAGGGTCTCGGCCAGGTCGCGCACGTGGTACTGCACGCCGCCGGGGACGTCCCACTGGTAGGGGCAGACCAGCCCGATCCTCATCGTCGTGCCCGCGGTGGGTCCGGCGGGACGTCGGCCCAGATGCGGCCCAGCTGGTGCCAGTCGGCCGGGGCCTGCGCGATGCCGCGGGCGAACGCGTCGGCGATGCCCTGCGTGCCGGCCCGCACGCGGTCGCGCAGGCGGCCCGGGCCGTGGACGTCGACCTCGGGGTGCACGGTGAGCCGCCAGCCGTCGCCCGCGAAGCTGCACACCACGGGCAGGAGCACCGCGCCGGTGCGCGCGGCCAGCAATGCCGGGCCGCCGGGCATCCTGGTCGGGCGCCCGAAGAAGTCCACGGGGATGCCCGACGCGGACAGGTCTCGGTCGACCAGCAGGCACACCGACCGGCCGGCCTGCAACCACTCGGTGAGCAGCGCCGAGCTGGGTCGGTCCCCGCCGGTCAGCGGCACCACCCGGAAGCCGAGGGACTCGCGGTAGGCCAGGAAGCGCCGGTACAGCTGCTCGGGCCGCAGCCGTTCGGCGACGGTCATGAACGGCTCGCCCAGCCAGTCGACGAACCAGACGCCGGCGGCGTCCCAGTTGCCGCTGTGCGGCAGGGCCAGCACGATCGGCCGGCCGGCGGCCCGCGCGGCCTCGATGTGCTCGCGGCCGGGCACGGTGCTGTCCCGGAGCACCCGGGCGGTGCCCAGCGTGGGCAGCCGGAAGGCCTCCAGCCAGTACCGGGCGTAGGAGCGCACGGCGTCGCGGGTCAGCGCGTCCAGCTCGGGGCCGTCGGCACCGGTGGCGACCCGCAGGTTGGCCCGCAGCTGCCGCACGCCGCGCCCGTCGCGCCCGGCCGCCCACGCGCCGGCCCGGTCGAAGGCGGTGCGGGCCAGGGGCTCGGGCAAGGCCTTCACCGCACCCCAGCCCGCCGCGTACCCGGCGTCGACCAGCCGGTCGCGCAGGGCGCTCACCGGAGCGTGCGCCCGGCGGCCTGCTCGTGGACCGCGGCGAACCGCTGCCCGACGGTGATGGTGCTGCCCACCAGCAGCACCCACAGGCACACCTGCAGGGCGTAGGGGATGCCGATGCCGGTGAAGCCGGTGCCCACCAGCACGAGGATCAGGCGTTCGGTGCGCTCGACGAGGCCGACGTCGCAACGCAGGCCCATGCCCTCGGCCCGGGCCTTGACGTAGGAGGTGAGGACGCCGAGCACCAGGCAGGTCAGCGCCAGCCAGACCACCATGCGGTTGTCCCCCGCGCCGGAGAACCACCAGGCCAGCGCGGCGAAGATCGCGGCGTCGGCGGCCCGGTCGCCGGTGGAGTCCAGCACCGCGCCGAACACCGACCCACCGCCGCGGGCCCGGGCCAGCGCGCCGTCGAGCATGTCGAGCAGGACGAACACGGTGACCGCGACCGCACCCCACCACAGCCAGCCGTTGCCGATGAGGAAGACGGCCGAGACGACCGCCCCGACGGTGCCGATCACGGTGATGGCGTCGGCGGTCACCCCCAGCCGCACCAGCGTGCGCACCACGGGCGCCCAGACCCGGGCGACGGCGGGCCGGAGGTTGACACCCAGCATCAGTCGGCCGACCCCACGGCACGGGGCCAGGCGTCCGCGAGCAGGGCCCGGGTCTCCCGCAGCACCTGCGGCAGGACCCGGGTCAGACCCACGACCGGCATGAAGTTGGTGTCCCCGCCCCAGCGGGGCACGGCGTGCTGGTGCAGGTGGTCGGCGATGCCGGCCCCGGCCACCGACCCCTGGTTCATGCCGATGTTGAACCCGTGCGCGCCGCTGACCCCGCGCACCACCCGCATCGCCGTCTGGGTGAACGACCCCAGCTCGGCGACCTCCTCGGCGGTGAGGTCGGTGTAGTCGGGCACGTGCCGGTACGGGACCACCATGAGGTGGCCGGCGTTGTAGGGGTAGAGGTTGAGCACGGCGAAGACCGTCGTCCCGCGGGCCACCACCAGCCCCTCCTCGTCGTCCATGGCCGGGATCAGGCAGAACGGGCAGTCGTGGTCCCCGGTGGGCTTGTTCTCCCCCCGGATGTAGGCCATGCGGTAGGGGGTCCACAGCTGCTCGAAGACCGAGCCGGGGCCGCCGTCGTCGGGGTTCACGGCGCCCCGGTGGGGTCGTCGTTGCGCCGGTCGGCCACCCACGCAGCGACCGCCTCGACGGCGTCGGCGACCGGGACCCCGTTGCGCTGGCTGCCGTCGCGGTACCGGAAGGACACCGCGCCGGCCTCGGCGTCGGTCGCCCCGGCGATGAGCACGAAGGGCACCTTCTGCTTGGCGGCGGTGCGGATCTTCTTCTGCATGCGGTCGTCGGAGTCGTCGACCTCGACCCGGATGCCCCGGGCCCGCAGCTGGGCGGCCACGTCGTCCAGGTAGGGCACCTGCTCGTCGGTGATCGGGATGCCGACGACCTGCACCGGGGCCAGCCACGCGGGGAAGGCACCGGCGTAGTGCTCGGTCAGGACCCCGAAGAACCGCTCGATGGAGCCGAACAGCGCCCGGTGCAGCATGACCGGCCGCTGCCGGGACCCGTCGGCCGCGGTGTACTCCAGGCCGAAGCGCTCGGGCAGGTTGAAGTCCACCTGGATGGTCGACATCTGCCAGGTGCGGCCGATGGCGTCCTTGGCCTGCACCGAGATCTTGGGGCCGTAGAAGGCCGCGCCGCCCGGGTCGGGGAACAGCTCCAGCCCGGAGTCGACGGCGGCCTGGCGCAGCGCCTCGGTGGCCCGCTCCCAGCTCTCGTCGGTGCCCACGGACTTCTCCGGGTTGCGGGTGGACAGCTCGAGGTAGAAGTCGCTGAGCCCGTAGTCGGCCAGCAGCCCGAGCACGAAGTCCAGCAGCGCCCCCAGCTCGCCGGCCATCTGCTCGGGGGTGCAGTAGATGTGCGCGTCGTCCTGGGTGAAGCCGCGGGCCCGGGTGAGGCCGTGCACCACGCCGGACTTCTCGTACCGGTAGACGGTGCCGAACTCGAACAGCCGCAGCGGCAGCTCGCGGTAGGAGCGCCCCCGGGAGTCGAAGACCAGGTTGTGCATCGGGCAGTTCATCGGCTTGAGGTAGTAGTCCTGCCCCTGCCGGCGGACGTGGCCCTCGGCGTCGCGCTCCTCGTCCAGCTGCATCGCCGGGTACATGCCCTCGGCGTACCAGTCCAGGTGCCCGGAGGTCTCGAACAGCTGGCCCTTGGTGATGTGCGGGGTGTTGACGAAGGAGTACCCGGCCTGCTCGTGCCGCTGCTGGCTGTACTTCTCCAGCTCGCGCCGCACGATGCCACCCTTGGGGTGGAACACGGCCAGCCCGGACCCGACCTGCTCGGGGAAGCTGAAGAGGTCGAGCTCGGTGCCCAGCTTGCGGTGGTCGCGCCGCTCGGCCTCGGCCAGCTGCTCCTGGTGGGCGCGGAGGGCGTCCTTGGACTCCCACGCGGTGCCGTACACCCGCTGCAGCTGCGGGTTCTTCTCGTCGCCGCGCCAGTAGGCAGCGGCCACCCGGGTGAGGGCGAAGGCCGGGATGCTCGAGGTGCGGGGCAGGTGCGGGCCGCGGCACAGGTCGGTCCAGACCCGCTCCTTCGACCTCGGGTCGAGGTTGTCGTACATGGTCAGCTGGGCGCCACCGACCTCGACGTCGGCGCCCTCGGCGGCCTCGGACAGGTCGGCGCCGGCACCGCCCTTGAGGCCGATGAGCTCCAGCTTGTACGGCTCGTGGGACAGCTCCGCGCGGGCGTCGTCGTCGCTGATCTCGCGGCGGGCGAAGAACTGCCCCTCCTTGACGATGGCCTGCATGCGCTTCTCGATCGCCTGCAGGTCCTCGGGGGTGAACGGCTTCTCTGGGTCGACGTCGTAGTAGAAGCCGTTCTCCACCGGCGGGCCGATGCCCAGCCGGGTGCCCGGGAAGAGGTCCTGGACCGCCTGGGCCAGCACGTGCGCCGTGGAGTGCCGGATGACGGCCCGGCCGTCGGGGCTCGACGCCGGGACCGGCTCCACGTCGGTGTCGACCTCCGGGGCCCAGGCCAGGTCCTTCAGCTCGCCGCCGACCCGGACGACGACCGCGGCGTCGGGGCCCTTGAGCGGGACGCCGGCGTCCTTGAGCGCCTGGGTCGCCGTGGTCCCACCCGGCACCTGGACGGCGGCGACGGCGGGGGCGGGGGGCGCGGCTGGCACAGCAGTACTCCTGGGGACGGCGCAGAGGGACACCGCGAGAGTACGGCCCGCCCCTGTCCGGACCACGTGCGTTCGGCGGGCGTCGGCCAGCCCGCGTGGTCAGCCGCCGTCCCGGCGCCGATCAGCCCGCCCGCAGGCGACGCAGCTGGGCGTCCAGGTGCGGCCGGGCCCGGCGCTGCCCACCCCGCTCGGCGACCGCAGCCGCCAGGGACTCCAGGGCCCGCGCGACCCGGGCGGCGTCCGGCGTCCACCCCCGGGCGCGGCACTCGGCCAACCACTCGACGGCCCCCCGGTGCCCACGGGCCGCGTTGCAGCGGCTGCAGGCGGCCACCTCGTTCTCCGCCCACGACGGCCCGCCGCGCACCCGGGGCACGACGTGCTCGGTGGTGGGTCGCACGTGCCGGTCGAAGGCGCGCCCGCACCACACGCAGGTGGGCCCGTCCCGGTCCAGAGCCGCCGCCAGGCGTGCCGCGCGGTCGGGCTGGGCGCTCACCCCCGCCATGGTCCCCCTGCTCGGGCCGTCCCGCCGCCGCCGATGATTCCCGGCGACCGTCGGGGTCGATCCCCCTGACGAACCCCCGAGCGAGGAGCGACCCATGGGCAGCATCAAGGTGCACGAGTTCACCACCGTCGACGGCGTGGTCGACGCCCCGATGTGGACGGTGGACTACGGCTTCCCCGACGACCTGGCCGCCGCCGTGGGCACGCTGACCGACGGTGCCGACGGCATCCTGCTGGGCCGCCGGACCTACGAGATGTTCGGTCTGGCCTGGTCCACCCGCACGGCCGAGGACGACCCCGGCGCCCCGTTCTTCAACGAGACCCCCAAGCACGTCGTCTCCGCGACGCTCACCGACCCGGGCTGGGGCCCGGCCCAGGTGCTCCCCTACGACGCCGACCGCCTGCGGGCGCTGAAGGCCGAGCACGACCTCTACGTCAGCGGCAGCGTCACGCTGGTGCGGGCGATGCTCGCCGACGGACTGGTCGACGAGCTGCACCAGTTCGTCTACCCGGTCGCGCTCGGCACCGGCCCCCGGCTGTTCCCCGAAGGGGCGCCGCGCACCCCGCTGGCCCTGCTGGACGCCCGGCCGCTGAGCAACGGGGTGGTCCACCTGGTCCACGGCCCCGCCTGAGCCACGGCCCCGACTGGCGCAGGGCCTGTCCGGAACGCCGACGGCCCCCGTCCTCGACGAGGACGGGGGCCGTTCGTGGTGGGCGATACTGGGATCGAACCAGTGACCTCTTCGGTGTGAACGAAGCGCTCTACCGCTGAGCCAATCGCCCGGCTGCGGTGCGGCGACCAGTGTGCCAGACGCCTACCGCCACATCGGCACCCACCCCGGAACCCAGCTGGGCACCCCCAGCACGTGCATGACGACGACCACCACGAGGTAGACGAACGCGGCGGTGGCCAGGGCGACCAGCACCCGCACCCAGACCGCCTGCCGGCCCAGCCAGTCGGTCCAGCGCTTCACGTTGCGCTTGGTGAACTCCAGCAACCGCTCGGCCCAGGTGAACTCGGTGGCGAGCACGAACAGGGCGGCGATCACGGTCAGCCAGCCGGGGCCGGGCAGCGGGATGGTCACGAGGCCGAAGACCAGCAGCAGCGAGCCCCCGACGCCGACGGCGGCCCGGTAGGCGGTGTCGGCGGTCCTGTTCGCGGCCAGGCGGCGTCGCCACCGGCGCCGGCCGATCCGCTCGCGCAGGCTGTCGACGTCGTCGCCGTCGTAGCGGGTCCGACGCTCCTCGCGGCTCTCCCGGGGACGACGGCCCTCGGGGCTGTCCGCGGCGGTGGCCGTGTCGGACCCGCTGCTGCTCAACTGGTCACCTGTCCGTTCGCGACGACGTCGGTGGGCTCGGTCGGGGCCTGCCGGCCGGGTTCGAGACTGATGGCGTACGCCGAGAAGTCACCGAGCCCGGTCGCCTCGGAGCCTACGGTCCGCAGGTCGGTCGCACCGGACACCACGTCGAAGGTGCCCAACGCCTCCGGACCGTCGGCGGTGACGCCCCAGAGCACGTAGGTGCTGGTGGCGGTGTCGTTGACGGACATCCCGTCGACGACCACCTGGGCCTGCCCGTCGCGCGCGACGACGGTGGCGACGGTGCGGCCGTCGTGCTCCATCGGGGCCACGGTGACCTCCCCGGGCGCCAGCAGGGCCGACATCATCGACGCCTGGCTGGCCGCGGTGGCCTGCGCGGCGTCCCGGTCGCGGACCAGGGTCACGTTCCACACCCCGAGCCCCAGCACGGCGGCCACCCCGGCGGCCAGCACCGCGCGGGGGGCGACCCCGCGCCACCCACGGGTCCGGCTCGGACGGCGGGTCCGCGCACCGTGCCGCGGCAGCGCGACCACGTCGGCCACGTCGGCCACCGACGGCTGCGCGACCTGCGGGGCGGGCGCGGCGGCGACGTCGTCCCCGGCCGGCCGGCCGGCGGCACCGGGCACCTGCTCGGTCTCGGCGACGGCGGCCCGCAGGCGGTCCCGCAGGGCGGGCGACGGCTCGGCCGCGGGGAGGTCGGTGGCCATCGCGGCCATCACCTCGCCGGTGTCGGAGACCGTGCGGGCGCAGCGGGCGCAGCCGTCGAGGTGCTGGCCGAAGACGGCCTCGTCCTCGGGCTCCAGGGCGTGCAGGGCCCACCCGACAGCCATCTCGTCGAACTGCTCGTGGTCGTCGTCCAGGTGCCGGCGGGGGCTCATCGCCGTCCTCCCTCGACCGCGGGGGTGCCCAGCGCGGCACCGGCGACGCCGCCCAGGGTCTCCTTCAACCGACGCATGCCGGCGAGCATGCGGGTCTTCACCGTGCCCAGCGGGGTGCCGGTCAGCACCGAGACCTCGCGCTGGGTGTAGCCGCCGTAGTAGGCCAGCGTCAGCGCCTCGCGCTGCGGGGCCGGCAGGGCCTGCAGGGCGGCCCGCACACGCTGGGACACCACCCGGTCGGCGGCCTCGTCCTCCACGTCGCCGTGGGCCGTGGGCTCGGTCAACCGCAGGTCGTCCTCGGCCCGGGTCTGCCGGCGCCGGTGGCTCTCCTCGCGGCGCACGGCGTCGACGGCCTTGTGGTGCACCATCGCCAGCAGCCACGAGGCGACGGTGCCCCGGGCGCCGTCGAAGGCGGCCGGGTCCTTCCAGACCGCGAGGAAGACGTCCTGCACCACGTCCTCGGCGAGGGTGTCGTCACCCAGGACCCGACGGGCCAACGCGAACGCAGGACGGCGGAACCGGTCGTACAGGTCGTCGACGGCCCCCCGGTCGCCGGCACGCACGCGGCGCAGCAGCTCGGCGTCGGCGGCCGCGTCGTCGGCGCGACGGGGAGGACGGGTCATGAGTCCCATGGTCACACGCGGTGTTCGCGACACGGGCGCTCCGCGGTTCACCGGCCCGCCCCGATCCCCCGACCGGGTAGGCGACCACCGGCCGTCACCGAACACCGGCCGCCGTCGTTGTCCGGGCATGGTGAGTCCTCCCGCCCCGGGGTGCTCGGCCTCGGTGACGCTGCAGCTGGTCGGTCCGACGTCGTGGACCCAGCTCTCGGCGACCCTGGGCTACGACCCGCGCGACCCCTTCGCCGTCCGCATCCGGTTCGGCGGCCGGCCGCGGGCCGGCGCACCCGACGACGGCGTGGAGTGGCTGGTCGCCCGCGACCTGCTGGCGTCCGGGTTGGGGCACCCCTGCGGCGACGGCGACGTCCGGCTGTGGCCGGCGCGGACGGCCGAGGACGTCCTCTTCCTGGAGCTGCGGGCCCCGTCCGGGCACGCCCTCTTCGAGCTCTCGCGCACCGCGCTGGCCGACTTCGTGGCCGCCACCGAGCAGCTCGTACCGCTGGGCCAGGAGTCCGACGTCGCGGACATGGGCCCCGAGCTGCACGCGCTGCTGCAGGGCGAGGGGCCCGACCTCGGCGGTCGGTGACCGTCTGACCTCGGTGTTCACCCCTCCGACACCCACCGGGGACCCCCCCCGTGCAGACCCCGTTCCGGGGTCGTCTACAGTTGTCCACGCACTGCGGATGTGGCTCAGTGGTAGAGCATCACCTTGCCAAGGTGAGGGTCGCGGGTTCGAATCCCGTCATCCGCTCGGAACCGGGCGTCGATCTTCGGATCGGCGCTCGTGTGCGGTGGAGTGGCCGAGAGGCGAGGCAACGGCCTGCAAAGCCGTCTACACGGGTTCAAATCCCGTCTCCACCTCGACGGCCCCCGGGCTCGCTCGAGGCGGGACGGGGCCAGCACGACGAGGGCGATTGGCGCAGCGGTAGCGCGCTTCCCTGACACGGAAGAGGTCACTGGTTCGATCCCAGTATCGCCCACAGCACGAACGAAGGCCCCGGAGCGTCCGCTCCGGGGCCTTCGTCGTCCCACCCCTGGCCCGTCAGCGGAGCGGTGCCACGCGGTCCCCCCAGAACCTGTCCACCTGCGCCGCCAGCTCCGCGCGGCTGCCGGCGTTGGTCAGCACGACGTCGGCCACGGCCGCCCGCTCCTCGTCGGTGGCCTGACCGGCGATGCGGGCCCGGGCATCGGCCTCCGGGGTGCCGCGCTCGGCCAGCCGCGCCAGCCGGACGTCGAGCGGTGCCTGCACCACCACCACGAGGTCGAAGGTGCCCGCCTGGCCGGTCTCCACGAGCAGCGGGACGTCCTGCACGACCACCGCGTCGGGGGGTGCTGCGGCCACCAGCTCAGCGGCCCGGGCCCGCACCAGCGGGTGCACCACCGCGTCGAGCCGAGCACGCTGCTGCGGGTCGGCGAACACGACCGCGGCCAGGGCCGGCCGGTCCAGTGCCCCCTGCGGCGTCAGCACCTGCGGCCCGAACGCCTCGACGACGGCGGCCAACCCCGGGGTCCCCGGTTCGACCACCTCGCGCGCGATCTGGTCGGCGTCCACCAGGTGGGCCCCCCGTTCCACCAGCAGAGCGGCCACGGTGCTCTTGCCCGACCCGATGCCCCCGGTCAACCCGATCCTCAGCACCCGAGGACCCTCGCACATCCCCCCGTCCGCGGCGATCGTGACCGCCCACGGGTAACGATTCGGTGACGGTGCGTCCAGATGCCCCAGCAGCCCGGCGCGTCGCACCAGTCCCACGAGTCACACGACCTACGTTCTGCAGCGACGCCCTCCCCTCGTCGGGGGCGCCACCGCAGAGAGGTAGGCACGACCATGTCCCGTTCCACGTCGCCGGAGTCCCTGCCGGCCGCCGCCGGCCGCCGCACTCCCGGTCGGCACCGGCTCGACCTGCCCGGTGGCGTGCGCTGCTCGCAGCTGCCCGCCGTGGCTGCTCGGCTGGAGCGGTCCAGCACCCCGCGCACGGGTCTGCTGGCCCTGCTGCGCGCCCTGCTGCCCTCGGTGCCGGCCGGTCGGCACACCTGGGACTTCCTGGACAACGCCGGCGGCCGCCCGCGGACCGCGTTCGCCATCATCCTCAGCCTGTAGAGCCGCCGACCGGCTCAGCCGGTTGCGCTGCTCGTCGACGTCCCCGCAGGCCGGCCGGTCTGCGGGGACGTCGTCGTCCGGGCCTCGGAGCCGACGGACGTGCCGGTGCCCGCGCCGAGCGCGGCCGCGGCCAGTTGCTCCAGCGCCGCGCGGGTGGCCGCGGCGTCGAGCAGGCCGGGCACCAGGGTGAGGCTGACGGTGCGCTCCGCGAGCGTCGCCACGAGCGTGGTGTCCGCGGCCCCGGCGAAGAGCACGGCCTGCGCCCCCGGGACCGTGGCTGACCCGGCGGTCACGCCCTGGCCCTGCCGGGCCGCGACGACCGCCGCGACGCGATCGGTGGCCGCACCGGGGTCGGTGTAGGTCAGCAGCGACACCTCGAGCAGGGGGTCGCTGGCCCCGGCCGTCGCGGTGGCGGGAGTCACCCCGAAACCGCACGTGACGCGCCCGGTGCGGCCGATGGAGGGCTCGGGCAGACCGACCACGTAGGTGCTGGTGCCCGGGAGCCGGGCACCCAGCGCGGCGTCCAGCTGCGCGGTGCTGAGCAGGTCGGTGCACGTGGCCGGCAGCTCCACGGCGGCCGCGGTGGTCGCCGCGGTCGTGCTGGCCGTGGTGGCCGACGACGGGGCCGACGACGGGACGGACGACGTCGTCGCCGGGGCCGAGGTCCCGGCGAAGCCGGTGCACCCACCGAGGACCAGCACGCCCGCCAGCCCCACCGCGCCCACCAGCCCCACCGACGACAGTGCGCCGCCCACCCGGGTGGGTGGACGGCGCACGGTCATGCGGTCAGCAGGTCACTCGCCGCCGGCGAGCTTCGCCCGCAGCGCGGCCAGCGCCTCGTCGGAGGCCAGCGTGCCGCCGCCGGAGGAACCGGTGCTGGCGGCCGGACCGGAGTCCGAGGTGGCCGCGTCGCTGGAGTAGCTGCCACCGGCCGCAGCCTCGGCGTCGGCCTCGCGGGCCGCGACGATCTGCTTCTGGTGCGCCTCGAAGCGGGCCTGGGCCTCGGCGTACTGCCGCTCCCAGGTCTCGCGGGCCTCCTCGTAGCCCTCGAGCCACTCGCCGGTCTCGGAGTCGAAGCCCTCGGGGTACACGTAGTTCCCCTGCTCGTCGTACGAGGCGGCCATGCCGTAGGCGGCCGGGTCGAACTGGTCGTCCTCGGCGATGACGCCCTCGTTGGCCTGCTTCAGCGACAGCGAGATGCGACGACGGTCGAGGTCGATGTCGATGACCTTGACCAGGATCTCGTCGCCGACCTGGGCGACCTGCTCGGGGATCTCCACGTGGCGCTCGGCCAGCTCCGAGATGTGCACCAGGCCCTCGATGCCCTCGTCCACGCGCACGAACGCACCGAAGGGCACCAGCTTGGTGACCTTGCCGGGCACGACCTGCCCGATCTGGTGCGTGCGGGCGAACTGCCGCCACGGGTCCTCCTGGGTCGCCTTCAGCGACAGGGAGACGCGCTCGCGGTCCAGGTCGACGTCGAGGACCTCGACGGTGACCTCCTGGCCGACCTCGACGACCTCGGACGGGTGGTCGATGTGCTTCCAGGACAGCTCGGAGACGTGCACCAGGCCGTCGACGCCGCCCAGGTCCACGAACGCACCGAAGTTGACGATCGAGGAGACCTGCCCGGTGCGGACCTGGCCCTTGGCCAGCTTGTTGAGGAACTCGCTGCGCACCTCGGACTGGGTCTGCTCCAGCCACTGGCGGCGGGACAGCACCACGTTGTTGCGGTTCTTGTCCAGCTCGATGATCTTGGCCTCGAGCTCGCGGCCCACGTAGGGCTGCAGGTCGCGGACGCGGCGCATCTCGACCAGCGAGGCGGGGAGGAACCCGCGCAGGCCGATGTCGAGGATCAGGCCGCCCTTGACGACCTCGATGACGGTGCCGGTGACGACCTCGTCGGCTTCCTTCTTCGCCTCGATCGTGCCCCAGGCGCGCTCGTACTGCGCGCGCTTCTTGGACAGGATCAGACGGCCTTCCTTGTCCTCCTTCTGGAGGACGAGGGCTTCCACCTCGTCGCCGACGGTGACGACCTCGTTGGGGTCGACGTCGTGCTTGATGGACAGCTCGCGCGAGGGGATGACGCCCTCGGTCTTGTAGCCGATGTCCAGCAGCACCTCGTCGCGGTCGACCTTGACGATGACGCCCTCGACGATGTCGCCGTCGTTGAAGTACTTGATCGTCTGGTCGATGGCCGCGAGGAAGTCCTCGGCGGTGCCGATGTCGTTGATGGCGACCTGCGGCGTGGAGGTGCTGTCGGGACGGACCTGGGTGGAGGTCATGTGGTCGGTAGCTCCGGACGGGGGGTGTGGAGGGACAGGGACGCACCCCGGCCGGGGAGGACCGGGGAGGGTTGTGCGGGAGAGGTGACGCGGTGACCCGCGAGGGGTCGCACCGCAGACCTCGGGCGCAAGGCCCATCGTACGTACCCCGGCCGGGCGGGTCCACCACCGGCCCGGTGACGTGCCACGATGCCCGGATGCCTGCGCCGCTGCCCCTCGCCACCGACGGCTACCCGCGCGCCGGCGGGGTCGAGCGCCGCCCGGTCGCCGAGCAGGAGTCGGTGCGGGCCAACCGTGGTTGGTGGGACGCCGCGGCCCCGGCCTACCTGGCCGAGCACGGCGACGACCTGGGCGAGGCCGACTTCCTCTGGGGCCCCGAGGGCCTGCGGGAGTCCGAGGCCGGCCTGCTCGGCGACGTCGTCGGGCGGCGGGTGCTCGAGGTCGGGTGCGGTTCGGCCCCCTGCGCCCGGTGGCTGACCGCGGCCGGCGCCTCGGTGGTCGCCCTGGACCTCTCGGCCGGCATGCTCGCACGTGCGGCCCAGCTCAACACCAGCACCGGCCTGACCCCGTCCCTGCTGCAGGCCGACGTCGGCGCGCTGCCGCTGGCCGACGGCAGCGTCGACCTGGCGTGCTCGGCCTTCGGCGGGCTGCCGTTCGTCGCCGATGCCCGCGGCGCGCTGCGCGAGGTGGCCCGCGTCCTGCGTCCCGGGGGGCGCTTCGTGGCGTCGGTGAACCACCCGCTGCGGTGGCCCTTCCCCGACTCCCCCGACCCGGCCGACCTGACCGTCGTGGGCTCCTACTTCGACCGCACGCCCTACGTGGAGACCGACGGCGCGGGTGCCGTCGTCTACGTCGAGCACCACCGCACGGTCGGTGACTGGGTGCGTGACGTGGTCGCCGCCGGCTTCGGGCTCACCGACCTGGTCGAGCCCGAGTGGACGCCCGGGCGCACCGAGACGTGGGGGCAGTGGTCCCCGGCGCGCGGCGCCCTGGTGCCCGGGACGCTCGTGCTGGTGTGCGACCTGCCCGGCTGACCCGACCGGCTCACCCCACGGGCAGGACGAGGCGGGACGCGCCCTCGGCGACGGCGACGGTGCGGGTGCTGGCCACGGTGCGCACGGCGGTCTCCGGTGGCTCGCCGGTGCCGGTGTTGCGCGCCCAGTGCGGGTGCGAGGACCCGGCGACCACGAGCCGCAGCCGGGCACCGGCCGGGAAGCGGTGGGCGACCGGGTCGAGCTCCAGCCGCACCAGCCCGCCGTCCGGGGTGGTGGCGTCGTCGCCGGGGACCAGGCGGACGTAGCCGTCGCTGACGTTGCGGGAGCGGCCTCGGCGGTCGACCTGCGAGAGCCGGACGGCGACGTCGACGTGCGCGACGTCGGTGCCGTGCACGAGCTCCACGACCGGCGTCCCCAGCACCTCGAGGTCGGCGGGCAACGGGTCGGACACCCAGCTGGCGACGTCGTCGCGGGCAGCGAGGGCGGTGTCGTCGCGGTAGCCGCCGCTGCGGTCGTCCAGCAGGCGGCCGCCGATGCTGGGGGTGGGCACGGCGGGGTCGCTGCGGAAGGTGACCGCCGGGGCGTCGGGGCCGGCGGGCGCCTGGGCGAGTCGGGCGCGGTCGGCGAGGAAGAAGGTGCGGTCGACGGTGGCCGGCGGCCAGTCGGGCAGGTGGCGCCACTCGCCGGCCCCGGTGACGTGCACGTGGACCCGTGCGGGCCGGCGGCGCGTCCCGGTGCCGGCGAGGTGCTCGCCGAGCCAGTCGAGGGACTCCCGGGTGATCAGCCCACCACCCTTGGACAGGGTCTCCACGTGGGTCCAGGGACCCACCGTCAGGGCGACGTCGGCACCCGCATCCCTCAACCTCTGGTACTGGTCGAGGGTCTGCTCGAGGAAGAGGTCCTGCCAGCCGCCGACGAGCAGCACCGGCACCCGGGGGCGGTCCAGGGCCCGCTCGAGCTGCACCGGCTCCCACCACGGGTCGCGGCGGTCGGGGTGGGCGACCCAGTCGCGGTACCAGGGGGCACGACCGGCGAGCAGCCGCTCACCGGCGTCACCGAGGGGCAGCGCGTCGAGGGCCGGGCCCAGCCGGCGGGCGGCCGTGGCCTGGCGCACCAAGCGGCGCAGGCGGCCGGGGTCCTCCTGGTGGGCGACCATGTCGCTCCAGCCCAGGAAGTCGTTGACGGTGAAGGCGCCGGTGCCCCAGGTCGCCCGGGCGAAGTCGTGCGGCCCGACCAGGACGACGGAGGCCACCAGCTCGTCGGGCGGGTCGGCCAGCAGCGCCCACTGGGTGAAGCCGAGGTAGGAGAGGCCGACGGTGCCGAACGTGCCGGTGAACCAGGGCTGCTCGCGCAGCCAGGCCACGGTGTCGGCGCCGTCGTCGACCTCGCGGAACATGGGCTCGAAGTCCTCGCCCGAGCCGAAGGTGCCGCGCACGCTCTCGAGGATCACCTGGTAGCCGCGGGCGGCGTAGGCGGTGGCGAACAGCAGGGAGAACGGGAACGCCCGCCCGTAGGGCCCCCGCACCAGCAGGGTCCCGAGCGGGGGTCCGTCGGGCACGTACCGGTCGGCGACCAGCTCGACGCCGTCGCGCATGGGGACCCTCAACCCGCGCTCGACGGTGTACCCGGTGGTGGCCGGCGGTAGCCGGAGCACCCGCGACGCGATGCGGTCGACGATCCCCATGCCCGCATCCTGCCCCGCGAGCCGGTGCCGGCGCGCGTCCCCGCCCCGCGGGAGGCGGGGATCCACCCGGCGCGAGGCGAGGACCCACCCGAGACCGGTGCACACTGAGTTCGGGGTTCGCGGGCCCTCAGTGCAGGTCATGGCCCCTCGAACCCCGAACTCGAGGGACAACAGCTCCGGCACCCAGCCGGCCGGGCGACGCAAGGGGGCGCGGGAGCAGCGCCGCTCGTCGCGCCAGGGGCACGGCCGTTGGCCGCGGTGCGATCCGGAGGATCGCGATGTCCTAGTGCGCGGCGGCGTCCCAGCTCTGGCCGACCCCGACGCTGACGTCGAGGGTGACCGACAGGTCGGCGGCACCGGCCATCTCGGCGCGGACGAGCTCCTCGAGCTCCTCCCGCTCGCCCGGGGCGACCTCGAGCACGAGCTCGTCGTGCACCTGCAGCAGCATCCGGCTGTTCAGCTGCCGCTCGGCGATGCCCCGTTCGACACGCAGCATGGCGACCTTGATGACGTCGGCCGCCGACCCCTGGATGGGGGCGTTGAGGGCCATGCGCTCGGCCATGTCGCGGCGCTGCTTGTTGTCGCTGGTGAGGTCGGGGAGGTAGCGGCGGCGACCCATCGTCGTCTGGGTGTAGCCGGTCTGCCGGGCGTCCTCGACGACGGTGTCCAGGTAGTCGCGGATGCCACCGAACCGCTCGAAGTAGGCCTGCATCTGCACGCGGGCCTCCTCCGGGGTGATCTTCAGCTGCTGGGACAGGCCGTACGCGGAGAGCCCGTAGGCCAACCCGTAGCTCATGGCCTTGATGCGGCGGCGCATCTCGGGGTCGACCTGCTCGAGGGGGATGTCGAAGGCCCGCGCGGCGACGAAGGTGTGCAGGTCCTCCCCCGAGGTGAACGCCTCGATGAGACCGGCGTCCTCGGACAGGTGCGCCATGATGCGCATCTCGATCTGGCTGTAGTCGGCGGTCATGAGCGACTCGTAGCCCGCGCCCACCACGAACGCCTGCCGGATGCGCCGGCCCTCGGCCGACCGGATCGGGATGTTCTGCAGGTTGGGGTCGGTGGAGGACAGCCGCCCGGTGGCCGCGATGGTCTGCTGGAACGTGGTGTGGATGCGGCCGGCGTCGTCGACCATCGGGATCAGCCCGTCGATGACGGTGCGCAGCCGGGTGACGTCGCGGTGCCGCAGCAGCGCCTCGAGGAACGGGTGCGGGCTGGTCTCCTGCAACCAGGCCAACGCGTCGGCGTCGGTGGTGTAGCCGGTCTTGTTCTTCTTGGTCTTGGGCAGGCCGAGCTGGTCGAACAGGACGGCCTGCAGCTGCTTGGGCGAGCCCAGGTTGATCTCGGTGCCGATGGCCTCGTAGGCGTCGGCGGCGGCCTCGGCGACCTTGCCGGCGAACTCGGACTGCAGGTCGTGCAGCAGGTCCAGGTCGGCGGCGATGCCGCGGGCCTCCATGCGGGCCAGCACCTTGGTCAGCGGGAGCTCGAGCTCGGTGAGCAGCTGGTCGCCGCCCTTCTGGCCGAGCAGCTGCTCGAGGGCGTCGGCCAGGTCGTTCACGGCGACGGCCTTGCGGGCGTCGGAGACCGCGGCCTCGCGGGCCAGGTCGGCCTCGGTGGGGCCCATGCCGTCGAGGGTCAGCTGGGTCTCGGTGGGCGCCGCCTCGACGAGCTCGCGGCGCAGGTAGCGGACGGCGAGGTCGCCGAGGTCGAAGGAGCGCTGCCCCGGCAGGGCCAGGTAGGCCGCCAGGGCGGTGTCGCTGACCTCGCCCTCGAGCTCCCACCCCCGCGCCCAGACCGCCAGCAGCGGGCCCTTCTCCTCGTGCACGACCTTCCGGGCGGCGGGGTCGGCCAACCAGGCCGCGAGGGCCTGCTCGTCGGCGGTGTCGAGCTCGGGGCCGAGGTCGACGAAGACGGTGTGGTCGTCGGCGGCGGCCAGCGCGATGCCCGTGAGCTCGCCGGTGCCCCGGCCCCATGTCCCCCGGAAGACGATGCCCGTGTGGCCCTTGTGGCCGTGCGCGGCCAACCAGTCACCGAGCCCGCCGGCGGGCACCTCGTCGACGGTCACGTCGATGCCGCCGTCGACCTCGGGTTCGGCGCTGGACAGCGTGGCGAACAACCGCTCGCGCAGCACCCGGAACTGCAGGTTGTCGAACAGGGTGTGCACCTCGGACCGGTCCCAGGGCTGCACTGCGAGGTCGGTGGGGTGCAGCTCGAGGGCGACCGTGCGGTCGAGCTCGGTGAGCCGGCGGTTCTGCAGCACCGACGAGAGGTGCTCGCGCAGCTTCTCCCCGACCTTGCCCTTGACGGTGTCGACCTGGTCGACCAGCGCGTCGAG
Organism: Klenkia sesuvii; assembly: GCF_037083825.1. NCBI lineage: Bacteria > Bacillati > Actinomycetota > Actinomycetes > Geodermatophilales > Geodermatophilaceae > Klenkia > Klenkia sesuvii. Next base: position 151,461 of record NZ_JBAPLU010000003.1, read on the forward strand.
CGAGCCGTACTCGCGCACCCACTTCGCGGCGGTCTTCTCCCCCACGCTCGGGATGCCCGGCAGGTTGTCGGACGGGTCGCCGCGCAGCGCGGCGAAGTCGGGGTACTGGACGGGGCTCAGCCCGTACTTCTCCTCCACCGCGTCGGGGGTGAAGCGGGTGAGGTCGGAGACCCCCTTGCGCGGGTAGAGCACGGTGACGTGCTCGTTCACCAGCTGCAGGGCGTCGCGGTCGCCGGTGCAGATGAGCACGTCCATGCCCGACTCGACGGCCTGGACGGTGAGCGTGGCGATGACGTCGTCGGCCTCGTACCCGGCGGCGGTCAGCACCGGCACCCGGAGGGCGGCCAGGACCTCCTGGATCAGGCTGACCTGGCCACGGAAGTCGGTGGGGCTCTCGGACCTGTTGGCCTTGTACTCGGCGTAGATCTCGCTGCGGAACGTCGTGCGGCCGACGTCGAAGGCCACCGCGAGGTGGGTGGGCGCCTCGTCGCGCAGCACGTTGATGAGCATCGAGGTGAAGCCGTAGACGGCGTTGGTGGGCTGCCCCGTGGTGGTCGAGAAGTTCTCCACCGGCAGCGCGAAGAACGCCCGGTAGGCCAGCGAGTGGCCGTCGAGCAGCAGCAGGCGGGGGCGTTGCCCCGCCGGCACGGTGGTGGATGGGGGGGCCGTCTCGGACACCGGTGCAGACATCGGGGCCATCGTATGGCGGGGGTACGACGGTTCCCGGGCCGATGGCTAGCGTGCGGCCGGTGAGCACCCCGCGCCCTGACTGGGCCCCCGCCGACCTCAGCCCGCTGGACCGCAAGCTGGGCATCGAGATCACCGACCACGACCCCGACCGGCTGGTGGCCACCATCCCGGTCGCCGGCAACGAGCAGCCGTTCGGGCTGCTGCACGGTGGGGCCACCTGCGCGCTGGCCGAGACAGTGGGCTCGTGGGCGGGCGCCCTGCACGCCGGGCCCGGCGGGCAGGTGGTCGGCATCGAGCTCAACGTGAGCTACCTGCGGGGGGCGACCGCCGGCACCGTCACCGCCGTCTGCACACCGGTGCGGCGGGGCCGCACGCTCGCCACCTTCCGCATCGAGATGAGCGACGACCAGGGTCGCCCGACCGCCAGCGCCCGGCTGACCACCTTCCTGAAGCAGGCCTGACCAGCCACGACAGGCCCGGGACCGCCCGGATCGGACCGCCTGCGCCCGGGCTCCCGAGTCGCGTTTGTGTCACGGACCACCTTCAGGACCCAAGACCGCAACACGGGTGGGCTAGTGTCCCGGTCCGATCGCAACCCGTCGTCCACCGGGACACCCCCGGACGGACACCTGCAGACCGCAGCACTCCCACGGCCCAGGAGGTCGAGTGACGCACGCTCCCCACCGTGCCCCCGCGCACGGTGAACGCACGGGCCCGCCGGGCCCCCGGGCTCGGCGCCGGCGGGCGGTGTCCCGCGCCCGGGACCGCGCCCGGCGCCCGTTCGCCCTCGCCCTGCTGCTCGCCGCCCTGGCCGCCGTCTTCGCCGTGCTGCTGCCCGCCGGGGTGGCCAGCGCCGAGGGCGAGTCGGTGCGCGGCACCCTGCAGACCAGCCGCTCGGGCCCCATCGAGGGCGTCGAGGTCACCGTCACCACCCCCGACGGCGACGAGGTGGGCTCGGCCGAGACCGGCGACGACGGCCGGTGGGAGGTGGAGCTGCCGGGCCCGGGCCAGTACGTGGTGTCCATCGACGGCGACGCGCTGCCCGACGGCGTCGTGCTCAACGGCGAGGACAGCCGCACCGTCACCGTCGACACCGGCCGCAACCAGCCGGTCAACCTCGGCCTCAACGACGGCTCCCGCAACGCCGGGGGTGGCGGCATCCGCGCGGTGCAGCTGTTCGTCGACGGGCTCCGGTTCGGGCTCATCATCGCCGTCTGCGCGGTCGGCCTGTCCTTGATCTTCGGCACCACCGGGTTGACGAACTTCGCGCACGGCGAGCTGGTCACCATCGGTGCCATCGTCGCCTGGTACATCAACGTGCAGGGCGGGGTGCCGCTCATCGCGGCCACGCTCATCGCGATGGTGGTCGGGGCCGGGGTCGGCGCGCTCAACGAGCTCGGGCTGTGGCGGCCGCTCCGCCGTCGCGGCACCGGCCTCGTCGCCGCGCTCGTCGTCTCGATCGGGTTGTCGCTGCTGCTGCGCTACGCCATCCAGATCGTCTACGGCGGGTTCTCCAACCCCTACGCCGAGTACCAGTCGCAGCGGGCCGTCGACTACGGCGTGTTCACCATGACCAACCGGGCCCTGGCCTCCATCGTCATCGCCCTGGTCGTCCTGGTCCTCGTGGCGCTCATGCTGCAGCGCACCAAGATCGGCAAGGCCATGCGGGCCGTCGCCGACAACCGTGACCTCGCCGCGTCCTCGGGCATCGACGTCAACCGCGTCATCCTGGTCGTCTGGATGATGGGCGGCGCGCTCGCCGCCCTCGGCGGGGTCCTGCTCGGCCTGTCCGACCAGGTGCAGTGGGACATGGGCTTCCGCCTGCTGCTGCTCATGTTCGCCGGCGTCACCCTCGGTGGCCTGGGCACCGCCTACGGCGCCCTGGTCGGGAGCGTCATCATCGGTGTGTTCGTCCAGATGTCCACCCTGGTCATCCCGGACGACACCAAGTACGTCGGAGGTCTGCTCCTCTTGATCGTCATCCTCGTCATCCGGCCCCAGGGCATCCTGGGCAGCCGGGCCCGGATCGGTTGAGCCGATGAGCGACCTGATCGACGCCCTGCTCATCGGCGTGAAGGCCGGCCTGGGGTTCCAGGCCATCTTCTTCGCGCTGCTGGCCATCGGCATCAACGTCCACTTCGGGTACACCGGCCTGCTGAACTTCGGGCAGATCGCCTTCGCGATGCTCGGCGGGTTCGGCATCGCCATCTCCGTCAGCCAGTGGGGGCTGCCGTTCTGGGTCGGCGTGCTCGTCGGCATCGCCGCGGCCGTCGTCCTGGCCCTGCTGCTGGGCCTGCCCACGCTGCGGCTGCGGGCCGACTACCTGGCGATCGTCACGATCGCCACGGCCGAGGGTCTGCGGCTGCTGTTCCGGTCGGTCTCGGCCACGCCGGTCACCAACGGCACGCGTGGCCTCTCGGCGTTCAACCAGAGCTTCATCGCCCTCGCCCCGTGGGACACCCAGCGCCGGTACCGGATCCTGGGCACCTCGTGGAGCGGCGGCGAGCTCTGGGTGGCCCTGGTCGGCTGGGTCCTCGTCGCGCTGGCCTGCCTGCTGGTCTGGTCGCTCATGCGCAGCCCCTGGGGCCGGGTGCTCAAGGCCATCCGCGAGGACGAGGACGCCGTCCGGGCGCTGGGCAAGAACGTCTACAGCTACAAGATGCAGGCCCTGGTCCTCGGCGCGGTCTTCGGCGCGTTCGGCGGCATGGTCTACGCCGTCGGCACCGGGTCGGCCATCCCCGACCAGTACCAGAACGCCAACACGTTCCTCGCCTACGCCGCCCTGATCCTCGGCGGTGCGGCGCGGGTGCTCGGCCCGGTCGTCGGGTCGATCATCCTGCTGTTCATCCTGCAGTTCGCCGACACCTTCCTGCGGGCGCTGATCAGCAACGGCGTCATCCCCGACGCCCTGCTGTCCTCCACCGACGTGGCCCAGATCCGCTTCGTGCTGGTCGGCATCGGGTTGATCCTGCTGCTGGTCTTCCGGCCGCAGGGCATCTTCGGTGACCGACGAGAGGTGATGCTCGATGCCCGCTGAACCCACCACCGGCTCGACCGCCGCGTCGCACGCCGCGCCCCCGGCCCGGCTGGCGCAGAAGGCCCTGGCCGACCTCCCCTGGGAGGTCGGGGTCGCCAAGCCCGACCCGGCGCTCGTCGTGGACAAGGTGACCCGCACCTTCGGCGGCCTCACCGCCGTGTCGGTGGACCACCTGGAGATCCAGCGCGGTGGCATCACCGGGCTGATCGGCCCCAACGGCGCCGGCAAGACCACGCTGTTCAACCTGCTGACCGGGTTCGACCAGCCCAACACCGGTACCTGGACCTTCGACGGCAGGTCCCTGGGCCGGTTGTCCCCGCACCAGGTCGCGCGGCTGGGCGTGGTGCGCACCTTCCAGCTCACCAAGGCGCTGTCCCGGCTCACCGTGCTGCAGAACATGCTGCTCGGTGCCCAGGGCCAGTCCGGCGAGTCCTTCCTCAAGGCCCTCGTCCCGGGTACCTGGCGCGCGCAGGAGAAGGCCAACACCGAGAAGGCCATGGAGCTGCTCCGGCGGTTCAAGCTCGACGCCAAGAAGGACGACTTCGCCGGCATCCTGTCCGGCGGCCAGCGCAAGCTGCTGGAGATGGCGCGCGCGCTCATGAGCGACCCCCAGGTGGTCATGCTCGACGAGCCGATGGCCGGGGTGAACCCGGCGCTGACCCAGTCCCTGCTGGGCCACGTGAAGGACCTCCGCGAGGAGGGCATGACGGTCGTCTTCGTCGAGCACGACATGGACGTGGTCCGCGACATCAGCGACTGGGTCGTCGTCATGGCCGCCGGCAAGGTCATCGCCGAGGGCCCGCCGGAGTCGATCTCGCAGAACAAGGCCGTCGTCGACGCCTACCTCGGAGCGCACCACGACGCACCGCTCACCAACGAGGAGGAGGACCGCGTCCTGGCCGAGGCCGAGGCCGCGATCGCCCGGGAGGAGGGTGCCGCCCCCGGCGGCACCGCCTCCGCCTCCACCGAGACCATCTCCAGCGAGAAGGACAAGCCATGAGCGACCCGATGTCCGGGGTCGACGACTCCGGCGAGGCCGTCACCCGCGCCGACGCAGCATCGACCGGGGAGCTGTCCCCGGCCGAGAAGGCCGCCACGCGCGAGGAGCACGTCAAGCTCGCCGAGGGCGCGCTGGTGCGGGCCGACGACCTGGTCGCCGGCTACGTGCCCGGGGTCAACATCCTGCAGGGCTGCGACTTCTACCTGCAGGACGGCGAGCTGGTGGGCATCATCGGCCCCAACGGCGCCGGCAAGTCCACGCTGCTCAAGACGCTCTTCGGCCTCATCCCGGTGCGGTCGGGCGCGGTGACGCTGCGCGGGGAGAACATCACCTCGGCGCCGGCGCACAAGCTGGTGCAGCTGGGCGTGGGCTACGTACCGCAGAACAACAACGTGTTCCCCTCGCTCACCATCGCCGAGAACATGCAGATGGGTGTGTACCTGCGGCCCAAGACGTTCAAGGAGCGGTTCGACTACGTCATCGACCTGTTCCCGCTGCTCGGCGAGCGGCGCAACGGCAAGGCCGGGGCGCTGTCGGGCGGGGAGCGGCAGATGGTGGCGATGGGCCGGGCCCTGATGATGGACCCCTCGGTGCTGCTGCTCGACGAGCCGTCGGCCGGTCTGTCGCCGGCCTACCAGGACGAGGTGTTCATCCGCTGCCGCCGGATCAACGCCACCGGTGTCTCGATCATCATGGTCGAGCAGAACGCCCGCCGGTGCCTGCAGATCTGCGACCGCGGCTACGTGCTGGACCAGGGCCGCAACGCCTACACCGACAAGGGCAAGGCGCTGATGAACGACCCCAAGGTCGTCGAGCTCTACCTCGGCACCCTCGCCAAGGCCCAATGACGGACCACTAGAAGGACCCCCTCGCCCCCCGAGCCACGCTGCGCGCGGCCCGGGACCCTGCGAGGGGGCCGTTCCAGCACGTCACCTGCCGGTCGTCCCCACGCGGGGCGGCCGGCAGCGTGCTGTCATGGGCCGTGCCCCCCGGCCCTGACCCTCGACCGCACCCGGTGACCCGGGAGCAGCTGGACGCGCAGAACCTGGCCTGGCGCGGCACGCCGGCCGAGGACGACCGATGACCGTCCTCGCCGTCGTGCACCTGGTCCTGGTCGCCGCCTACGCGGGGTTCCAGTGGACCGTGCGGGTCGTGGTGTACCCGCAGATGGCCGGGGTCGGAGCGGGGTTCGCCGCCTACGAGCGGGCCCACCAGCAGCGGATCGCCCGGGTGGTGGGGCCGCTGTTCGCCGGGCAGGGCGTCACCACCTGCTGGCTGGTCGTGCTCGCCCTCCGCGGGTCCGCCCCCGCCGTCCCCGTGCTGGCCGGCGGCGTGTGCCTGGCCGTCGTGCTGGGTGCGACCTGGCTCGGGGCCGTCCCCCAGCACCGGGTCCTCGACCGGGGGTGGGACGCCGTCGCGCACCGACGGCTCCTGCGGGTGGACTCCGTACGGGTCGCCGCGGCCTCCGCCGGGCTCGCCGCCGCCGTCTGGCTGGTCCTGGGCTGAGACGCAGAACGGCCCGGCTCCCTCGCGGGGGCCGGGCCGTTCCGTGCTGGCTACGTCAGCGCTGCGGGCCGATGCCCTGGGCGTTGAGCTGCTGGATGATCCGCGAGGACTCCTCGAAACCGATGACCACGATGGCGTCGGGGTTGAAGTCCACCATCCGCTGCACCTCGGAGTCGAAGTTGGCAGCCTGCGGGTCGTAGGTGATCGACACGATGCTGTCCTCCGACAGACCGTCGCTGATCAGGTTGTTGCGGGTGTTCTCCGACAGACCCGTGCCGTACGGGTCGTTCAGCGCCAGGATGCCGACCGTGTTGTTGCCGTCGGCGCCGATCAGGTCGGCCAGCGCCCGGGCCTGCAGCGTGTCCGGGGGCGCGGTGCGGAAGTACAGCCCCTGGTCGTTGTAGGTGGTGAACTGGTCGGAGGTGTTGGCCGGGGAGAACTGCAGCACACCGGCGCCGGTGATGGCGTCGATGACGGTGAGGCTCACGCCCGACGACGCCGCGCCGATGATCGCGTTCACGCCGGACTGCAGCAGCCGGTCCACGGTCTGGGTGGCGGTGTCGGTCGAGGTGTCACCGGAGTCACCCTCGACGAGCTGGACCGGCTGGCCCAGGACGCCGCCGGCGGCGTTGATGTCGTTGATCGCCAGCTGGACGCCGGCGACCTCCGGCGGGCCGAGGAAGGCCAGGTTGCCGGTCAGCGGCAGCAGCGTGCCGATGACCAGCGCCTCACCGGTGGCGCCCGGCGCGGCGTAGGCCGGGCCCTCGTCGGTGGTGGCGTTGGCCTCGTCGCCGGCGATGACGTAGTCGGTCAGGCTGTCGTCGAGCTGGTTGTCCTCGCCGAACTGCAGCAGGCCGAAGGACGCCTGGGCCGGCTCACCGGCGTCGGTGAAGCTCAGCGGGCCGGTGATGCCGTCGTAGTCGACGTTCCCGCCGGCGTTGATGATGTCCAGGCAGCCCTGGAAATCGGTGCAGGCGTCGCCGCCGATGGTGATGCCGTTGACGTAGGGCCCGAAGGTGGTGGCCTGGTTGCTGCCCGCCGCCTGGGCCGCCAGCGCCGTGACGATGACGGCGTCGTAGGACTCACCGGCGTAGTTGAAGTCCTGCAGGTTGGGGTCGACCTCGAGCAGCCGGTCGGTGAAGTCGCCGGAGAGCTCGGTGAGGGGCGTGGTGCCCTTCATCCCGGCGAGCGCACCCTCCTCGGTGAAGTCGTTGCCCAGGGCGTTGCCCATGTTGCCGTCGGTGCCGTAGACGTTGACCTGCTTGCTGCCGCCGTCCCCGCCGCCGGTGGCCCCGTTGTCGTCGCTGTCGCTGCCGCCGCCACAGGCGGTCGCAGCGAGCAGGACGGCACCGGACACGGCGACGGCGCGGGCGAAGGTGCCAGTGCGCATCAAGTGACTCCCAGTGTGGTGGTTCATCGCTCGACCGGGCCGACCCGGGCGCCGAGGCACCCCGACCCGTCCGGTCAGTGTCGAGAACCTAACCGCGATCCGGGACCGCATCGGCCTCTCGGGTCGCACCGTGACCCGGTTGTGACCTGGGCAACCCCCCGGACACACATCCGACCCACGCCCCTCACCCGGGACGAGCCGGACGTGGTCGGGCCCACGCGGGTCAGGGGGCGGCGGTCTGCGCCGGCCCGGCCTCGCCGCTGAGCACGAGCGCCGCGAGCGCCTTCATGGAGGTGCGCTCGTTCATCGCGGTGCGCTGGATCCAGCGGAACGCCTCGGCCTCGGTGATGCCCCGGTCGGCCATGAGCTTGCCCTTGGCCTGCTCGACCACCTTGCGGGCCTCGAGCCGCTCCTTGAGGTCGCCGACCTCGGCGTCCAGGGCGGTCATCTCGACGAACCGGGCACGGGCCACCTCGATGGCCGGCACCAGGTCGGCCTTGGAGAACGGCTTGACCAGGTAGGCCATCGCGCCGGCGTCGCGGGCCCGCTCGACCAGCTCGCGCTGGGAGAAGGCGGTGAGCACGATGACCGGGGCGATGCGGGCCGCGGCGATCTGCTCGGCCGCCGAGAGCCCGTCGAGCACCGGCATCTGCACGTCGAGGACGACCAGGTCGGGGCGCACCTCGCGAGCGGTGTCGACCGCCGCCTGGCCGTCGCCGACCTCGCCGACGACGACGTACCCCTCCTCCTCCAGCATCTCCTTGAGGTCGAGACGGATCAGTGCCTCGTCCTCGGCGATGAGGACCCGGGTCGGCTCGTTGCTCACCGGCACACCCTATCGAGACCGGACCGCCGGTGCCCGTACTCTCCCGGGAGGGCCCCCGTACCCCAACGGCAGAGGGATCGGATTCAAAACCCGCACAGTGTCCGTTCGAATCGGACCGGGGGCACGTGACAGGCCACATGACACCCGAGGAGTTCCGGCGCTACGGGCACGAGGTGGTGGACTGGGTCGCCGACCACATGGGTCGCGTCGAGTCGTTGCCGGTCCGCTCCCAGCTGGCCCCGGGTGACGTCCGGGCCGAGCTCCCGGCCTCGGCCCCCGAGCAGGGCGGGTCGGTGGCCGACCTGCTGGCCGACCTCGACCGCGTGGTCGTGCCCGGGCTGACGCACTGGCAGCACCCCGGCTTCTACGGCTACTTCCCGGCCAACACCTCCGGGCCCTCGGTCCTGGGCGACCTGGTCAGCTCCGCACTGGGCGTGCAGGGCATGTCGTGGGTGACCAGCCCCGCCTGCACCGAGCTCGAGCAGCACGTCATGGACTGGTTCGTCGAGCTCCTGGGCCTGCCCGAGGCCTTCACCCACGGCAGCACCGGCGGCGGCGTGGTGCAGGACTCCAGCTCGGGGGCCAACCTCGTCGCGCTGCTGGCCGCGCTGCACCGGGCCACCGGCGGGGCCACCGTGCGCATCGGGGTCGAACCGGGTGCGATGACCGTCTACGTGTCGGCGCAGACGCACTCCAGCATGGAGAAGGCCGCCCGCATCGCCGGGCTGGGCACCGACGCCGTGCGGGTCGTGCCGGTCGACGGCGACCTGGCGATGCGGCCCGAGGACCTCGCCCGCCGCATCGACTCCGACGTCGCGCGTGGGTTCACCCCCGTCCTGGTCTGCGCCACGGTCGGGACGACGTCGACCGGCGCGTTCGACCCGCTGGCCGCCCTCGGTCCGGTCTGCCGGGACCGGGGGGTCTGGCTGCACGTGGACGCCGCCTGGGCGGGGGTGTCGGCCGTCGCGCCCGAGCTGCGCCACCTGCAGGAGGGCGTGGAGTGGGCCGACAGCTACACGACCGATGCCCACAAGTGGTTGCTCACCGGCTTCGACGCGACCCTGTTCTGGACCGCCGACCGGGCCGCGCTCACCGGGGCGCTGGCGATCCTGCCGGAGTACCTGCGCAACGCGGCCACCGAGAGCGGCGCCGTCGTGGACTACCGCGACTGGCAGATCGAGCTCGGCCGTCGCTTCCGGGCGCTGAAGCTGTGGTTCGTGCTGCGCTGGTACGGCGCCGAGGGCCTGCGCGAGCACGTGCGGGGGCACGTCGCGCTGGCGCAGGAGCTCGCCGCGTGGGCGCGCGCCGACGACCGCTTCGACGTCGTCGCCCCGCACCCGCTGTCGCTGGTGTGCCTGCGGCCCCGCTGGGCGCGGGGGGTGGACGCCGACGTCGCCACGATGACCCTGCTCGAGCGGCTGGCCGACGGCGGCGAGGTCTTCCTGACCCACACCACGGTGTCCGGTGAGGCCGTGCTCCGGGTGGCGATCGGCTCCCCCGCCACCGAGCGGCGGCACGTCGAGCGGCTGTGGGCGCTGCTGTGCGAGGGCCACGACTGGCTGGCCCGCGACTTCGCCGAGGCCAGCGAGGCAGCCGCAGCCGCGCAGGCCGCCGCCCGGGCCGAGCGGGAGGCCGCCGCGGCCCGTGCGGCCGCCGACGCGGACCCCGGGGAGGGCGAGGGGTAGGTCAGCCGCCGAAGGAGCGGATGAGGCCCTCCTGGGCCACGGTGGCCACGTGCGTGCCGTCGGCGGCCCAGATCTGCCCCAGGCACATCGCCCGCCCGGCCACCGCGGCCGGGCTGTCGGTCTCGTAGAGGAACCACTCGTCGGCCCGGACGGGGCGGTGGAACCACACGGCGTGGTCCAGGCTGGCGCCCACGGTCTCCCCGCTCCAGCCGCCCCCGATCCGGGCCAGCCCGGCCGAGAGCAGGGTGAGGTCGGAGACGAAGGTCAGCGCGGCGGCGTGCACGCCGTCGTCCTGGGGCAGCCGACCGGTGACCCGGAACCACCCGCGGCTCTGCGTGTGCGGGTGCACCTTGGGCGCGGGGTCGAAGGGGTCCTCCAGGTAGCGCTGCTCGACGGCCACCGCCAGGGCGCGGGCACCGGTGGCCCGACCCGGGTGCGCCGCAGCGATCTCGTCCACCCCGGGCAGGCCCACCGGCCCCGGAACGTCGGGCATCGGGAGCGAGTGCTCCACCACCGGCCGCTCCCCCGCCGTGAAGTCGGCCGTCATCGCGAAGATGGCGACGTCCTCGCCCTTGCGGGTCTGCCGGGCGAGCACCCGCCGGGTGCTGAACGACCGGCCCTCGCGGATGCGGTCGACCTCGAAGCGGATCTCGGTGTGCGGGTCACCCGGGCGCAGGAAGTACGAGTGCAGCGAGTGCACCGCCCGGTCGGCCGTCACGGTGCGGGTGGCCGCGGTCAACGACTGGGCGGCCACCTGCCCGCCGAAGATCCGCTGCAGCGGGGTCTCCGGCGTGCGGCCCACGAACAGGCCCGGCTCGCGCTCCTCCAGCGACAGCACCTCCATCAGGGCCGCCGCGTGCGACTCACCGTTCAAGCGTGCGTGCCGATCTCGTGCACGCGGATGAGGTTGGTCGAGCCCTGGATGTTGGGCGGGGACCCGGCGACGACGACCACCCGGTCGCCCTCCTTGAGACGCCCGATCGACATGAGCGAGAAGTCGACCTGGCCGACCATGTCGTCGGTGTGGCCGACCTGGGGCACGAGGAAGGTCTCGACCCCCCACGACAGCGCCATGCGGCTGCGCACCCGCGGGTCGGTGGTGAAGGCCAGGATGGGCAACCGGGTGTGCAGCGCGGCCAGCCGGCGCACGGTGTCACCGGTCATCGTGAAGGCGGCCAGGGCGTCGACGTCCAGCGCCTCCCCCACCTCCCGGGCGGCCCGCACGATGGCTCCCGAACGGGAGCCGGACTTGCGCACCAGCGCCGGCACGCGCACCGCGTCGGTCTCGACCGCGTCGATGATGCGCTCCATCGTGCGCACCGCGGCGATCGGGTACTTGCCGACCGAGGTCTCCCCCGACAGCATCACCGCGTCCGCGCCGTCGAGGACGGCGTTGGCGACGTCGGAGGCCTCCGCCCGCGTGGGCCGCGACGAGGTGATCATCGACTCGAGCATCTGCGTGGCCACGATGACCGGCTTGTTGCGCTCGCGGGCGGCCTGCACGGCGCGCTTCTGCACCAGCGGGACCTGTTCCAGCGCGAGCTCGACGCCGAGGTCGCCGCGGGCGACCATGATGCCGTCGAAGGCCTCCACGATGGCCTCGAGGTTCTCCACCGCCTCCGGCTTCTCCAGCTTGGCGATCACCGGGACCTCGACGTCCTCCTGGCGCATGATCTCCCGCACCAGCTCGACGTCCTCGGCGCGGCGGACGAACGACAGGGCGACGAAGTCCACCGACAGGCTGAGGGCGAACCGGAGGTCGGCGGCGTCCTTCTCGCTGAGGGCGGGCACGCTCACGGCGACCCCGGGCAGCGACAGACCCTTGTTGTTGGAGACCTTGCCGCCCTCGAGCACCAGGCACCAGACGTCGGGACCGTCGACCTCGACCACGGTGAGGGCCAGGTTGCCGTCGTCGACCAGCAGGCGGTCGCCGACCCGGACGTCGTTGGCCAGGTTCTTGTAGGTGGTGCCGACCCGCTCGGCGGTGCCCTCGACGTCCTCGACGGTGATGCACACGCGCGAGCCGGTCTCCCAGACGACCGGGCCCTCGGCGAAGCGGCCGAGGCGGATCTTGGGGCCCTGCAGGTCGGCGAGGACGGCGACGGCCCGCCCGACCGTGTCCGACGCCTGCCGGACGAGGTGGTAGTTGCGCTCGTGGTCGGCGTGCTCACCGTGGCTGAAGTTCAGCCGGGCGACGTCCATGCCGGACTCGACGAGGGCGGTGATCTGCTCCGCGGAACCCACCGCGGGGCCGAGTGTGCAGACGATCTTGGCGCGACGGCTCATGCCCGCAACGCTAGTGCAAGGCAGGACACCCTCCCGACTCCGGGAGGCGGAGCCGAGAGGGTGTCGGGACAGACGTCTTGGACGTCCTACCAGCGCGAATGCACCTCAGCGCAGGGCAACGGCCGTCGGGGTGATCGGCCGCGGGAGCATCGAGGAGCCGGTCAGCCAGGCGTCCACCGCGCCGGCGGCGGCGCGGCCCTCGGCGATGGCCCAGACGATGAGCGACTGCCCGCGGCCCATGTCACCGGCCACGAACACACCGGGCACGGTCGACATGAACTCGGCGTCGCGCACCACGTTGCCGCGCCCGTCGACCTCGACGCCGAGGCCCTCGACCAGGCCCTCCTTCTGCGCACCGGTGAAGCCCATCGCGAGGAACACCAGGTCGGCGGGGAGCTCGCGCTCGGTGCCCTCGATCTTCTGGAACTTCCCGTCGACCATCTCGACGTCGTGCACCAGCACGGCCTTGACGTGGCCGTGGCCGTCGTCGACGAACCGCTCGGTGTTGACCGCGTAGATCCGCTCGCCGCCCTCCTCGTGCGCGGAGGACACCCGCATGATCATCGGGTAGGTCGGCCACGGGTTCCGCGGCCCGCGCGAGGTCGGCGGCTCGGGCATGATCTCCAGCTGCGCCACCGAGGCGGCGCCCTGCCGGTGCGAGGTGCCCAGGCAGTCGGCGCCGGTGTCACCGCCGCCGATGATCACGACGTGCTTGCCGGCCGCGTTGATCGGCGGGTCGTCGAGCTGGCCCAGGCCCTGGCGGTTGCCGTAGGGCAGGAACTCCATGGCCAGGTGGATGCCGGCCAGCTCGCGGCCGGGGGCCGGGAGGTCGCGGCCGATCGTGGCCCCGCCGGACAGGACGACGGCGTCGAAGTCGCCGCGCAGCTGCTCCACGGTGACGTCGGAGCCGGCCGCGCCGACCTCCACCCCGGTGACGAACCGCGTGCCCTCGGCGCGCATCTGGTCCAGCCGCCGGTCCAGGTGCCGCTTCTCCATCTTGAACTCGGGGATGCCGTAGCGCATCAACCCGCCGACGGCGTCGGCCCGCTCGAAGACGGTGACCTCGTGGCCGGCCCGGGTCAGCTGCTGGGCGGCGGCCAAGCCGGCCGGCCCGGAACCGACGACGGCGACCTTCTTGCCCGACAGCTCCGCCGGCGGCTGCGGCTCCACCCACCCCTCGGCGAAGGCGCGGTCGATGATCTCGACCTCGATCTGCTTGATCGTGACCGGCGCCTCGGTCAGGTTGAGCACGCACGACCCCTCGCAGGGCGCCGGGCACAGCCGCCCGGTGAACTCCGGGAAGTTGTTCGTGGCGTGCAGCCGCTCGATCGCCTCGCGCCAGTCGTCGCGGCGCACCAGGTCGTTCCACTCGGGGATGAGGTTCCCCAGCGGGCAGCCGTGGTGGCAGAACGGGATGCCGCAGTCCATGCAGCGGGCCGCCTGGGTGCGCAGCGTGGCGGAGGTGAAGGCCTCCTCGCCGCCGGCCTGGCGCTCGAGGTAAACCTCCTTCCAGTCCCGGATGCGGACGTCGACGGGTCGCCGGGGCGGCGTCGTCCGCTCGTACTTCAGGAACCCGGTGCTGTCAGCCACGTGCCGCCTCCATCACAGCTCGATCCACGTCGTACCCGGCGGCCTCGGCGGCCCGGCGGGCCTCCAGGGCACGTCGGTAGTCCCGCGGCATGATCACGCTGAACCGCTCGGACCAGCGGCCCCAGTCGGCCAGCAGCGAGGCGGCCACGCTGGAGCCGGTCTCCTCGCGGTAGCGGGCCAGGGTGTCCCGCAGCCAGAGCGAGTCCTCGGTCGAGAGGGTCTCGACGTCGACCATCTCGCCGTTGACCCGGTGCACGGCCAGGTCGAGCACGTAGGCGATGCCGCCGCTCATGCCCGCGGCCACGTTGCGCCCGGTCTCGCCGAGGATGATCGCCCGGCCGCCGGTCATGTACTCGCAGGCGTGGTCGCCCACGCCCTCGACGATCGCCAGCGCGCCGGAGTTGCGGACGCAGAAGCGCTCGCCGACCCGCCCGCGCAGGAAGATCTCCCCGCCGGTGGCGCCGTAGCCGATCACGTTGCCGGCGATGACGGCGTCCTCGGCGGCGAAGCTGGCCGCGGGGTCGGGCCGGACGACGATGCGGCCACCCGACAGGCCCTTGCCGACGTAGTCGTTGGCGTCCCCGTGCAGCCGCATCGTGATGCCGGCGGGCACGAAGGCGCCGAACGACTGACCGGCCGACCCCTCGAAGGTGAGGTCGATGGTGCCGTCGGGGAGACCGGCGCCGCCGAACCGGCGGGTGACCATCGCGCCCAGCATCGTGCCGACCGTGCGGTTCACGTTGCGCACCGGGAGCTGCAGGCTCACCGGGCGGGCGTCGAGCAGCGCACCCTCGCACAGCTGGATGAGCGTCTGGTCCAGCGCGACGTCCAGACCGTGGTCCTGGCCGCGGACCCGGCGGCGCGGGGCGCCCTCGGGCAGCTCCGGCAGGGCCAGCACCGGCGCGAGGTCCAGCCCGGCGGCCTTCCAGTGGTCGACGGCGGCGCGGGTCTCGAGCACCTCGACCTGGCCGACGGCCTCCTCGATGGACCGGAAGCCCAGCTGCGCGAGGATCTCGCGCACCTGCTCGGCCAGGAACTCGAAGAACGTGACGACGAACTCGGGCTGGCCGGTGAAGCGCTTGCGCAGCTCGGGGTTCTGGGTGGCGACGCCGACCGGGCAGGTGTCCAGGTGGCAGACGCGCATCATCACGCAGCCGCTGACCACCAGGGGCGCGGTGGCGAAGCCGAACTCCTCACCGCCCAGCAGGGCGGCGACGACGACGTCGCGGCCGGTCTTCATCTGGCCGTCGACCTGCACGGTGATGCGGTCGCGCAGCCCGTTGACCAGCAGCGTCTGCTGGGTCTCGGCCAGGCCGAGCTCCCACGGGGACCCGGCGTGCTTGAGCGAGGTCAGCGGTGCCGCGCCGGTGCCGCCGTCGTGCCCGGAGATGAGGACGACGTCGGCGTGCGCCTTGGACACCCCCGCCGCGACCGTGCCCACGCCGACCTCGGACACGAGCTTGACGTGCACCCGCGCCTCGTTGTTGGCGTTCTTGAGGTCGTGGATGAGCTGCTTGAGGTCCTCGATGGAGTAGATGTCGTGGTGCGGCGGCGGGGAGATCAGGCCGACGCCGGGGGTGGAGTGCCGGGTGCGGGCCACCCACGGGTAGACCTTCGAGCCCGGCAGCTGGCCACCCTCGCCGGGCTTGGCGCCCTGGGCCATCTTGATCTGGATGTCGTCGGCGTTGACCAGGTACTCGCTGGTCACCCCGAAGCGGCCGCTGGCCACCTGCTTGATCGCCGAGCGGCGCAGGTCGCCGTTCTCGTCGGGGGTGAAGCGGTCGGGGTCCTCCCCGCCCTCACCGGTGTTGGACTTGCCGCCCAGGCGGTTCATCGCGATGGCGAGGGTCTGGTGGGCCTCGGCGGAGATGGAGCCGTAGCTCATCGCCCCGGTGGAGAACCGCTTGACGATCTCGCTGGCCGGCTCGACCTCCTCGAGCGGCACCGGCGGGCGCACGCCCTCCTTGAAGGAGAACAGCCCGCGCAGGGTGGAGGCGTCCTTGGACAGCTGGTCGACGGCGTCGGTGTACTTCTGGAAGACGTCGTACTGGCGCGACCGGGTGGCGTGCTGCAGCAGGAAGACCGTCTCGGGGTTGAACAGGTGGATCTCGCCCTCGCGGCGCCACTGGTACTCACCGCCCACGGTGAGCTTGCGGTGGGCGACCTCGGTCGGGTTCGAGGGGTAGGCCCGGCGGTGGCGCATGGCCACCTCCTCGGCGAGGACGTCGAGGCCGACGCCGCCCAGGGTGGACGACGTCCCGGTGAAGTACTCCTCGACCACGTCGTGGGAGAGCCCGACGGCCTCGAAGATCTGGGCCATCGTGTACGAGCCGACGGTGCTGATGCCCATCTTGCTCATGACCTTCAGGACGCCCTTGCCCATGGCCTTGACCACGTTGCGCACGGCCTGGGCCGGCTGCACCCCGGTGAGCAGGCCGTCGCGGATGAGGTCCTCGACGCTCTCGAACGCCAGGTAGGGGTTGACCGCGGCGGCGCCGTAGCCCAGCAGCAGGGCGACGTGGTGCACCTCGCGGCAGTCGCCGGACTCGACGACGAGGCCGACCTCCATGCGGGTGCGCTCGCGCACCAGGTGGTGGTGCACCGCAGCGGTCATGAGCAGCGACGGGATGGGCGCGCGCTTCTCGTCGCAGTCGCGGTCGGAGAGCACGATGACCCGGGCGCCGGCGGAGATGGCCTTGCTGACCTTGGTCTGCAGGTCGCGCACGGCCTGCTTCAGCGCCTCGCCACCGCCGTCGACGTCGAAGTGGCCGGTGATCCGGACGGCGGCGAAGCCGGGCAGGTCGCCGTCGTCGTCGATGTGCAGGATCTTGGCCAGCTCGTCGTTGTCGATGACCGGGTAGGGCAGCACGACCTGGCGGCAGGACGCCGGGCGGGCCTCCAGCAGGTTGCCCTCGGGCCCGAAGGTGCGGCCCAGGCTGGTCACCAGCTCCTCGCGGATGGCGTCCAGCGGCGGGTTGGTCACCTGGGCGAAGAGCTGGTTGAAGTAGTCGTAGAGCAGCCGGGAGCGGTCGCTCAGCGCGGCCACCGGGGTGTCGGTGCCCATGGAGCCGATCGGCTCGGCGCCGCTGGCGGCCATCGGCTGCAGCAGGACGCGCAGCTGCTCCTCGGTGTAGCCGAACAGCAGCTGCCGCCGGACGACGGACTCGTGGCTGGGCCGGGAGCGGCGGCGCTCGGGCAGCGAGGGCAGGTGGATCAGCCCGGCGTGCAGCCAGTCGTCGTAGGGGTGCTCGGCCGCCAGGGCGCCCTTGACCTCGTCGTCGCTGACCATGCGGCCCTGCGCGGTGTCGAGCAGGAACATGCGGCCGGGCTTGAGCCGGCCCTTGGCGACGACGTCGGCGGCCGGGATGTCGAGCACCCCGACCTCCGAGGCCAGCACGACGACGTCGTCCTTGGTGCGCCACCAGCGACCCGGGCGCAGGCCGTTGCGGTCGAGCACCGCCCCGATGAGCGTGCCGTCGGTGAAGCAGACGCACGCCGGCCCGTCCCAGGGCTCCATCACGGCGGAGTGGAAGCGGTAGAACGCCCGGCGGGCGGCATCCATCTCGGCGTGGTTCTCCCACGCCTCGGGGATCATCATGAGCACCGCGTGCGGCAGCGAGCGGCCCGACAGGTGCAGCAGCTCGAGCACCTCGTCGAAGGTCGCCGAGTCGCTGAAGTCACCGGCGGTGAGCGGGAAGATGCGCTCGAGGCCCAGCTCGGAGGCGGGACCGGCCGGACCGTCGAACAGGTCGGTGTGCAGCTTGGCCTCGCGGGCCCGCATGCGGTTGCGGTTGCCCTTGATGGTGTTGATCTCGCCGTTGTGGGCGATGGCCCGGAACGGGTGGGCCAGCGGCCAGCTCGGGAAGGTGTTGGTGGAGAACCGGCTGTGCACCAGCGCGATCGCCGAGGCGTAGCGCTCGTCGGTCAGGTCGGGGAAGAACGCGGGCAGCTGGTCGGTGGTCAGCATGCCCTTGTAGGTGATCGTGCGCGAGGACAGCGAGGCGAAGTACAGCGAGCTGCCGGCCTCGGTGGCGGCGCGCTCGGCCCGCTTGCGCAGGACGAACGCGCGCCGCTCGAGCCGGGTGACGCCGTGGTTGACCGCGGTGCCGCCGAAGGCGGTCTCGTCGGCGCGGGCCTTGGTGGCCTCGGCGACGAACAGCTGCGCGAAGTGCGGCATGACCGCCAGCGCGGTGGGGCCGATGTCGGCGCCCTCGGGGTCGATGGGCAGCTCGCGCCAGCCGAGGACGACGAGGCCCTCCTCGCCGGCCAACCGGTCGACGTCGGCCACGCGCTCGGCGCGCTCGGCGGCGTCCTGCGGCAGGAAGCCGACGCCGACGGCGTACTCCCCCAGCGGCGGCAGGTCGAACTGGACCTCGGCCCGCAGCAGGGCGTCGGGCACCTGGGTGAGGATCCCGGCGCCGTCACCGGAGTTGGGCTCGGAACCCGCCGCACCGCGGTGGTCGAGGTTGTGCAGCGCGGTGAGGCCCATGGCCACGATCGACCGCGACCGGCGACCCTGCGCGTCGGCCACGAAGGCCACACCGCACGCGTCGTGCTCGTTGGCCGGGTCGTAGAGGCCGGTGGCCGACGGGACGGCGGAGAACGGCACACGGGTCGCGGCCGGGGCCCCGGTGGGAGCGAGTTCCTGGTTCGGCGTGCTGGAGGTGGACATGTCACTCCCGTCGAACGGCTGTCCCTCCGCGTCCGGCGGGCCGGAGCGGGGGCGGGGGCCCGAGGGGCCCGGCCGGGTGGTGGTCAGGGGCAGGCAGGGGGCTGGCGCACCGGGTGGTTCGGTGGTTCGGACGGCATCGGCTGGGTGGCCGGATGTCGGGTGTCGCGCGCACCGCAGGCGAAGCCCGCGGGTTGTCGTGGCGCGGGGCGTCGCTGGCCCGGTTCCGACGTCGGCTCACCGCCCGGGATCTCCGGGTGGCTGCGCGCCGAGAGTACACAGAACCGTCACGGATCCGACACGCCCGGGAGGTGAGGCGAACGTCTCGTTCAGGTCTGCTCGCGGGGGCCGTCCTCCGGGCGCGCCCGGGTGCTGCCGGTCGGCTCCGGGTCGTCCTCCCCCGCCCGGGCGGCGGCCTCGGCGCCCCGGGTCAGCTGCTCGCGCGGCCGGCCGCGCTGCCAGACCAGGTAGGCGACGGCGGCCAGGCCGACGACGACCGCGGTGAACACGTTGAGCCGCACCCCGAAGAAGCGCTCGGCGGTGTCGATGCGCAGCGTCTCGATCCAGCCGCGCCCCAGGCAGTAGGCGGCGACGTAGAGCGCGAAGGCCCGGCCGTGGGAGAGCTGGAACCGGCGGTCGGCCCAGACCACGAGTGCGGCGGCGGCCAGGTTCCACAGCAGCTCGTACAGGAACGTGGGGTGGAAGGTGGCGAACTGCTCGTACCCGGCCGGTCGGAACTGCGGGTCGATCTCCAGGCCCCACGGCAGGTCGGTGGGGGCGCCGAACAGCTCCTGGTTGAACCAGTTGCCCAGCCGCCCCACGGCCTGGGCGACCAGCAGGCCCGGTGCCAGGGCGTCGGCGAAGACCGGCAGCGGGATGCCGCGGCGCCGGCAGGCGATCCACGCCCCGACGGCACCCAGCGCGATGGCGCCCCAGATGCCCAGGCCGCCCTCCCAGATGTAGAGCGCGCGGACCGGGTCACCGTTCTCGCCCCAGTAGGGCTCGGGCGTGGTGATGACGTGGTAGAGCCGGCCGCCGACGATGCCGAAGGGCACCGCCCACACCGCGATGTCGAGGACGTCGCCGGGCGCCCCGCCGCGGGCGACGAACCGCTTCTCGGTGAGCCAGGCGGCCAGCACGATGCCGGCGATGATGCACAGCGCGTAGGCCCGCAGCGGGAAGGGCCCGAGGTGCCAGACCCCCTGGGACGGGCTCGGGATGGAAGCGAGCAGCTCGGCGGTCACCGGCGGCGCACCCCGGCGGCGAGGTCGGCCGACAGTGCGCGCACGCCGTCGGGGCCGTGCCCGTCGAGCAGCTGCCGCACGTAGGCCGACCCGACGATGACGCCGTCGGCGAAGGCGGCCACCTCGGCGGCCTGGTCGCCGTTGCTGACCCCCAGGCCGACGCAGACCGGGGTGTCCGCGCCGACGCCGCGGGTGCGCTCGACCAGCACCTGGGCGGTGTCGCCCACGCTGTCCCGGGTGCCGGTGACGCCCATCGTGGAGGCGGCGTAGACGAACCCGCGGGCGGCGCGCACGGTGGCGGCGAGGCGGGCGTCGGTCGAGGACGGCGCGACCAGGAAGACGCGGTCGAGCCCGGCCGCGTCGCTGGCGGCCAGCCAGTCGGCGGCCTCGTCGGGGATGAGGTCGGGGGTGATCGCGCCCGCTCCCCCGGCGGCGGCCAGGTCGGTGGCGAACCGCTCGACGCCGTAGCGCTCGACGGGGTTCCAGTAGCTCATCACCACCGGGACGGCACCGGCGGCGGCCACCGCCGAGACCGCGGTGAGCACGTCGGCCATGCCCGTGCCGGCCCGCACGGCCACGTCCACGGCCTCCTGGATGGTCGGGCCGTCCATGCCCGGGTCGGAGTAGGGCACCCCGATCTCCACGACGTCTGCGCCCAGCCCGCCCCCGCCGCCCTCGACGGCGGCCACCATGGCCGCCACCGAGTCCTCGACCGTCGGGTAGCCCACCGGGAGGTAGGCGATGAGGGCGGCCCGGCCCTCCTCGTTGGCCTGCCGGATCCGGTCGTGCAGTGCGCTCACAGCGCGTCCCCGTCCTGCACGGTCGTCTCGGCCGGCCCGCCCAGCGGCGGGCCCGGGTCGGCGCCGCGGCCGGCCTCGACCGCGCGTTCGTCGGTGTCGGTGGGTGCGGTGTCGGTGCCCAGCCCGAACCACGCGCTGGCGGTCTCGACGTCCTTGTCGCCGCGGCCGGAGAGGTTGACCAGCAGCAGGGCACCCTCGCCCAGCTCGCGACCCACCTGGATGGCCCCGGCGAGGGCGTGCGCGCTCTCGATGGCCGGGATGATGCCCTCGGTGCGGCACAGCAGCGCGAAGGCCTCCATGGCCTGGCTGTCGGTGACCGGCCGGTACTCCGCGCGGCCCAGGTCGTGCAGGTGGCTGTGCTCGGGGCCGACGCCGGGGTAGTCCAGGCCGGCGGAGATCGAGTGCGACTCCACGGTCTGGCCGTGGGCGTCCTGCAGCAGGTAGGAGCGGGCCCCGTGCAGCACCCCCGGGTCGCCGCCGGTGATGGAGGAGGCGTGCCGGCCGGTCTCGACGCCGTCGCCGCCGGCCTCCAGCCCGACCAGCCGGACCTCGGCGTCGGGCACGAAGGCGGTGAAGATGCCGATGGCGTTGGAGCCGCCGCCGACGCAGGCGAGCACGGCGTCGGGCAGCCGCCCCTCGCGCTCGAGCAGCTGGGCCCGGGCCTCGTCGCCGATGACGCGCTGGAAGTCGCGGACCATCGCCGGGAACGGGTGCGGGCCGGCGACGGTGCCGAACACGTAGTTGGTGGTCTCCACGTTGGTCACCCAGTCGCGGAAGGCCTCGTTGATGGCGTCCTTGAGGGTGCGCGAACCGGTGGTGACCGGCACGACCTCGGCGCCCAGCAGCCGCATGCGGGCGACGTTGAGCGCCTGCCGTCGGGTGTCCTCCTCGCCCATGTAGACCACGCACTCCAGGCCCAGCAGAGCCGCGGCGGTGGCGGTGGCGACGCCGTGCTGACCGGCGCCGGTCTCGGCGATGACCCGCTTCTTGCCGATGCGCTGGGTGAGCAGCGCCTGGCCCAGCACGTTGTTGATCTTGTGCGAGCCGGTGTGGTTGAGGTCCTCGCGCTTGAGCAGCACGCGGGCGCCGCCGCAGTGCTCGGCGAACCGCGGCACCTCGGTGATGGGCGAGGGGCGGCCGGTGTAGTCGCGGTGCAGGCGCTCGAACTCGGCCAGGAACACCGGGTCGACCCGCATGGCCTCGTAGGCCTCGGTCAGGTCGTCGAGGGCGGCGATCAGCGCCTCGGGCACGAACCGGCCGCCGTACCGGCCGAAGTGGCCGGTCGCGTCCGGCCACTCCGGGCGCGGCCGCAGCAGGCTCGCGTCGGGCGGGGGCACGGGTGCGGTGGTGGTCACGCCTCATTGTGGCTCGTCCGCGTACGGCCCCCTGGCAGGGGCCCGCCGCGAGCTCGCGAGTGGTGGGGGGCGAGGGGGCCTTATCGGGCGGCGCGGGGGGTGGCGGGGTGCGACCCGGCGGTGACCAGGTCAGCGACCGCCTGGCGCGCGTCGGGAGCGGTGACCAGGCCCTCGCCGACCAGCACGGCGTCGGCGCCGGCGCCGGCGTACTTGATCAGGTCGCGCGGTCCGCGGACGCCGGAGGCGGCCACCTTCACCACGTCGGTGGGCAGGCCGGGGGCGATGCGCTCGAAGGTCTCGTGGTGCATCTCGAGGGTGGTGAGGTCGCGGGCATTGACCCCGATGACCGAGGCACCGGCCTCCAGCGCCCGGGACGCCTCGGCCTCGGTGTGCACCTCGACCAGGGCGGTCATGCCCAGGGACTCGATGCGCTCGCGGAGGCCGACCAGCGCGTTCTGCTCCAGCGCCCCGACGATGAGCAGGACGACGTCGGCGCCGATCGCCCGGGCCTCGTGCACCTGGTAGCTGGACACGACGAAGTCCTTGCACAGCACCGGGACGTCGACGACGGCCCGGACGGCGGCCAGGTCGGCCTGGCTGCCGTGGAACCGGCGGCGCTCGGTGAGCACGCTGATGACCCGCGCACCGCCGTCGGCGTACCGGGCCGCCAGTGCGGCGGGGTCGTCGATGGACGCCAGCGCGCCCTTGGACGGGCTGGTGCGCTTGACCTCGGCGATGACGCCCACGCCGGGCGCGCGCAGCGCGGCCAGGGCGTCGAGGGCGGGGCGGGCGTCGCGCGCGGCGGCCTGCACCTCCGCCAGCGGGAGGGCTGCCTGCCGGGCGGCGACGTCCTCGCGCACGCCGGCGACGATGTCCATGAGCACGTTCACGACCGGGCGCCCGGGGACTGCAGTGCGGTACGGCTCATCAGGGTTGCTCCCTCACCCGGTCGGATCGGTGTGGACACCATAGAGAGGCCGGCCGGTCGTCGGGGCAGCCGGGTACGGGTCACCGGAGGGCGCCGCCGTCGTCGGTGGGGTCGGTCCCGCCGTCGAGCGCCTTCCAGGCGGCCTGGTGGCGGTCCTCGGCCGTCTCGGGCCGGCGGGGTGCGGCGCCCGCGCGCTGGTAGCGCTGCCCCATGCCGGCCCAGCCCCGCCCGCGCAGCACCACGAGCAGGCCGCCCAGCAGGCCCAGCACCCCGGCCAGCAACCCCAGCGCCGGCCAACCGGCGACCACCTCCGAGCTCGTCGTCGACCCCTGCAGGCCCACCTGCGCGGGCAGGTCACCGGGGCCCACCGCCACCCCGCCGAGCAGCACCCGCAGCGCCGAGACGGCGGCGGTGCCGGCGGCCAGGGCGACCACGACCCCGAGGACGACCCGCCCCCACCCGCGCACGGCGAACAGCGCCACCGCCGCGGCCAGCATCAGCAACCCGGTGGCCGGCAGCAGCGGGGCCAGCTGGCCACCGGTGAGGGTGGCCGACACCGGTGGCAGCGGCGCCTCCCGGACGACGGCGACGCGCGCCCACACCTGCCCGCCGGCCGACAGCGCCACCCCGCCCGCCGCGGCGCACAGCAGCACCGCGACGGTCAGCTCGCGGCGGGCGTTCACAGCTCGCGCAGCCCCTCGGCGGTCGCGATCGCCGAGAGGACCGCGCGCGCCTTGTGCCGGGTCTCGGCCTCCTCGGCCACGGGGTCGCTGTCGGCCACCACGCCCGCGCCGGCCTGCACGTACGCGGTACCGGCGTGCAGCACGGCGGTGCGGATCGCGATGGCCATGTCCATGTCCCCGCTGGCGTCGACGTAGCCGACCGTGCCGGCGTACAGCGCCCGCCGGGTGGGCTCCAGCGACTCGATGACCTCCATCGCCCGCGGCTTGGGCGCCCCGGACACGGTGCCGGCGGGGAAGGTCGCGTCGAAGACGTCGAGGGCGTCGCGGCCGGGCTCGACCTGGCCGGCCACGGTGGACACCAGGTGCATGACGTGGCTGTACCGCTCGACCCGCATGAAGTCGGCGACCTCGACGGTGCCGGGCACGCACACCCGCCCCAGGTCGTTGCGGGCCAGGTCGACCAGCATGACGTGCTCGGCCCGCTCCTTGGGGTCGGCCAGCAGCTCCTCGGTCAGCCGCGCGTCCTCCTCCGGACCGCCCCCGCGGGGGCGGGTGCCGGCCGGCGGGTGCACCACGGCCTGCTCGCCGGTGACGGTGACCAGCGCCTCCGGGGAGGACCCGACGACGTCGAAGGGCGACTCGCGACCGGCGAAGCGCAGCAGGTACATGTACGGCGAGGGGTTGCTGGCCCGCAGCACGCGGTAGAGGTCGAGGGCGTCGACCGTGGTCGGCCGGGTGAAGCGCTGGGCCAGCACGGTCTGGAAGACGTCGCCGGCCCGCACGTGCTCGCGCACCGCCTCGACCCCGGCCTCGTACGCCCCGGGGGCCATGTTGCTGGTGACGCCGTCGTAGACGGTGGCGGGGTCGGCGGTCACCAGCGCGGCCACCCCGGGCGGTGCGGCCTGGGCGAGGTCGGCGGCCATCGCGTCGAGCCGGGCCACCGCGTCGTCGTAGGCCTCCCGGGTGGTGCTGAACGCGTTGGCGATGAGCAGCACGGTGGCGTCGTGGTGGTCGAGCACCGCGAGGTCGGTGACCAGGCTCATCGCCAGCTCGGGCATGCCCAGGTCGTCGGCGGCGGTGACCGGCAGCCGCTCGAGCCGCCGGACGACGTCGTACCCCAGGTACCCGACCAGCCCCCCGGTCAGCGGGGGCAGGCCGGCTGCGCGGGGGGTGCGCAGCCGCCGGGCGAGCACCCGGACGGCCGCCAACGGGTCCTCGGGGAGGTCGTCGGTGACCCCGGGCAGCGTCTCCCCCAGCCACTGCGTGCGCCCACCGCGCTCGGTGAGCACCCCGGCGCTGCGCACGCCGACGAAGCTGTACCGGGACCACTGCTTGCCCTGCTCGGCCGACTCCAGCAGCACCGTGCCCGGCCGGTTGCCGGCGAGCTTGCGGTAGACGCCCACCGCGGTCTCGGAGTCGGCCAGCAGCCGCCGGGTGACGGGGACGACGGGACCGGCGCCCAGGGCGTCGAACGGGGTGGTCTCACCCAGCCGCACGGGACACCTCCAGGGAGCGGTGGAAGCAGCTGCGCTCGCCGGTGTGGCAGGCCGGCCCGGTCTGGTCGACCAGCAGCAGCAGCGCGTCGCCGTCGCAGTCCACCCGCACCCCGCGCACGGCCTGGTGGTGGCCGGAGGTGGCGCCCTTGACCCAGTACTCGCCGCGGCTGCGCGACCAGTAGGTGGCCTGGCCGGTGGCCAGCGTGCGGCGCAGGGCCTCGTCGTCCATCCACGCGAGCATCAGCACCTCGCCGGTGTCGTGCTGCTGGGCGACCGCGGCGACCAGGCCGTCGGGGGTGCGGCGCAGGAGGTCGGCGACGGCGGGGTCGAGGGCAGGTGGGACGTCGGGCACGCCGACCATCCTCCCAGCCGGGACCGACGTCAGAGCGCGGCGGCCACCGCCCGGCCCGCCGTCCGCCCGGAGAACAGGCACCCGCCGAGGAAGGTGCCCTCCAACGAGCGGTAGCCGTGCATGCCGCCGCCGCCGAACCCCGACACCTCACCCGCCGCGTAGAGGCCCTCGAACACCGCGCCGCCGGGCTGCAGGACCCGCCCGGACAGGTCGGTCTCCAGCCCACCGAGGGTCTTGCGGGTGAGCAGGTTGAGCCGGACGGCGATGAGCGGTCCGTTCGCGGGGTCCAGCATGCGGTGCGGGGGCACCACCCGGATGAGCTTGTCGCCGAGGAACCGGCGGGCGGCCCGGATCGCGGTGACCTGGCCGTCCTTGGAGAAGGCGTTGGCCATCTCGCGGTCCCGGGCGACGACCTCGGCCTCGACGACGGCGGGGTCCAGCCGTGGGGTGCCGCCGGTGACCCGGTTCATGCCCTCGACCAGCTCGGCGACCGTCGGGGCGGTCACGAAGTCCACCCCCGAGTCCAGGAACGCCTGGACCGGTGCCGCGGCCCCCGGCCGCACCCGGGTCAGCAGGAGCTTGAGGTCCTTACCGGTGAGGTCGGGGTTCTGCTCGGACCCGGAGAGGGTGAACTCCTTCTCCACGATCTTCTGGTCCAGCACGAACCACGTGTGCTCGTACCCGGTGGTGCCGATGTGGGCGAGCGTGCCGAGGGTGTCGAAGCCGGGGTAGAGCGGCACGGGCAGGCGCTTGCCGGTGGCGTCCAGCCAGAGCGAGCTGGGTCCGGGCAGGATGCGGATGCCGTGCCGGGCCCAGATCGGCGTGTGGTTCTCGATGCCCTCGGTGTAGTGCCACATGCGGTCGGGGTTGACCACGCTGGCGCCCGCCGCCTGGGCGGCCAGCAGACCCGAGCCGTCGACGTGCGCGGGCACCCCGGACAGCAGTCGCCGCGGCACCGGCCCGAGGCGGGCCGGCCAGTTGCGCCGGACCAGCTCGTGGTTGCCGCCGATGCCGCCGGTGGTGAGGACGACGGCCTGCGCGGCGACCTCGAACTCCCCCGTCGCGGTGCGCGAGGTGGCCTCCCCGCGCGGGGCGTCGTCGGGTTCGAGCACCTCGCCGCGCACCCCGGTGACCGCCCCGTCGCTGGTGACCAGCCCGGTGACCCGGTGCCGGAACCGGAACTCGACCAGGCCGCGGGCGGCGGCCGCCCGCACCCGCCGCTCGAAGGGCGCCACGACGCCGGGGCCGGTGCCCCAGACGATGTGGAAGCGGGGCACGGAGTTGCCGTGGCCGGTGGCGGTGTACCCGCCGCGCTCGGCCCAGCCGACGACCGGGAAGAACCGCACGCCCTGCTGGTGCAGCCAGGCCCGCTTCTCCCCCGCGGCGAACTGCAGGTAGGCCTCGGCCCACTGGCGGGGCCAGTGGTCCTCGGGCCGGTCGAAGCCGGCGGTGCCCAGCCAGTCCTGCCGGGCCAGCTCCAGGGAGTCGTGCACCCGCAGCCGGCGCTGCTCCGGGGAGTCGACGAGGAACAGCCCGCCGAAGCTCCAGTGCGCCTGGCCACCCAGGTCCTGCTCGGGCTCGGCGTCCAGCAGCAGCACCCGCTTCCCGGCGTCGGCGAGCTCCGCGGTGGCGACGAGCCCGGCCAGGCCGGCCCCGACGACGACGACGTCGGCTGTGTCGGTGGTCACGGGGTGAGGCTAGCGAGCCGTCCACACCCGCACGGGGCGCTGCGCGCCGAGGACGACCCCGCCCAGGGGCCCGACCGCCAGCAGCAGCGCCCACCAGGTGGCCGAGCCGGCCCCCAGCGAACCGAACAGGGCCGCGACGCCCAGCAGCCCGAGCAGCGGCAGGACGCTGCCGGTGACCAGCACCGCCCAGCCGGGCCAGCGGCCGAGCACCACCAGGCCGGCACCGGCCAGCGGCCAGAGGGCCAGGACCACGAGCACCACGACCACCCAGCCGGGGACGCCCACGAGGTCGGCGTCGGGCGCGGCCAGCAGCCAGGTCAGGTAGAGCACCTCGGCGGCCACCAGCACCCCGAGCACCGCGGCGCACACCGCGACCACCGGTCGCTCGGGCGGCAGCGGGGCACGGGTGGGGGTGCGCCGGGCCGCCCGGGGCGACCGCCGCACCGGCGCGGACCGCGACTGCTTCGCCATGCCTGCGCACTGTAGGGCCCCCACCAGCACCGGCCCGTGAATGATCCACATCCCCGCGGGGCAAGGGGGCGGCATGGCAGCCAAGGACATCGTGCACTTCGACATCGCGACCGTGGCCGAGAAGAGCGCCGACTTCCGTCGGGTGCTCTGGACCGGCGAGCACACCCAGCTGGTGATCATGACCATCCCGCCGGGCGGGGAGATCGGCGAGGAGGTGCACGACGAGAACGACCAGATCCTCAGCTTCGTGAGCGGCGTCGGCAAGGCCGTCATCGAGGGCTCCACGAAGACGGTGAAGCCGGGCGAGATCGTCGTCGTCCCGGCCGGCACCAAGCACAACTTCGTCAACGACGGCCCCAACCCGTGGGTGCTCTACACCGTGTACGGCCCGGCCGACCACGCCGACGGCGCGGTGCACCACACCAAGGAGGAGGCCGACGAGCTCGAGGAGTCGGGCAAGGACGAGCCGCCGGCCTGAGCCGCACCGGGCCGTCCGGGGGCGTCGAGCGGATTCAGACCCGGGCGGCCCGCTCGGCCCGGCGGGCGGCCACCCAGGCGCGCACACCGGGCAGCGAGCCGAGCACCGCAGCCAGGAGCGGTCCGGCGACGAGGACCGCGACCGAGCCGGGGTCGTCCTCGGCGGCGCCGAACCAGAGGGCCCAGGCCACGAGGCCGAGGGTGAGCACGGCGGCGACCAGCAGGACCAGCCACGACCGGCCCAGCACCAGCAGGACCGCCCCCACCACGACCGCCACGGCGATGGCCAGGGGGATCGCGCTCAGCAGCAGCCCCACCCCCACCTGCGAGGCCAGCGCGAACGCCCCGGCGACGAGGGCGAACAGCGCCACCGGCAGTGCGCCGAGGATCCCGCAGAGGGCGGCGATGCCCGCGGGGATCGGGGGGACCCGGCGGACCGGGACGGGCTGCGTCATGCCGCAGACCGTAGGGGTCGGCCGGCTCAGACGGTGGTGGCCGCGCCGGAGGACCGCCGCCACGAGGCGTGCAGCCCCGCGTAGACACCGGGGACGTCGACCAGGTCGGCGTGGCTGCCGCGCTGCACCACCCGGCCGGCCGCCACCACGAGCACCTCGTCGGCCCGCTCGGCGGTGGAGAGCCGGTGCGCGATGGTGATCGTCGTCCGGCCGGCGGTCAGGGTGTCCAGCGCCCGGGTCAGGCGTGCCTCGGTGGCCGGGTCCACCGCGCTCGTGGCCTCGTCGAGCACCAGCAGGTCGGGGTCGGCGACGTAGGCACGGGCCACGGCCACCAGCTGCCGTTCGCCCGCCGACAGCGACTCCCCGCGCTGGCCGACCTGGGTCGCCACGCCGTCGGCCAGGCCCTCGACCCACCCGCCCAGGCCCAGCTCGTCGAACGCCGCGGCGACGTGGGCGTCGGTCAGGCCGGGCCTGCCGTACCGGACGTTGTCGGCCACCGACGCGTCGAAGAGGAACCCGTCCTGCGGGACCATGACCACCCGCTCGCGCAGCGAGGTGAAGGCCACCTGGTCCAACGGCACGCCGCCGACCAGCACCCGGCCCTCGGCGGGGTCCATCAGCCGGGTCAGCAGCTTGGCGAAGGTCGTCTTGCCCGACCCGGTCTCGCCCACCACGGCCACCCGCGTGCGCGGGGCGATCTCCAGGTCGACGTCGTCGAGGGCGGGTCGGGCCCCGGGGGCGTAGCGGAAGGTCACGTGGTCGAACCGCACGCCCAGCGCGCCGGGCGGCAGCTGCTGGCCGTCCGCGGGGTCCTGGACGTCGGGCTCGGTGTCGAGGACGTCGAGCACCCGGCGGAACCCGGCGACGGCGTTCTGCGCCTCGTTGAGCACCTCGCTGGCGGTCTGCACGGGCGCGACGAACAGGGTGACCAGGAACAGGAAGGCGACCAGCGTGCCGGCCGAGATCTGCCCGCCGACGCCGAGCAGCACGCCGACCACGACCACGGCGGCGTTGGCCACCGCGGCGACGAACTCACCGCTGACGTACACCCCGGCCGTGGTGCGCTGGGCCTGCACCGAGGCGCGGTAGTGGCGGTCGATGGCGGTGTCGATGCGGGCGGCGGTGCGGTCGCGGATTCCGTAGGCGCGCACGGTCGACGCGCCGACGACGGACTCCCCGACCGCGGCCAGCACGTCGCCCACGCGCTCGCGGACGACGCCGTACACCGCCGCGAGCCGCTTCGCGAACCACTTCACGGCGTAGCCCAGCGGCACGAAGCAGACCAGCACCAGCAGGGTCAGCTGCCAGCTGTAGAAGAACATGACGACCGTGGCGACGACGAGCTGACCCAGGCTGACCAGCCCCAGCACGCCGCCCCACTGCATGAACACCGAGAGCTGGTCGACGTCGCTGGTCACCCGGGACACCAGGTTGCCGCGCCGCTCGCCCTGCTGGTGCAGCACGGACAGGTCGTGCACGTGCCGGAACGCCCGTACCCGCAGGTTGGCCAGCGCGGTCTCGGTGGTGCGGAACAGCCGCACGTTCATCCGGTAGACCGCGACGGCCGTGACGAGCACGACGAGCGCGCAGACGGCCACCAGCTCGCGGACCAGGGGGATGTCGGGCCCGCCCGCGGCCCCCAGGCCGCGGTCGAGGGTCTGCTGCACGGCGATGGGCACGACGACCCGGCCGGCGGTGGCCACCAGCGCGAGGGCGAAGGTGGCCGGCAGCCCGCGACGGAACTCCGGCATCATCCGCAGCCCCCGCCGCAGGGTGGCGGTGGCGGACTCGGTCCCGCGGTCGGCGACGGCGGCGGTCATGCCTGCGCCCCGGCGGGCTCGGGCTCGGCGGGAGTGATCTCGTCCGGGGGCTGGTAGGCCTGCACCAACCGGGCGTACCCGGGCACCTGGGCGCGCAGCTCGGCGTGGCTGCCGCGGGCGACGAGCCGGCCGTGCTCGATCCACAGCACCTCGTCGGCGAGGGCGATGGTGGCCTGCCGGTAGGCCACCACGACCACGGTGGCCGGACGGTCCGTGGTGCGCAGGGCGTCGACGATGCGGGCCTCCACGCTGGGGTCGACGGCGCTGGTCGCGTCGTCCATCACGAGCAGCCGCGGACGACGGACGACGGCCCGGGCGAGCGCGAGCCGCTGGCGCTGCCCCCCGGACAGGCTGGCCCCACGCTCCCCCACCATGGTGTCCAGGCCCTCGGGGAGCCGGTCGACGAAGTCCTCGGCGGCGGCCACGCGCAGCGCCTCGCGCACGTCGGCGTCGGAGAACTCCGCGCCGAGGGTGATGTTCCCGCGCACGGTGTCGTCGAAGAGGAACGTGCCCTGCGCGACGAAGGCGGCCTGGCCGGCCACCTCGCCCTCGCGCAGGGCGCGCAGGTCGACGCCGTCGAGCAGCACGGCACCGTCGTGCGGGTCGACCAACCGGACCAGCAGACCGGCGAGCGTGGACTTGCCCGACCCCGTGGGGCCGACGACGGCGACGGTCCGCCCGGCTGCCACCTCGAAGGTGACGCCGTGCAGCACCTGGTTGGTGCGGCCGTCGGCGTCGGTGTGGCCGAAGTCGACCCCCTGCACGCCGACGCCCGCGCCGCCCGTGCCCGCCGGGGCGGCGTGCGGGCCGTGCGGGGTCTCGCCCTCGGCGGCCAGCACCGGGGTGACCCGGTCGAAGCCGGCCATCGCCCGCGGCAGGTCGGCCAGCACCCAGCCGATGGCCCGGATAGGGAGGGCGAGCAGGGTGAACAGGTAGGCGATGGAGACCAGGTCACCGGCGTCTGTGGCCCCGGCGGCGACCTGGTTGGCCCCGACCAGCAGCACGGCGAGGGTGCCCAGGTTGGGCAGCGCCTCCATGATCGGGTCGAACAGGCCGCGGACCCGACCCACGGCGACCAGCCCGTCGCGCAGCTCCTCGGCGCTGGCGGCGAAGCGGGTGGTCTCGTCGGTCTCGCGGCCCAGGGTCTTGACCACCAGGGCGGCGTCGAAGCTCTCGTGCGCGATCTCGGAGACCTCGGCGCGCAGCTGCTGGGCCCGCGCCATGCGCGGGCTCATCACCTGCGAGTAGAGCGCGTTGGCCAGGAACACGAGCGGGAACACGACCAGCCCCACCACCGCCAGCAGCGGGTCGGTGAGGACGAGGGCCACCACGGTGATGGCCACCATGACCAGCGCGCCGCAGGCGAAGGGCAACGGCGCGACGAAGAACCAGCTGGCCTCGACGTCGGAGTTGGCGTTGGACAGCAGCTGCCCGGTGGGGTGGCGCTGGTGCCAGGAGAGCGGCAGCCGCAGGTACTGCCCGGTCACCCGGCGGCGGTAGTCGGCCTGCAGGCGGTAGGACATGATGCCGGCGAACAGCCGCCGGCCGATGATCCCGATGATCTTCAGGACGGCGACGACCATGATGGCGGTGGCGGCGAGGGCGAGCGCGCCGGCGGTGGTGGCGCCGCGCTCGAAGGCCGGCAGGATCACCCGCTCGGTCACCCCGCCCACCACGTAGGCGCTGGCCACGGTCATCGCGCCGTAGAGGCTGCTGCCGAGCACCGCGAGGGTGAACATGCCGCGCTGCTCGCTGATCGCGCGGCCGACGTGCCGGAACCCCCGGCGCATGACCTTCCGCTGCTCGCGCTCGCTGCGCACGACCGTGTTCGCCGCGCGGGCCGGGCGGCGGGGGATGCCGCCGGGGGTGTCGTCGGGAGTCTTCTCGGTGCTGCCCGCGGACACGCGTCTCCCTCTGGTGGTGCTCCCTGTGTGCCGCCCGAGAGTACCCGGGATCGTTACCAGGGCTACGGAGTTCGGGGGGCGCGGTACAACTGCCCGGTGACCGGTACCCCCGCGCTGTCCCGCACCGAGCGCGCCGCGCTCGCCGACCTGCTCGCCGACCTGGGCCCCGACCAGCCGACC
Organism: Klenkia sesuvii; assembly: GCF_037083825.1. Lineage (NCBI taxonomy): Bacteria > Bacillati > Actinomycetota > Actinomycetes > Geodermatophilales > Geodermatophilaceae > Klenkia > Klenkia sesuvii. The sequence continues at coordinate 183,993 of NZ_JBAPLU010000003.1, forward strand.
TGCTGCGAGGGCTGGACGACGGCCGACCTCGCCGTCCACCTGGTGGTGCGCGACCGGCGACCCGACGCCGCGCCCGGCGCGGTGCTGGGCGGGCCCTTCGCCCGCTGGACCCAGCACGTGTCCGACCGGTGGCGCCGCGGCACGCCCTGGCCCCGGCTGCTGGACCAGGTGCGCAGCGGGCCCCCGGCGTTCCTGCCGACGGCGTGGGACCCCGTCGACCGGCTGGTCAACAGCGCCGAGATGACCATCCACCACGAGGACGTGCGGCGGGCCCAGCCGGGGTGGGCCCCGCGCGAGCTGTCCCGCGAGGCCCAGGACTTCCTGTGGGGCCAGGTCCCGGTGCTGGCGCGCAGCCGGGCCCGCGAGGGCCGGCTCGTGCTGCGCCGCGCGGACACCGGGGCCACCCGCACCGTGGGGTCGGGCACCCCGGTGACCACCGTGACCGGCGACCCGCTGGAGGTCCTGCTGTGGGCGTCGGGCCGCGACGCCGTCGCCCGGGTGGAGGTGGGCTGACCGCGCAGCCGGCCGGTGGGGTCGGGCCCGGTCACCCGCCCAGCGGCACCGGCTCGGCGTAGCCCACCCGGTACACCAGCACCTGCAGGCCGTCCGAGGGTTCGTGCGCCGCGACCTGCTCGTAGCGACCGGCGAAGTACTGGTACACGTCGTCCTGGTAGCCCTGGTCGTAGCTGAGCACGAGGTAGACGTACTGGTGCCCGTCCACCAGCGCCTCGGCCTCCTCCGGCAGCGTCGCCGCGTCGAAGGGGGGCGCGGCCTCCACCCGGTCCCACTCCGGCAGGGTGGTGACCCGCGCAGGCCCGTCGTAGTAGTACTCGAACGGGTAGATGGTGAACGGCGAGCTCACCACCACCACGTCGCGGGGCCCTGCCTCGCCGGCGAGGGTGGCCGCGGTCCGGTAGTCCTCCTCGACCGGGTTGTCGGGGCTGGTGGCCTGCACCGCCGTGCCGGCCACGGTGACGGCCAGCAGCACCCCGACCAGCACCCGCGAGGTGCGTGGCCCCAGGGTCGTCGCGAACACGACGACCAGCAGCAGCAGGGCCGGTGCGGCCGGGACCATGTAGCGGCTGAGGAAGAACGGCGTGACCAGGTGGCTGACCACGAACGCGGTCAGCACCGGGACGAACGCCGCGACGAGCAGGTAGGCCGTCGGTCGGCCCAACCGGCTCCCGTTGCGCACGCTGAGGAGGGCGCCGAGCACCAGCAGCGGCCAGGCCGACACCAGCGTGGTGTTCAGCGCGTCGCTCTGGAAGCCGAACACGAACTGCGAGTAGACGTTGGAGAAGTCCACCGACGAGGGGCTGGGCAGCTGCGGGCGGGTCTCCGACGCCGAGCCCTGGGCCCGGAAGTACAGGAACCACGGCAGGAACGCAGCGGCCACCGCGGCCGCCGTGCCGGCCAGCCGCAGCACCGACCCCCGCGGCAGCCGGCGGGACACCGCGAGCAGGAACAGCCCCTGGGCCAGCAGCACGAAGAAGAAGAAGTAGTGCACGTAGGCCCCGACCACCGCGCTGGCCGCGTACCCCGTCCACGCGGCAGCGCGGCCGGTGCGCAGCACGGCGAGGAAGGCCCACTGGCTGAGCAGGGTGACCAGCAGGAGCATCGAGTACATCCGCGCCTCGTTGCCGTACCACAGCAGGAAGGGCGAGTTCGCGAACACCACGAGGGCCGCCGACGCCCAGCCACGGGACAGCACGCTCCGCGCGACGACGTAGAAGACCGGCAGGCTGGCCAGCAGGAAGACCAGCGACAGCGCCCGGGCGGTGCCGATGTCCGGGCCCAGCACCAACCGCCAGGTGCGCAGCACGAGGTGGTAGAGCGGTACGTGCACGTCCTGGGCGATGAGCTCGAGCAGCCGGCCGTAGCTGTGGTTGGTCTGCCACAGGCTCTGCGCCTCGTCCAGCCGGGTGCTGCGCCCGATGAAGGCCAGCTGCGACCAGGCCAGCACGCCGACCACGGCCAGCGCGTGGGCCGCGACGGGGACCCAGCGGCCCGGGTCGGCCGCGGCGTGCCGGCCGGGCCGGGCCGGGCGGACCCGCACGGTGGGTGGCGGGGTGTCCAGCACCGCGGTCATCGGAGCACCTCCTCCCCGCGGGCACCGACGGTGACCGCCTCGGGGGTCGGTTCGCCCGGCTCCACCGGCCGCGGGGGCTGGGGCGGGGCCGGCACGGCGCGCCGGCCACGGGAGGGCGACGCGGCGACGACGAAGGGCACCGAGATCGCCACGTGCACCGACAGCCACGCGAAGTTCGCCATCAGCGACGGGCTCAGGCCCTCCCGCGCTGCACCGACACCCAGGGCCACGACGCCGAGCGCGACGTAGACCAGCTGCGGCACGACCAGGCGGAGGAAGTTGGGCCGACCACCGTCGCCGACCTCCTTGCTGGTCACCGCGAACGCCGTCTTCTTGCCCGTCAGCACCGCGTACAGCGCGGCCAGCTGCAGCCACCAGGCCGACAGCGAGAACGCGATGGCCGACCAGCTGTAGCAGCTGTTGCTGGAGCGCTGCAGCACGTACAGGTTCAGCCACATGTAGGGGACGAACACCAGGGCCAGGGTCATGGTGGAGGTGACGATGGGGGTGGCCCCGGTGAGCAGGAAGACCACCGGCAGCAGCGCGGAGACGATGATGACCGCACCCGACAGGTAGTAGCTGGCCGACAGCAGGTACTGCCACCGTTGGGCCCAGGTCAGGCCGCTGCGCAGCAGCGGGTTGTACTTGAAGATGACCTCGAGGCTGCCGCGGGTCCAGCGGAACTGCTGCTTGTAGTAGTTGAGGAAGTCGTCGGGGGCCAGCCCCTCGGCCAGCACCTGCGGCAGGTAGACCGACCGCCACCCGCGCTCGTGCAGGAACAGCGAGGTGAGGAAGTCCTCGGCGATGTTCTCCTCGCACATGCCGCCGACCTCGAGCACGGCGGTGCGCCGCAGGGCCATGTTGGTGCCGCACATGAACGCCGCACCGAGCCGGCTCTTGCCCGACATGATCGGGCCGAAGAACAGCGTCTGCTGGTCCCAGGCCGTCCGGGTGACCAGGTTGGTGCGCTGGTTGGCGTAGTACTGCGGGGTCTGCACGAAGCCCATGCGCTCGTCGGTGAAGAAGCCCATGACGGTGACCAGGAAGTCCCGGTGGGGCACGTGGTCGGCGTCGAAGACCACCACGAACTCCCCCGAGGTCGCCCGCAGCGCGTGGTTGATGTTGCCGGCCTTGGCCCCACCCGGGGTGACCCGCGTGTGGCAGGTGATGCCGAGCGAGTCGGCGAGCTGCTCGACGTCGCGCCAGTTGTCCTTGCCGGCGACCAGGCCGTCGTTGAGCAGGTGCACCTGCACCTGCCCGGGGTAGGTCATCGCCAGGGCGGCGCGGGCCGTGGCCGCCACGACGTCCACCGGCTCGCCGCACACCGTGATGAACACGTCGACCGAACCGGCGAAGTCCGGGTCGAAGGGCCGCTCGGCGTCCCGCCGCCACACCGTCCAGCAGTACCCGACGATCTGCACGAGGTGGAAGACCTCGGTGGCCACCAGCACCCCGAACAAGACCGGGTTGCCGTGCTCGAAGGCGAAGGTGATCACCAGCATGTAGACGACGGCGAACGCGACGTTGCCGACCAGGAAGGCCCGGTTGGGCACCTCCTGCAGGAAGGAGAAGCGGTCCAGCTGGGGTGCGGTCATGGCGTGGTCGCCTCGATCCGGGTCAGGTCGGGCAACTGGTCGAGGTACAGCGCCATCCCGAACCACACCCAGTTGGAGTCGTAGTAGCCCAGGTCGACGGCCAGGTCGCCGATGTCGGCGTCGTAGACCGGGAGCAGCTTCTCCTGGTACACCTGGGCCGCGAGGTCGGGTTCGACGACGGTGAAGTAGCCCATCGTGCCGCCGTACAGGGCCGGGGCCTCGTACTCGGCGGCGGGGGCGCCGTCGCGGGTGTAGGCCGCCACGAGCCGGCCGTCCTCGCGCCAGTGCTCGCCCAGCACCGACATCGCCTGGAGCTGTTGCCGGGCCCGGGGCTCGGCGTAGTACTGCAGGTCCAGCGCCAGGCGCCAGGGGGTGCGCAGGGCGTCGTAGCTGAACCGGGTGGTCAGCGTGTCGCTGACCACCCGGTACTCCCCGGTGCGGCGGTCCAGGAACACCCAGTCGGGGGTCAGCCCGGCCGAGGTGGCCGTGTCCAAGGAGGCGTCGTCGAGCTCGGCCAGGATGTCGTAGGAGCTGTCCACCAACGCCGACCAGTCGTGCGCGGGCTCGTCGTCGACCTCGGCGAAGACCCGGTAGGCGTAGGGCGCGAAGTAGGAGGGGTTCAGCAGCACCTTGTCCCGGTCGAACTGCTCGAGGTCGTTGGCCACCAGTACTGGCCGGCCCCCCACCTGCACGACCTCCTCGGACCAGATGGCGTCGATGATCGGCAACGCGTCGTAGAGGAAGACGTCCTCCTGCCAGCGGGAGTAGGCCATCAGCAACGCGTAGGCGATGTCGACGTCGGCGTCGGTGGCGGTGTTCTCCCCGCCCACCTCCGTCTGCACCCCGTAGCTGCCGTCGGCCCGCTCGCCGAACCGCCAGGACATCAGGAAGTCCGGCCGCTGCAGGTTGTCCTTCGTCCACTGCCAGCTGGTCCGGAAGGTCTCGATGTCGTCGGACCAGACCGCCCGCATCATCGTGTAGCTCTGGCCCTCCGACGTGGTGATGCCGTCCATCTGCAGGTCCAGCGTCCGCCCGGTGCCCTGCTCCAGGTAGGTGTCGCGGTACACCCGCCACAGGGCGTCCAGCGCCGTCCGGCCGGAGACCGCGCGGGGCTCGTCGGCCAGGACCCGGTCCACCGCGTCGCCGACCCGGTCGCTGGTGACCGCGGTCACCCCGACACCGGTCAGCACGGTGAGCACCAGGACGGCCACCAGCAGCAGACGCGACCTGCTGCGCGGCACCCGTCCACCCGTCTCACGCCGCACGGCCGGCACCCCCGTCGTCCTCGGCGCCGTCGGCCCCGTCCTGGGTGTCGGGCACCAGGACCGGGCGACCCAGGCTCTCGGCCAGGTCCAGCACCTCGTCGGCGGCCACGTCGGGCAACCCCAGCAGGTCCGACTGCCGGGCCACCAGCACGCTGATGCCCGGGTCGTCCCGGTCCACCCCCAGCCGGTCCAGCACGGCGGGGACGTCGGCCTCGTCGGCACCGGTCAGCAGCCCGCGCACGGTGCCGCCGTCGGCGATCCAGGTGTCCCCGGCCCGCCGGTGGGCCTCCCAGCCGGCGGTGACCGCGGTGGCCGGCACGCGGAGGACGACGGCGAGGTCGTTCCCGCCACGGCGATCGACGTCGCCGGCGGCCGCGCGCGCCCGGCGGGCGGCCTCGTCGGCCACGGCCTTGAGCACGCCGTCGGCGGTCTGGTCCCAGCTGAACTGGGCCGCCCAGGCCCGGGCCCGGCGAGCCATCCGGGTCGCGGCCTCCGGGTCGGCCAGGCGGTCCAGGGCCTGCTCGATGCCCTCGGTGAGGGCTGCGGCCGAGTTCTCCACCACCCAGCCGGTGCGGCCCTGCCGGATCGCATCCGTGGTCCCCGGCACCCGGAGGGCCAGGACGGGGACGCCGAGGGCGTTGGCCGCGATCGGCCCCAACCCCCAGTCCCCGCTGCCGGAGGCGCTCACCGACAGCCAGGCCGACCCGAGCACCTGGTCGCGACGCTCGTCGTCCACCCGGCCGTGGAACACGACCCGGGCCCCCTGGGAGCGGGCCAGTGCGGCCAGCCCGGCCCGGGCGGGCCCGTCACCGAGCAGGTGGAGCTGGAGGTCGGGGCGGGTGGTCTGGACCGCAGCGACCGCGGTGACGAGCTGGTCGAGCCCCTTGCGGTCGGCCAGTCGACCGGACACCACGATGCGCGGCGCAGGAGCCCGGACCACGTCGCGGCGCGCGCGGTCGGCGCCGCCGGGGACCAGGCGGACCGGGCCGGTCATCCGCAGCCGACGCCGCACCTGCACCCGGGTGGTCGGCGAGGGCACCACGACGGTGCGGCGGTGGTAGACCCGCCGGGTCAGCGGCCCCTCGGCCCACCGGGCGAGGGCGGCGACGGGCGCCGGCAGGGCCGCGCCGAACACGTCCTGGTGCACCTGGTGGACCAGGAGCACGACCGGGACCGACCGGTTGACGACGAGGGGACTGAAGAACGGGATGCCGTTCTGGGAGTCCAGCACCGCGCCGGTGGAACGGCGGTGCACGAGCAGCCACAGCAGCGCCAGCGGGTAGACAGTCCAGCGCCCACCCAACCGCAGCACGCGGTAGCCGTCGACGCGTTCCCGGCGACGGGCCCCGCGGGGGCGGGAGGTGAGCACGACGACCGGGCGGCCGCGGCGGGCGACCTCCCGGGCGACCCGTTCGGTGTAGGCCTCCGCGGCGCCGCTCTCGGGGTGCGTGCGGTCGCGCCAGTTCAGCACGACCAGTCGGGAGCGGCGGCTCACGCAGCGCTCGCCAGGGAGGCGCGGACGGCGCGCACCTCGGAGATGACCCGGCGCCCGTGCGTCCACACACCGAAGGAGGACCCCTCGGCGTCGGTCCAGCGCACCGGGACCTCCGCCACCGGCAGCCCGTAGCGGGAGGCCAGCGCGAGCACCTCGACGTCGAAGGCGAACCCGTCGGCGGTCGCCCGGGCGAAGATGCGCTCGGCGGCCTCGGCGGTGAAGAACTTGAACCCGCACTGGGTGTCCGCGACGTCGCCGACCAGGTGCCGGGTCAGCTGGCGGAACGCCCGGGACCCGGCCCGGCGCAGCAGCGGCTGGGGCACCACGTACTCCGCCCCGGCGACCCGGCGGGACCCGATGACCACCGGGTCGCCGGCCGCCATCCGCTCCAGGACGTCGTCCAGGGCGGCCACCGGCGTCGACAGGTCGGCGTCGACGAACCCGCGCCAGGGCGCCGTGGCCGCCAGCATGCCGCGCCGCACCGCGGCGCCCTTGCCCTGCCGGGAGCAGCCGATCAGCCGCAGCGACGCGCCGCGGCGCCGGGTGGCGACGTCGTCGACGACGTCGGCGGTGCGGTCCACCGAGCCGTTGTCCACGACGGTGATGCGGACGTCGTGCGGCAACGAGGCGGCGTGCGCGCTGAGGGCGTCCAGGGTGGCCCCGAGACGGGCCTCCTCGTTGAACACCGGGACGACGAGGTCGAGGTCGGGCACGGTCGAGCGCACAGCGGATGACCTTTCTGCGGGAAGGCGGAGGACCGGCGCCCGCGGTTCTGGCGGGTCGTGCCGGTGGTGGTGGTTCCGAGCGGGCAGCGGGCGGGTCCAGGACCCGCGGCGATCAACGCTGCAGCGACGGGGCGGCGGGCGCGGGGCTGGCGACCGGCACCGAGAGGGCGGGGACGGGACGCCGGAAGACGACCCGCGAACTGACCACGAAGGAGGAGCCGGCCGCGACGAGGCTGGCCAGCAGCACGCTGACCGTCGGGCCGAGGCCGACCACGCGCAGGGCGACGCTGAAGGAGACCGCGTTGACCCCGAAGGCGAGGACGGCCGAGCCGTTGAACAGCACGACGGCGCGCAGCAGCGCACGCCAGGACGAGGGACCGGAGGGCCTGCGGTCGGCCCAGGTCCAGTACCGGCTGACCACGAAGTTGGCCTGGGTGACGAGCACGAAGGCGCCGACGTTGGCGACCTCGGCGAGGACCCACCGCGACAGCGCGGTGAACACGAGCAGGTGCAACCCGGTCATGGCGGCACCGACGACGGCGAACCGCACCACGGCGGAGCGGTAGAGCTGGCGCAGCATCGGACCCACCCCCGTGGTGTCGTCATCGGAGGGCGGCCCGACTGCGCTGTGAGACCCCCGTGGAACGCCTCGAACGTACGGGGCTCGTCACCGACCAGCGATGTGTGGCCGTCAGCGTCGGTCACGGTGTGTCACGATCGTCGACCGCCCGTCGCGACGCGCCTGCTCAGATGTGCGCCGACGCGATGTGATGCACTCAACGTCACCATATTGAACGTTGAAGATCCCTGGTCAGGGCCCCGCAGAGCCAGGCCGGGCCCAGTTCGGTCACGGATCGGTAACGATGGGCGGTCGACCGTCCATCTCGGTGCGGACCCAGGTGCTGCTAGTCGCGCGACGGGTGGTCGGACTCGTGGCGAACCGGCACCCCGGCGGCGTCCAGCGCGCGCTTGACCTCGCCGATCCGCAGGTCGCCGAAGTGGAAGACGCTGGCGGCCAGCACCGCGTCGGCGCCGGCGGCGACGGCCGGGGCGAAGTGCTCGACCGCGCCGGCCCCGCCGCTGGCGATCACCGGCACCGTCACCTCGCGGCGCACCTTCTCGATGAGCTCGAGGTCGAAACCGGCCTTGGTGCCGTCGGCGTCCATCGAGTTCAGCAGCACCTCGCCGACACCCAGCCGTGCTGCCTGCACGACCCACTCGACGGCGTCGCGGCCGGTGCCCCGGCGCCCGCCGTGGGTGGTGATCTCGAACCCGGAGTCGGTGACCGCGCCGTCGGCGCAGCGCCGGGCGTCCAGCGACAGCACGAGCACCTGGTTGCCGTACCGGTCGGCGATCTCCGCGATCAGGTCGGGCCGGGCGACGGCGGCGGTGTTGACGGCCACCTTGTCGGCGCCGGCGCGCAGCAGCCTGTCGACGTCGCCGGCGCTGCGCACCCCACCGCCCACTGTCAGCGGGATGAAGACGCTCTCGGCGGTGCGCGAGACCACGTCGTAGGTGGTGGCGCGGTCACCGGAGGAGGCGGTGATGTCGAGGAAGGTCAGCTCGTCGGCGCCCTCGGCGTCGTAGACCTTCGCCATCTCGACCGGGTCGCCGGCGTCGCGCAGCCCGACGAAGTTGACACCCTTGACCACCCGGCCGGCATCGACGTCCAGGCACGGGATGACCCGCACGGCCAGGCTCACGCCTCAGCCCCCACCACCGCGTCGACCTCGACCTCGACCTCCATCGCCGGGTCGATCAGCCGCGCGACCTCCACCATCGCGGTGGCCGGCCGGTGGGCGCCGAAGAACTCGCCGTGCACCCGGCCGGCGGCCTCCCACTGGGCGATGTCGGTCACGTAGATGCGGGTGCGCACGACGTCGGCGGCTGAGGCCCCGACCCGGGCCAGCGCCGCGACGACGTTCTCCAGCGCCTGGCGGGTCTGCTCGGCCACGCCGCCCTCGACCAGCACGCCGTCGTCCGGCCTCGTGCAGAGGCTCGCGGCGAGCGTGCGAGTCGTGAGAGGCACGAGGTCCTTCTGGTCCTCCCAGGGCGAGCCCGAACCCAGCCGCTTCACCTGGCGACCTCGGCGGTGAGCTGCAGCGCCTGCGGGAGGGTGAACTGGCCGGCGTAGAGCGCCTTGCCGACGATGGCGCCCTCGACGCCGATGTCGGCCAGCCCGGCCAGCGCCCGGATGTCGTCGAGGCTGCTGACCCCGCCCGAGGCGATGACCGGCCGGTCGGTGGCCGCGCACACCTCGCGCAGCAGGTCGAGGTTGGGGCCCCGCAGCGTGCCGTCCTTGGTGATGTCGGTGACCACGTAGCGGGCGCAGCCCTCGGCGTCCAGTCGGGCCAGGGTCTCGTAGAGCTCACCGCCCTCGCGGGTCCAACCGCGGGCGGCCAGCCGGGTGCCGCGCACGTCGAGGCCGACGGCGATGCGGTCGCCGTGCTCGGCGATGGCCCGGGCGCACCACTCGGGCGACTCCAGCGCCGCGGTGCCCAGGTTGACCCGGCGGCAGCCGGTGGCCAGGGCTGCGGCCAGCGAGTCGTCGTCGCGGATACCGCCGGAGAGCTCGACGTCGACGTCGAGCTCGCCGACCACGCGGGCCAGCAGCTCGCGGTTGGAACCACGCCCGAAGGCGGCGTCGAGGTCGACCAGGTGCACCCACTCGGCACCGTCGCGCTGCCAGGTCATGGCGGCCTCGAGCGGGTCGCCGTAGGAGGTCTCGCTGCCGGCCTCCCCCTGCACCAGGCGCACGGCCTGGCCCTCGGCGACGTCGACGGCGGGGAGCAGCTGCAGCTTCGGCACGGCGCACAGCCTAGGGAGCGGGCGGGAGCACCCTGCCCGCGCCTGCCGTGCCGGCCCCGCGGCGCATCCCCGCGCTGCCTGCGCCCGGCCGCGGCGTGCAACGCCTGCGGGCGCACCCGGCGGTCGGCGCGCCCGCACGCGGCCCACCCGGCGGGTCCGCCCGTACCGCGGCGCAGCCCCCGCCCGGTGCGCACCCATGCGTGGACGGCGACCCTCACCGCCCGCCTCGGCGCGCACCCGGCAGCAGGTGCGCGCCACGGCCTGCGGGCGCACCCGGCGGTCGGTGCGCCCGCACGCGGCCCACCCGGCGGGTCCGCCCGTACCGCGGCGCAGCCCCCGCCCGGTGCGCGCCCATGCGTGGACGGCGACCCTCACCACCCGCCTCGGCGCGCACCCGGCAGCAGGTGCGCCCCACGGCCGTCGGGCAGGCTGACGGGGTGGAGTTCGCGGAGGTGCTGCGCCGGCGGCGGATGGTGCGCGACTACGACCCCGACCGGCCGGTGCCGCCGGAGGTGCGCGAGCGCGTGCTGGCCCACGCGCTGCGTGCGCCCAGTGCCGGGTTCAGCCAGGGCTGGGCGTTCCTCGTCCTGGAGACCCCCGAGGAACGCGACGCCTTCTGGACGGCGACCACCTCCCCCGGCGCCCCCGACGCCTGGCTCACCCGCATGCGCCGGGCCCCACTGCTGGTGGTGCCCTTCAGCGACAAGTCGGCCTACCTCGACCGCTACGCCGAGCCCGACAAGGGCTGGACCGACCGGGCCGAGTCCCGCTGGCCGGTGCCCTACTGGGACGTCGACACCGGCATGGCCTCGCTGCTCATGCTGCTGACCGCGGTCGACGAGGGGTTGGGCGCCTGCTTCTTCGGCGTGCCGGGCGGACGGGTCGGTGCCCTGCGCGCGGCGTTCGGCGTCCCGGAGCGGTTCTCCCCCGTCGGGTGCGTGTCGGTGGGCTACCCCGGCGACGCAGACACCCGGTCGCCGTCGCTGCGACGCGGCCGCCGGGGCGTCGACGAGGTCGTGCACCGCGGCCGCTGGAGCAGCTGACCTCGTCCGCATCGACCCGTCGTCGCCGCCCGGCACGAACCGGCCCACCATCCGTCCATCTCGGCGTGGATTGCTGAGCAGTCCGCTGCGGGAGTGCGCAGCGAGCACGCCAGGACCGTGGCCGACCTGCGCACACTGGGGCGGTGCGGGGACTCCAGCGAGCGGGACGGCGGTCGAACCTCGCCCTGCTCGGGCTGCTGCTCGTGGCGGGCGGCACCGGGGTGCTGGGGTTCGCTCTGGGCACCCCCACCGCCGGCCGGGTGGTCGCGGTGGCGCACGGCGCAGCCGGGCTCGGCCAGCTGCTGCTCGTGCCGTGGAAGACCGTCGTCGTCCGGCGGGCCCGGGCCCGGCCGACCGCGCTGCGGGCGCCCTCGGCGGCGTACTGGCTCACCGGTCTGGTCGTCGTCTGCATCGTCAGCGGGGTGCTGCACTCCGCCGGGGCCGCGGGAATCTGGGCGACCAGCGGGACACCGATCGCCGCGCTGCAGGTGCACGTCGGCGCGGCGATCGTGCTCGTGCTGGCGCTGGCGGTCCACATCTGGGGTCGCCACCAGCGGCCGCGGAAGATCGACCTGCGCCGGCGCACCCTGCTCGGCGCCGGGGCACTGGCCGGCGGGTCGCTGGCTCTGTGGGGCCTCACGGAGGGCGTGTGGCGGCTGACCGGGGCTCCTGGCGCCCGACGCAGCGGTACCGGCTCCTACGAGCGGGGCACCGACGACCCCGCCGCGATGCCGGTGACCCAGTGGGCGTCGGACACCGTGCCCGAGGACCCGCCCGCACAGGTGCGGCTCGCCGGGGGCGGCCAGGAGGTCGTCGTCCGGGCCCGGGACCTCGACCGGGGCGACGAGGTGCGCGCCCGGCTGGACTGCACCGGAGGCTGGTACGCCGACCAGCAGTGGCGCGGCACGACGCTCCAGCGGCTGGTGGACGAGCAGCTGGGCGGGGCGGGCCCCGACGCGCAGTGCATCCAGGTGACCTCCGTGACCGGGTTCAGCCGCCGCATCCCGCTGCGCGACGCCGGCCACACGCTGCTCGCGACCCACGCTGCCGACCAGCCGCTGTCGCTCGGCCACGGCGCCCCGGTGCGGCTGGTGGCGCCGGGGCGGCGGGGTGTGTGGTGGGTCAAGTGGGTGGACCGGGTCGAGGTGCTGGACTCGCCGTGGTGGCTGCAGCCGCCGTTCCCGCTGCAGTAGCGCTCAGGCGAGCGTGGCCAGCCAGTTGGTGAGCAGCGCGGCCCCGGCGTCCCCGCTCTTCTCGGGGTGGAACTGGGTGGCGGAGAGCGCGCCGTTCTCGACCGCGGCGACGAACCGGTCGCCGTGCTCTGCCCAGGTGACCGCCGGCGGCTTGAGCGGGCCGGTGCCGTCGCGACCGAGCGGGAAGTCGCGCACGCCGTAGGAGTGCACGAAGTAGAAGCGCTCGTCGGCGATGCCGTCGAACAGGACGGTGCCTGTCGGGGCCTCGACGGTGTTCCAACCCATGTGCGGCAGCACCGGGGCCTGCAGCTGCTCGACGGTGCCGGGCCACTCGGCGCAGCCCGCACTGTCCTGGCCGTGCTCCACGCCCCGGTCGAACAGGATCTGCATGCCGACGCAGATCCCCAGCACCGGCCGGCCACCGGCCAGGCGCTTGCCGATGATCCGCGGGCCCTCGACGGCGCGCAGCCCGTCCATGCACGCGGCGAACGCACCCACCCCGGGGACGACGAGCCCGTCGGCCTCGACCGCGGCGTGCGGGTCGGCGGTCACCTCGACGTCGGCACCCACCCGGGCGACCGCGCGCTCGACCGAGCGCAGGTTGCCCGATCCGTAGTCCAGGACGACGACCTTCTTCACCTGCACCACGCTACCCAGCCCCCGCCACCGGCTGCCCCGACGGTGATCAGCACGGGTCAACGGCTGCCTCCGACGCGAGCAGGCAGCGCTGGAGCCGGGGTGATCACGTCCCCGGCAGGCCCGTCCGCTCGGCCCACCCCAGCCAGCAACTCTCCCCTCACGTGAGGGTAGGGTCTCCTCCGACTCGGCCCCCGCAGCGCGGCGCGCGGCCACCCCCCTCCCGCACGACCCGAGAACGGTGCCATGACGTCTGCCCTGCTCCCCCGCACGACCCCCGGATGGGTCGCCGCCCTCCGCGACCCGCGCACCCTGCGCACCGAGGTCCTCGCCGGCCTCGTGGTCGCCCTCGCCCTCATCCCCGAGGCCATCAGCTTCTCCATCATCGCCGGCGTCGACCCCCGGGTCGGGCTGTTCGCCAGCTTCACCATGGCCGTGACCATCGCCGTCGTCGGCGGCCGGCCGGCGATGATCTCGGCCGCCACGGGGGCGGTCGCCCTGGTCATCGCCCCGCTGGTGGCCGAGCACGGCCTGCCCTACCTGATCGCCGCCGTCCTGCTGGGCGGGCTGCTGCAGATCGCCCTCGGCCTGCTCGGGGTCGCCCGGCTGATGCGGTTCGTCCCGCGCAGCGTGATGGTCGGCTTCGTCAACGCGCTGGCCATCCTGATCTTCGCCGCCCAGGTGCCGCAGCTGGTGGACGTCCCGTGGCTGGTCTACCCGATGGCCGCCGTCGGCCTGCTGATCATCTTCGGGTTGCCGCGGCTGACCACCGCCGTCCCGGCGCCGCTGGTCGCGATCGTCGTCCTCACCGCCACCGCCGTGGCCGCCGGCATCGACGTGCCCACGGTCGGCGACCAGGGTGCCCTGCCCGACAGCCTGCCCGCGCTGCTGTGGCCCGACGTCCCGTTCACCCTCGAGACGCTGCAGATCGTGCTGCCCTACGCCCTGGGGCTCGCGCTCGTCGGGCTGATGGAGTCGCTGATGACCGCCAAGCTGGTCGACGACCTCACCGACACGGGGTCCTCCAAGACCCGCGAGTCGGTCGGGCAGGGGGTCGCCAACATCGTCACCGGGTTCTTCGGCGGCATGGGCGGCTGCGCCATGATCGGGCAGACCATGATCAACGTCCGGTCCGGCGCCCGCACCCGGGTGTCGACGTTCCTGGCCGGGGTGTTCCTGCTGGTGCTCGTGGTCGCCCTCGGTGACCTCGTGGCGGTCATCCCGATGGCCGCCCTGGTCGCGGTCATGGTGTTCGTGTCCATCGCGACCTTCGACTGGCACAGCGTGCGCACCCTGCGCCGGATGCCGCGCAGCGAGACCGCGGTGATGCTGGTGACCGTGGCCGTGGTGCTGGCCACCGACAACCTGGCCATCGGCGTGGGCGTGGGGGTGCTGACCGCCTGCGTGCTGTTCGCCCGGCGGGTGGCCCACCTGGTCACCGTCACCGGCGGCGAGGTCGTCGACGGCACCCGCACCTACGTGGTGCGCGGCGCCCTGTTCTTCGCCTCCACCAACGACCTGGTCGGCCAGTTCGACTACGGCACCGACCCCGCCCACGTCGTCGTCGACCTCAGCGGCGCGCACGTGTGGGACGCCTCCAGCGTCGCCGTCCTGGACGCCATCGAGCACAAGTACGCGGCGCGGGGCACGGTGGTCGACGTCGTCGGGCTCACCGACGAGACCGGGCACTACCACCGGCGGCTGGCCGGTCAGCTGGGCGGCGGCCACTGATGGGCCACGGCATGCTGCAGATCGGCGAGGTCGCCGAGCGGATCGGGCTGTCGCTGCGCACCATCCGGTACTACGAGGAGGTCGGGCTGGCGGTGCCCTCGGCCCGGTCCGAGGGCGGGTTCCGGCTCTACACCGAGGACGACGTCGAGCGGCTGCGCGTGATCATGCAGATGAAGCCGCTGGGCTTCTCGTTGGAGGAGATGCGCGAGCTGCTGCAGACCCTGGACGACGGCGGCCCCGCCGACCGGCTGGCGCACTACCGCGCCGCCGCGGCCGACCGGGTGGAGGCGCTGCGGGCACAGCTGGCCACTGCACAGGCCTTCGCCGACCGCCTCGGGACCTGATCTCAGCCCGCCGCGGACGGCTGGTGACCACCTCGCTTCAGGTGCTGCCTCCCTGGCCCGCAGGCAGCGCCGGACCCGAGGTGATCACGCCGGGCCCGGCGGGTCAGAACCGGAGGATGCCCGAGGCGATCGCGAGCGCGGCGGCCAGCACCAGGACGCCGGAGAACACGAGCTGCCCCGGCGTGCGGCCCTTCACCGGGTCGTCGGCGCGGAAGATCGACCAGGCCCCGCCGAGCAGGAACAGCCCGATGGCGATGAGCCCGGAGGCGAACCCCACCTACAGGGCGCCCTTGGTGGAGGGCACGTCGGTGACGCGGGGGTCGAGCGCGACCGCGGTGCGCAACGCCCGGGCCAGCGCCTTGAACTGGCCCTCGACGATGTGGTGGGCGTCGCGGCCGGCGTAGAGCACCCGGACGTGCAGCGAGATGCGGGCGTTGAACGCGAAGCTCTCGAGGACGTGCTTGGTGAGCGAGGTCGGGTAGTCCGGGCCGATCATCGGGGTCATGCCCTCGGGCTCGGCGTGCACGAAGTACGGCCGGCCCGAGAGGTCGACGGCGGCCTGCACCAGCACCTCGTCCATCGGGATGGTCGCGTCGCCGTACCGGGTGATGCCGCGCTTGTCGCCCAGCGCCTCGGCGAAGGCCACGCCCAGGGCGATGGCGACGTCCTCGACGGTGTGGTGGGCGTCGATGTGCAGGTCGCCGTCGGCCTGCACGCGCAGGTCGATGCCGCTGTGCTTGGACAGCGCGGTGAGCATGTGGTCGTAGAACCCGACCCCGGTGGCGACCTGACTGGTGCCGGTGCCGTCGAGGTCGACCTCGACGACCAGCTTCGTCTCGTTGGTGGTGCGCTCGACGCGGGCGGTGCGGCTCATGCTGGTCATCCTCCCAGGTCGGCGGTGGCCACGACCTCACCCAGGGCGGTGAGGAAGGCGTCGGTCTCGGCGGGCGTGCCGGCGGTCACCCGCAGCCAACCGGGCAGGCCCACGTCGCGCACGAGCACCCCGCGGTCCAGCAGCGCCTGCCACACCGCCGGGGCGTCGGCGAACCCGCCGAAGAGCACGAAGTTGGCGTCGCTGGGCACGCTGGTCAGGCCGAGGCCCGGCAGTGCGTCGACGATGCGGTCGCGCTCGTGCTTGACCGCGTCGACCGTGGCGAGCAACGCGTCGGTGTGCGCCAGCGCGGTGCGCGCAGCGGCCTGGGTGAGGCTGGACAGGTGGTACGGCAGCCGCACCAGCTGCAGTGCGTCGACGACGGCGGGGTCGGCGGCCAGGTAGCCCAGCCGCAGCCCGGCCATGCCGAACGCCTTGCTCATCGTGCGGCTGACCACCAGCCGCGGCCGGCCGGCCAGCAGGGTGAGCGCGGACGGCGTGCCCGCCCGGGCGAACTCGGCGTAGGCCTCGTCGACGACCACCATGCCGTCGGTCGCGTCGTGCAGCGCGGTGATGGTCTCCAGCGCCACCGCGGTCCCGGTGGGGTTGTTCGGGCTGGTGACGAAGACGACGTCCGGCCGCACCTCGCGCACCTGGGCGACCGCGGCGTCGGTGTCGATGGTGAAGTCGGCGCGCCGGTGGCCGTCGACGAACGAGCCACCGGTGGCCGCGGTGATGAGCGGGTGCATGGAGTACGACGGCGTGAAGCCCAGCGCGGTGCGCCCGGCACCGACGAAGGTCTGCGACAGCTGCTGCAGGATCTCGTTCGAGCCGTTGGCCGCCCACACCTGCTCCGCGGTCACCGGGGTGCCCGACCGGGTCAGGTAGGTCGCCAGGTCGGTGCGCAGCGCGACGGCGTCGCGGTCGGGGTACCGGTTGAGGCCCAGCGCCGCCGCGCCCAGCGCCGCGCCGAGGTCGGCGAGCAGCTCGTCGGGCAACGGGTGCGGGTTCTCGTTGGTGTTCAGCCGGTGGCGAGCGGGCACCTGCGGCGCGCCGTAGGGCGACCTGCCCGCCAGCTCCGGCCGGACCGGCAGCCCGCTCACCGCTGCCGGACGGCGACGGCGGCCGCGTGCGCCGGGAGGTCCTCGGCGTGCGCCAGGACGTCGACGTGCCGGGCGACGTCGGCCAGGGCGGCCTCGTCGTACTCGACGAGGTGGATGCCGCGCAGGAAGGTCTGCACGCTCAAGCCGCTGGAGTGCCGGGCGCACCCGCCGGTGGGCAGCACGTGGTTCGAGCCGGCCGCGTAGTCACCGAGGGAGACCGGGGCCCACGGACCGACGAACACCGCGCCGGCGTTGCGCACCCGCATGGCCACGGCCCGGGCGTCCCGGGTCTGGATCTCCAGGTGCTCGGCGGCGTAGGCGTCGACCACGGCCAGGCCGGCGTCGAGGTCGTCGACCAGCACGATGCCCGACTGCGACCCGCCCAGCGCCGTGGTGATGCGTTCACCGTGCTTGGTGGCCGCCACCTGGGCGGGCACCTGGGCCAGGACGGCGTCGGCGAGCTCCTCGCTGGTGGTCACCAGCACCGCGCCGGCCAAGGGGTCGTGCTCGGCCTGGCTGATCAGGTCGGCGGCGACGTGCACCGGGTCGGCGGTGTCGTCGGCGAGGACTGCGACCTCGGTCGGCCCGGCCTCGCTGTCGATGCCGATGAGCCCGCGGAGCAGCCGCTTGGCCGCGGTGACGTAGACGTTGCCCGGACCGGTGACCATGTCCACCGGCTCGCAGGCCCCGGCGCCGTAGCCGAACACCGCGATGGCCTGGGCGCCGCCGACGGCGTAGACCTCGGTGACGCCCAGCAGCGCGCAGGCGGCCAGCACACCGGCGTCGGGCAGCCCGCCGTTGTCGCGCTGCGGCGGGGTGGCCACGGCGATGGACTCGACCCCGGCGATCTGCGCGGGGACGACGTTCATGACGACGCTGGACAGCAGCGGGGCCAGGCCACCGGGCACGTAGAGGCCGACCCGGCGCACCGGCAACCAGCGCTCGGTGACGGTGCCACCGGGCACGACCTCGGTGGTGACGTCGGTGCGGCGCTGGTCGGCGTGGACCTTCCGCACCCGGGCCACGGCCTCCTCGAGCGCGGCGCGCAGGGTGGGGTCGCAGGTGGCCAGCGCCTCGTCGAGGGCGGCCTGCGGGACGGCGAAGTCCGCGGCGTCGACCCCGTCGAAGCGCGCGGTGATCTCCCGGACGGCGTCGGCGCCCCGCAGCCGCACGTCCTCCAGGATCGGGCGGACGACGTCCTGCACGCTCTCGACGTCGGTGCCGGCCCGCGGCAGCAGACCGGCCAGCTCGCGCACCCCGGGCAGCTGGGATCCGCGCAGGTCGATGCGGGTGAGCACGAGTACCTCCAGGGGGCGGCGGGTGGGCCGGCCACAGCACGGTGACGGTCGGTCCCAGGGTAGTTGCGCGGTACTGGGCCACCGCCCGCCCTCCCCCGTAGGGTTCGGGAGGTGGGCGACCTGATCCCGTTGTTCCCGCTGGGGAGCCCCCTGTTCCCCGGCGTCGTGCTGCCGCTGCAGATCTTCGAGCCGCGCTACCGGCGCCTGGTCGCCGACCTCACGGCCCGTCCCGAGGGCAGCGGTCCCCGCTCGTTCGGTGTCGTGGCCATCAGGCAGGGGTGGGAGGTCGAGCGGGTCGCCCCGGCCGAGGCGCTGTTCGACGTCGGGTGCACGGCCGTCGTCCGGGCGGTCACCCCGCAGGCCGACGGCGGGTACCGGCTGGTCACCGTGGGTGGTGACCGGTTCCGGTTGCTCGACGTGGTGGTCGCCGACGACCCGCCCTACCTGCAGGCCGAGGTCGAGTGGCTGGGCGAGGAGGAGGCCGCCGAGGAGGCCGCCGGCGACGCCGAGGGGCTGACCCCGCCGACCGGTGGGCTGACCCCGGCCGACGACGCCCTCGCCGCCTCGGTTGCCCGCGGCTCCCTCGACGTGCTGGTCGGCAACGTGTCCGACCTGTTCTCCCGCTACGTGACCGAGGTCGCCGTGCTGCGCAGCGGCGGGGGTCCCATCGAGGTCGACGACGAGGAGGAGGCCGAGCTGCTGGCCGACCTCGGCCTCGACGGCGCCGAGGGGCTCGGGGACGACGGCCCGGCTGCGGACACCGCCGACGGCGCTGCGGCCGCCCTGCTGCGCCAGGTGGGGGACGACGCACGCGGGCTGTCCTACCTGGTGGCCTCGGCCGCCCTGCTCACCACCGACGACCGGCAGGCGCTGCTGGCCGAGTCGGCCACCCGGCGCCGGCTGGCGGCGGAGTCCCGGCTGCTGCGCCGGGAGCTGACGCTGCTGCGCGAGCTGGGGGCCGTCCCGGTCCCCCTGCAGCGCTTCGCCACCCCCATGACCCCCAACTGACGGACACCGACCGCAGCCCGACGGAACGGCCCCGGTCCTCCTTCTAGTTGATGCAGCTGGTGTCGGCGGCGGTGCGCTCGGGGTTGACGTAGGCACCGGGGACGGCGGGCTCGGCGGTGGGCGCCGCCGAGGCCGCCGGCGACGCCCCCGCGCCCAGGCCGCCGAAGTCGGTGCCGAGGGTGAGGGTGAGCGCCCCGCGGCCCAGGCTGTCGTCGACGACGAGGGCCGCGCCGGAGACCTGCGCGGCCAGGGTCGCGGCCACCGCGTCGTCACCGGTGCGGTGGGCGATGGTCGTGGTCGTGGTCGCCGCGGCGTTGCCCCCGCTGCTGGCCCGGAACCCGAGGTCGGTCAGCTCGGTGGCGGTGCCGGCCGCGGCGCCGGAGACCCCGGAGCCGTTGAGCACCGACACGGTCACCGCCGAGGGGGCGACCGTGGCCGTCGGCGCCTGGGTGGCCGACGCCCCGGGGTCGGCCGGGGCAGGCTCGGGGTCGGCGGTCAGGTCGGCGAAGAAGTCGGTGAGCACCTGGGACGGCGGCAGCTGGAGCACCGACGTGCCGTCGACCTGGGCGTCCGTCAGGCCGGGAATGGTCTGGAAGGTGATGTTGCCCGGCTGCACGTTCTGCATCTGGGCAGCCAGGTCGAAGATGTCCAGACCCTGGTCGAGGGTGACGCTGGAACCGACCTGCTCGACCACCTGACGCTGCTTGGTCGGGTTGAGCAGGAGGTCCGAGGACAGCAGGTTGCGCAGCATCCCGGCGATGAACACCTGCTGGCGGGCCACCCGGTCGAAGTCCGACGACCGCTCCCCCACGCCGTGGCGCTGCCGCACGAACAGCAGGGCCTGGCTGCCGGTGAGCACCTGCGGTCCGGCGTCGAAGTGGGCTCCGGTGACGCTGTCGTCGCTGGTCGCGCACAGGTCGACGTCGACCCCGCCCACGATCTCGGTGAGGTTGATGAAGCCCAGCAGGTTGATCTCGGCGTAGTGGTCGATCTGCAGGCCGGTCAGCCCGCTGATGGTCTGGATGAGCAGCCGGGCCCCGCCGGCCCGCTTCTCGTCCTCGGAGCCGTCGACGTCGTCGTAGCCGGCGCTGTAGGCCGAGTTCAGCTTGCCCTTGGCGTGACCGGGGATGCTGACGTACATGTCCCGCGGGAAGGACACGAAGGACGCCGCCGACCCGTCGGCCGGGATGTGCACCAGCATCATCGTGTCGGTGTTGTGCAGGCCCTCCGGGTCACCCGTGGCGTACTCGTCGATCTGCTCCTGGGTCAGCCCCGCGCGGGAGTCGACGCCGACGAGCAGCATGTTCATCTCCTGACCCGCGTGCAGGTCGCCGTTGACGTCGCTGTTGCCGGTGGTCGGGATGGCGTCGGTGCGGTTGACGCTGGCCTCGGCGACGCGCACCAGGTACCAGCCCCACCCGCTGCCGCTGACCAGCAGCACGCTGAGCACGCCGCACAGCAGCCGGGCCACGAGCGCCGCCCGCCGGCCGCGCGGGTTCGCCGCCGCCCGGCCCGCCGGCCGGCCGACCCGGGGGTCGAGGCGGGGCGGGAGCGGCCGGGCGCCGTCCCCGCCCCGTCCCCCGCCCGAGCTCTCGCCCCGGCCCTCGTCCCAGCCGGAGAACCCGCCGCGGGTCACCGGGTCACCGCCGGGGACCGGGTCGGGGCGGTCGAGGGGTGGGGACGCAGCAGCACGCAGGCCAGGGTGACAGCCAGCAACCGGGCAGTGACGGAACGACGCGGGTATAGCGGCCCCCGTTCCGTCACTCCGGAACCGCCGGTCCCACCCGTCCCGGGGACGACTCCCCGGGGGCGTCGGCGCGGCCGAGGTCGTCGCGCGAGGCCAGCACGGCAGCCACCACCTGCACCAGCACCGCGACGAAGGGGCCCACGGCGAGGGCGGCCCGCATGTTGAGGTCGAGCGCGGTGGTGACCACGGTGCCGACCGTGGACAGCTCGTCGGCCGACGGGGCCCTCCCCAGCAGCGCGCCCACCTGCCAGGCGGTCACCGAGGCGGCGAGCATGCCCAGGGCCACCCCCAGCAGCGTGACCACCCCACGGCGGGACGAGCGCAACCAGACCACCAGGCCGGCCAGCACGCCCAGCCCGGCCATGAGCAGGACGTAGACGCCGTCGTCGCCCATGAACAGCTCCGGGTCGACCAGCCCGCCGCCGGTGACCTCGAGGCCGCCGTCGGCGGAGGTGACGGTGAACTGGGCCCGCGGCGCCAGCCACACCCAGAGCAGGCCGACACCCACCCCGAGCACCGCCAGCGCGGCGACCACCAGGGCGGCCGCGGGCAGGTCGGCCCGCCCCCCGCGCAGGCCGGGCACCCCGGCCCGCACGGCGGGCGCACGCGGCGGCTCGGGGTCAGCCGCCGACCCCGCCGCCGGGGCGGCACCGGTGGGTGGGGCGGGGTCGGTCACGGCGGCGATGCAACCACACCCAGCTCAGAGGATGGCGACGCTGGTGGGACCCAGCAGCGCCTTGATGTCGCCCATGAGCGCGGTGCTGGGCCGGACGGAGAGCCGCTGGTCCAGCCGCAGCACCGTCTCCCGCTGACCGTTCACCAGCTTCAGGCGCACCTCGGTGGTGCCCGGGTGGCTGCCGAGCACCTCGCGCAGCCGCTCGACCACCGGCGGGGTGCACCGGGCCGCCGGCATGGACACCAGCACCGGGCCCCGCGGCCCCTCGGTGAGCTCGGGGATGGTCACCTCGGAGCCGAAGATCGACGGGGTGTCGTCGCGGCGCGAGATGCGGCCCTTGACCACCACGATCTGGTCGCGGGCCACCTTGTCCTGCACCTCGAGCCAGGTCTTGGGGAAGAACAGCACCTCGATGCCGGCTTCGAGGTCCTCGATGGTGGCGATGGCCCACGGCGCGCCCTGCTTGTTGGTGCGCGGGGAGACCGCGGTGAGGATGCCCGCCACGGTGACGTTCGCGCCGTCCTCCACCCCGCCGGCCAGGATCTCGGCGAGCGCGGTGTCGGCGTGGCTGGTCAGCACGTGCTCGACGCCGTGCAGCGGGTGGTCGGAGACGTACAGGCCGAGCATGTCGCGCTCGAACACCAGCCGCTCGGCCTTGGACCAGTCGGCGGTCGGGATCGGGATGTCCAGCGCAGCCGACAGCGGGTCGTCGGCGCCGAGGTCGTCACCGCCGCCGAACAGGTCGAACTGGCCCTCGGCCTCGCGCCGCTTGAGCCCCATCGCGGAGTCGACCGCCTGGGCGTGGATCGCGGCGATGCCCTGCCGGGAGTGGCCCAGCGAGTCGAAGGCGCCGGCCTTGGCCAGGGACTCGATGACCTTCTTGTTGCAGGCCACCGTGTCGATCTTGCGCATGAAGTCGGCGAAGTCGCGGAAGGCGCCCTTCTCCTCCCGCGCGCGCCGGATCGAGTCGACGACGTTGTGGCCGACGTTGCGCACCGAGGCCAGCCCGAACCGGATGTCGTCGCCGACGGCGGTGAAGTCCCAGGAGGACTCGTTGACGTCGGGCGGCAGCACCTTGATGCCCATGC
Source organism: Klenkia sesuvii (assembly GCF_037083825.1). Taxonomy (NCBI): domain Bacteria; kingdom Bacillati; phylum Actinomycetota; class Actinomycetes; order Geodermatophilales; family Geodermatophilaceae; genus Klenkia; species Klenkia sesuvii. Next base: position 206,708 of record NZ_JBAPLU010000003.1, read on the forward strand.
GGCGGCATTCGGCCAGGTAGACCGGTCGCCGGTCCTTGTCGTCGCCGACGCTGGTGAGCAGCCCGGCCATGTACTCGGCCGGGTAGTTGGCCTTGAGGTAGGCCGTCCAGTAGGAGACCAGGCCGTAGGCGGCCGAGTGCGCCTTGTTGAAGGCGTAGTCGGCGAAGGGCACCAGGATGTCCCACAGCGTCTTGACCGCCGCGGAGGAGAACCCGTTGGCCTTCATGCCGGCCTCGAAGCCGACGAACTCGGCGTCCAGCACCGACTTCTTCTTCTTGCCCATGGCGCGGCGCAGCAGGTCGGCCTTGCCGAGGGAGTACCCGGCGACCTTCTGCGCGATCGCCATGACCTGCTCCTGGTAGACGATCAGGCCGTAGGTCTGCCCCAGGATCTCCTCCAGCGGCTCGGCCAGCTCCGGGTGGATCGGGGTGATCTCCTGCTGGCCGTTCTTGCGCAGCGCGTAGTTGGTGTGCGAGTTGGCACCCATCGGGCCGGGCCGGTAGAGCGCACCGACGGCCGAGATGTCCTCGAAGTTGTCCGGGCGCATCAGCCGCAGCAGCGAGCGCATCGGGCCGCCGTCGAACTGGAACACCCCGAGGGTCTCCCCGCGCGAGAGCAGCTCGTAGGTCTTGGGGTCGGTGAGCTCCTTGCTGAGCTCGTCGAGGTCGATGGCCGGCTTGCCGTTGGTGACGATGTTGCGCAGCGCGTCGTCGATGACCGTGAGGTTGCGCAGGCCCAGGAAGTCCATCTTGAGCAGGCCGAGGGTCTCGCAGGTCGGGTAGTCGAACTGCGTGATGATGGCGCCGTCGGCCTCGCGCCGCATGATCGGCACGCTGTCGATCAGCGGGTAGCGGCCGATGATGACCCCGGCGGCGTGCACACCCCACTGGCGCTTGAGGCCCTCGAGCTTGCGCGCCTGGTCGACCACCTCGGCCGCGCCCGGGTCGGACTCGTACCGGGCGCGGAACTCCGTGGCCTCCTTGTAGCGCGGGTGGGCCGGGTCGAAGACCCCGGTGAGCGGGATGCCCTTGCCCATCACGTCCGGGGGCATGAGCTTGGTGAGCTCGTCACCGACGGAGAAGGGCCGGTCGAGCACCCGGGCGGCGTCCTTGATCGCGGCCTTGGCCTTGATCGTGCCGTAGGTGACGATCTGGCTGACCCGCTCCTCGCCGTACTTGTCCGACACGTACTTGATGACCTCGCCGCGCCGGCGCTCGTCGAAGTCGATGTCGACGTCGGGCATGGAGACGCGCTCGGGGTTGAGGAAGCGCTCGAAGATCAGGCCGTGCGCCAGCGGGTCGAGGTCGGTGATGCCCATCGCGTAGGCGGCCAGCGAGCCGGCGGCCGACCCGCGCCCCGGGCCCACCCGGATGCCGTTGTCCTTGGCCCAGTTGATGAAGTCGGCGACCACGAGGAAGTACCCCGGGAAGCCCATCTGGGTGATGATCCCGACCTCGTAGTCGGCCTGCTTGCGCACGTGGTCGGGGATGCCGCCGGGCCAGCGCTTGTGCAGACCGCGCTCGACCTCCTTGACGAACCAGGAGGTCTCGTCCTCGCCCTCGGGCAGCGGGAACCGGGGCATGAGGTCGGCGCCCTCGGTGAAGGTGACCTCGCACTGCTCGGCGACCAGCAACGTGTTGTCGCAGGCCTCGGGCATCTCGCGGAACAGCGACCGCATCTCGGCGGCGGACTTGAGGTAGTAGCCGTCGCCGTTGAACTTGAAGCGGTTGGTCTCGTTGAGCCGCGACCCGGTCTGGATGCACAGCAGCGCGTCGTGGGCCTCGGCGTCCTCGCGGTGGGTGTAGTGCAGGTCGTTGGTGGCCAGCAGCGGGATCCCCAGCTCGCGGGCGATCTCCAGCAGCGCGGGCTTGGTCTGCTTCTCGATCGACAGGCCGTGGTCCATGACCTCGGCGTAGAAGTTCTCCCGACCGAAGATGTCCTGGAAGTCGGCGGCGGCCTGGCGGGCCCGGTCGACCTTGCCCGCCCGCAGCCACATGTTGACCTCGCCCGACGGGCAGCCGGTGGTGGCGATGAGGCCCGTGCCGTACTGCTCGAGCAGGTCGCGGTCGAACCGGGGCTTGCGGTACTGGCCCTCGAGGCTGGCCAGCGAGGAGAGCCGGAACAGGTTGTGCATGCCCTCGGTGGTGCGGGCCAGCAGCGTCATGTGGGTGTAGGCGGCCTTGCCCTTGGACGAGGCGCCCTCGCCGTCCTCGTCGGCGATGGCGCCGAAGTCGAACGGTGCCCGGTCGAACCGCGAGCCCGGGGTGTAGTAGCCCTCCATGCCGATGATCGGCTTCACGCCGTTGCCGGTGGCCTGCTTGTAGAAGTCGTAGGCACCGAAGACGTTGCCGTGGTCGGTCATGGCCAGGGCCGGCATGCCCTCCTCGGCGGCGGCCTTGGTCACCTCGGGCAGCTTGGCGGCGCCGTCGAGCATCGAGTACTCGGTGTGCACGTGCAGGTGCACGAAGTTCTCGCTCGGGCCACTGGGCACGGGGGCGCTCCTCACGGGTCGGTGGTGCAGGTGCAGGTGGTGCTGACCGGCGGGGAAGGCCGTGTGCGGGACCGGGGCACCGAGGGGGCACCGGGGGTGCTGACCTCCGATCCTCGCACTGGTGGCTGTCTACTCCGAGGGTCCGACAGAGTCGCGCTGGTCTCCCCGCGTGTCCCACCGGGCGCGCCGGGACGGACCGGCGGGGGGCAGGGCCGAGGCCGGCACGAGCAGGAACCGGAGGTCGACCGCGGCGTGCAGCAGGACGGGCAGCAGCAGCGACCCGGTCTGCAGGTACAGCGCGGCGAACACCCCACCCAGCACCCCGGTCAGCAGCACCCCGCCGACGCCCTGGTAGGCGTGCGCCGCGCCGAACGCCACCGCGGCGACGACCACGAGCCAGCCCGAGGGCAGGCCCGGGGCCAGGGCGGCGACCACGGCCAGCATGAACCCCCGGTACAGCCACTCCTCGCAGACCCCGGCGGTGACGCCCACGAGGGCGAACAACCGCCGCTCCGACGCCGACCGGGGCAGCAGGGCGACGGTCGAGGGCACCGCGGGCTCGCTGTGCCGCCCCTCCCCCGGCCGCGGCGCGCGCGGGGGTGCCGCGGCCAGCGCCCCGGAGCGCAGCGCCCGGGTGGACACCACCACGAAGACCAGCAGCACGGTGCAGGCCAGCGCCGTCGGCCACCCGGGCCAGGCCGTGGGCCAGCGCAGGCCCAGCTGGGCGGCCTGCACGTCGGGAGCGGCCAGGAACACCACGAGGACCAACCCGGACAGGCCCCACTCCAGGATGAGCAACCGCGCGTAGAACGACCGGCGGGCCGCCGCGTCGGTGCGCATGCGGTCCTCGAACCTGCGGTGCAGCACGTGGCCCACGAACGGTTCGCCGACCACCAGGTACGCCGCCACCACGACCGCGGCCAGGGCGGCCGGGCCGAAGTCGGCGAGGGTGTCGGGCAGGCCGGTCACGAGGGCGGGTCAGCGGGGCCGGTCAGGCCTCGGCGCGCAACCGGGCCAGCGCCCCGGCGAGGTCGTCGGGGTAGCTGCTGGCGAACTCCACCCACCGGCCGTCGGCCGGGTGCGCGAAACCCAGCCGCACCGCGTGCAGCCACTGCCGCGCCACGCCGAGGCGGGCGGCCAGGGTGGGGTCGGCGCCGTAGGCCAGGTCGCCGACGAGGGGGTGGCGCAGCGCCGAGAAGTGCACCCGGATCTGGTGGGTGCGCCCGGTCTCGAGCTTGACGTCGACGAGCGAGGCGGCCGGGAACGCCTCCAGCGTGTCGTAGTGGGTCACCGAGGGTCGACCGGTGCTGACGACGGCGAAGCGCCAGTCGTGCTTGGGGTGCCGGTCGATCGGGGCGTCGATGGTGCCCCGGGACGGGTCGGGGTGGCCCTGCACGAGCGCGTGGTAGCCCTTGTCCACGGTGCGCTCCTTGAACGCCTGCTTGAGCAGGGTGTAGGCGCGCTCGCTCTTGGCGACGACCATCAGGCCGGTGGTGGCGGCGTCCAACCGGTGCACGATGCCGCGGCGCTCCTCGGCGCCGCTGGTGGAGATGCGGTAGCCGGCCGCGGCCAGCCCGCCCACGACGGTGGGGCCGTCCCAGCCCGGGCTGCCGTGCGCGGCCACACCGACCGGCTTGTCGACGACGACCAGGTCGTCGTCGTCGTGCACGATGCCCATCCCGACCACCTCGCGCGGCGGCGCGGGGTCCCCCGGCGGCGGGGGCAGCTCCACCTCCAGCCAGCTGCCGGCGGTCAACCGGTCGCCCTTGCCCCGGGCACGCCCGTCGACCAGCACGCGGCCCTCGTCGGCCAGGTCGGCGGCGACGCCCCGGCTGAGCCCGAACAGCCGGCTGAGGGCCTGGTCGACCCGCTGGCCCTCCAGCCCGTCGGGGACCGGGAGCTCGCGGCGCAGGCTGGCGGTCACCCCGCCATTGTGACCGACGATCAGTCCTGGTCGGTGCGCGCGGCCGGGGCGTCGCCGTCCGGACGGCGCCCGGTGCCCCCGTCGGCGCGGGCGGTCCGGCCGGTCGTGTCGTCGGTCGTGTCGTCGGTCGTGCCGTCGGCCGTGTCGTCGGCCGGACCCCGGGAGCCGTCGAACTCGATGCCGCGCACGGCCAGGACGGCGCCCAGGACGCCGCCGCAGACGATGGCGGAGTCGGCCACGTTGAAGATGGGCCAGACCCGGCCGTAGGGGTCGAACAGCGACAGGAAGTCGACGACGCCGCCGCGCAGGAAGCCCGGGTCGCGGAACACCCGGTCGACCAGGTTGCCGACCGCGCCGCCGAGCACGAGCCCGAGGGCCACCGCCCAGCCGGCGCTGAACAGCCGCCGCGCCACCCGCACGATGACCACGACGACGACCGCGGCGATGAGCGTGAACACCACCGTGGCCCCCTCCGCGAAGGAGAAGGCGGCCCCGGTGTTGCGCGCCTCGGTGAGGTACAGCACGCCGCCGAGCAGCCGCAGCGGCTCCCGGTCCGACAGCGTGGCGACCACGACCAGCTTGGTCACCAGGTCCAGGGTCAGGATCCCGGCGGCCAGCCCCAGCAGCAGCCTGGTGCGCGGCCGCCGTCGGGGCGGCACCGCGGGCGCGGGCGGGCGGACGTTGTCCTCGTTCACGCACCGACGGTACCGGGGTCCGCGCGGGTCCCCGGACCGGTGGTGGAGCATGGCGAGGGTCACACCGCCCGGGTGAGGTGCCGGGGCGCCGGTGGGACGACCATGGCAGGCGAGCAGCGGTGATCCCGCTCCCCTGCACGCAACGCGCCGCACCGACCGCGGCGCGGGACCACAGGAAGGCCTCCGTGACCAGCCCCGCCAGCACCGAGCCCACCGCCCAGGAGCCCACCGCACCGGGCGAGTACGCCCACCCGGTCATCCCCGACACCTCGCGACCCGACGTCGTGCTGGTCGGCGGCGGGGTGATGAGCGCGACGCTGGCGGCCCTGCTGGGCATCGTGGCGCCGCACTGGTCAGTGACGCTGTTCGAGGCCGGCGACAAGGTGGCGGCCGAGAGCTCCGACGGCTGGAACAACGCGGGCACCGGGCACTCGGCGCTGTGCGAGCTGAACTACACGCCGGCGGGCAAGGACGGCACGGTCGACCCGACCAAGGCGATCTCGATCAACGAGCAGTTCCAGCTGTCGCGCCAGTTCTGGTCGCACCTGGTGCGCAGCGGGCTCACCGACTCGCCGAAGAACTTCATCACCCCGGTGCCGCACATCAGCTTCGTGCACGGCGAGGAGGGCCAGCGGTACATGCGGGCCCGGCACGCGGCGCTGACCACCTCGCCGCTGTTCGCCGAGCTGGAGCTGACCACCGCGCAGGAGGAGCTGGCCCGCTGGGTGCCGTTGATGATGGAGGGCCGCGACCCGGCCCAGCCCGTCGCCGCCACCCGCTCCACCGCCGGCACCGACGTCGACTTCGGGTCGCTGACCCGGCTGCTGCTGGACCAGGGCACCGCCCGCGGGGTGGCCGTGCACACCGGCACCAGCGTGCAGGACCTCGAGCGCACCTCCGACGGCCGCTGGAAGGTCACCGCCCGGCACCACGCGTCGGGCCAGGAGTTCACCGTCAACGCCGGTTTCGTCTTCGTCGGCGCCGGTGGCGGCGCCCTCCCGCTGCTGCAGCGCGCCGGCATCCCCGAGATCAAGGGGTTCGGCGGGTTCCCCGTCTCCGGCCTGTTCCTCCGCTCGACCAACGAGGCGCTCGCGGCCCGGCACCAGGCCAAGGTCTACGGCCAGGCCGCGGTCGGCGCACCGCCGATGTCCGTGCCGCACCTGGACCTGCGGCTCATCGACGGCCAGCAGTCGTTGCTGTTCGGCCCCTACGCCGGGTTCTCCCCGAAGTTCTTGAAGTCCGGTTCGTGGCTGGACCTCCCCCGGTCGGTACGCCTGGGCAACCTCGGCTCGATGCTCGGGGTCGCCCGCACCCAGACCGCACTGACCCGCTACCTGGTCGGGCAGGTGCTGCAGCGCCCCTCCGACCGCCTCGAGGCCCTCGAGGAGTTCGTGCCCACCGCCGACGGCGACGACTGGGAGATGATCCACGCCGGCCAGCGCGTGCAGGTCATCAAGCAGGACGAGAAGGGCCGCGGGGTGCTGCAGTTCGGCACCGAGCTGGTGGTCGGCGGCGAGGGCAGCATCGCCGGCCTGCTGGGCGCCTCCCCCGGGGCCTCGACCGCGGTGGCCGCGATGCTGGACCTCCTGCGCCGCTGCTTCCCCACCGAGCACGCCGGTTGGGAGCCCCGGCTGCGGGAGGCCATCCCCTCCTACGGCCGCACCCTCGCCGACGACCCGGCCTTGTTCGCCGAGGTCCGCGAGGAGACCACCCGGACGCTGGAGCTCACCGGACCCGTGGAGCTCGCCGGCGCCCGGTGAGGGGTGCCGCGGCCCCGGCCGCGACCACGACCGCGGCTGCCCCGAAGGCCACCGGGGCGCCCGCGTCCAGCAGGGCCGAGGCCAGCGGGGCGCCCGCGGCCTGACCCAGCAGCAGCGCGACGAAGAAGGTCGACACCGCCGGGGCGGGGGTGGCCGAGACCGTTCCCGCCCAGGCGATGAGCCCGGTCGTCGCCGTGGTGAAGCCCAGGCCGAAGACCAGCGCGGCCACCACCGGCACCGCTCCCCCGGGCGGGGCCGCCCAGGCGGCCACCGCTCCGGCGGTCAGCGCCGCCGACACCGACCACGCGCGCACCGGCCCGGCCCGCAGCAGCAGGGGGCCGGCCAGCGCCGCACCGGTGGCACCGACGCCGAGCCAGATCCAGACGCCGAGCGCGGCGTGGTCGCCCAGCCCGCCCTGCTGCAGCACCGTGCGGCCGTGCGTCCACACGGCCGCGCTGCCGACGCCCAGCAGGACCGCCGCGACCACCGGGGTGGCCCACCGGCGCCCGGCATCGGCCCGCTGGGCCCGCCGGCCGGGCCCGGCGTCCCCGCGGGCGGCGACCAGCACGACCGCGGTGACGACGGCGGTCCCGGCCGCCGCAGCGGTCCACGCCACCTGCCAGCGGTCGACGAGCAGGGCCAGCGCCCCGGCGGCGACCAGGCCCGGGCCGGTCCCCGCGTTCACCAGCGCCTGGGCGCGCGGTTCCGCTCCACCGGGCACCGCCCGGCGGACCAGGACGACCAGCCCGGGCGAGGCCGCCCCGGCCCCGGCGCTGCCGACGACCGCGGCGACCGCGAACCCGGTCGCGGAGGTCGTCGTCCCGACGCCGAACGCCCCCAGGACGGCGACCGCACCCGCGCCCGCGACGACCAGCCGCGGTCGACGTTCGCCGTGCACGAAGGCCAGCGCGGCGGCCACGCAGTAGGCCATCGACGTGCCACCGGAGACCAGGCCGACCGCGGTCGTGGACAGGCCCAGGTCGCGCTGGGCGTCCGGCGCGCTCAACCCGACCGCGTAGCGGACGAGGCCGTAGGTGCAGGCGACCAGGGCGGTGCCGGCGGCCACCAGGACAGCAGAACGAAACGCACGTTTCATAGAACGAACGTTACAGTGATGTGGTGACCTCGCGACCCGGAGCTCGAGAACGCCTGCTGGACGCCGCCGACGAGCTCTTCGCCGCCGGCGGCTTCGCCAGCACCCCGGTGGACGCCGTGCTCGCCCGCGCCGGCGTCGCCCCGGCCACCCTCTACGCGCACTTCGGCAGCAAGACCGGCCTGCAGGCCGCCGCGCTGTCGGCCCGCCTGCGGCGCTGGGACGACGCCTGGGCCGCCGCGGTGGCCGCCGCCGACGACGACCGCACCCGCCTGCTCGCCGTGTTCGACGCCCTGGCGGCGTTCCGCTCGACCGGGACGCCCTCCCGCTGGTGCGCCTTCCTCGACGCCGCGGCCGGCGCGGCCGACGACGACGCCGTGGCCGCGACCGCGCTGGCGCAGGACACCGCCCTGCTGCGCGGCCGGCTGGGCGAGCTGGCGGCCCCGGTGGCCGGCGACCGGGCCGAGGAGCTCGCCGAGCACCTGCTGGTGGTGGTGAGCGGCGCCCTGGCGATGGCGCTGCGCACCGACCCGGACCGGGCCTTCGCCCAGGGGCGGGCAACCGCGGCCGCGCTGCTGGCGGGCTGGCGCTAGTCCACCTCGGTGGGGGCGCCGGTCTCGCCGCGCCAGCTGGCCAGCCGGCCGGCCCGGCTGACCGCGCGCAGCCGTCGCTCCGCCTCGGCCCGGGAGCCGCGCGCGGACACCAGCAACGCCTGGTCCCCGCGCATCATCCGGGTGTCGGGGCCCGGCACGAACGGCTTGCCGTCACGGACGACGAGCACCACGGCGGCGTCCTCGGGCAGCCGCAGCTCGGGCAGGTACACCCCGTGCAACCGCGACCCCGGCGGCACGGTCAGCTGCATGAGCTCGGCGCCCAGCTCGTCCAGCGGCGCGGACTCCACGTCGATGTCGCGCGGGGTGATCGGGGTGGCGATGCGCAGCACCCGGGCCACGGCCGGCAGCGAGCCGCCCTGCACGACGGTGAACACCACCACCAGCACGAAGACGATGTCGAAGACCCGGGTGGCCCCGGGGACGGCGGCCGCGACCGGGAAGGTGGCCAGCACGATGGGCACCGCCCCGCGCAGGCCCGCCCACGAGATGAACGCCTGCTGCGACCAGGGCAGCCGGAACCACACGAGGCTGAGCAGCACCGACAGCGGCCGCGCCAGCAGCAGCAGCGCCAGCCCGACCACCAGGGCCTCGGGGACGACGTCGAGCAGCCGCCCCGGGCTGGCCAGCAGGCCCAGCAGCACGAACAGCCCGATCTGGGCCAGCGTGGCCATCCCCTCGGCGAACCCGATGGTGGCGGCCCGGTGCGGCAGCGGGGCGTTGCCGAGCACCAGCCCGCAGAGGTACACCGCCACGAACCCGGAGGTGTGCACCAGGTCGGCCGAGGCGAAGGCCAGCACGCACAGGGCGAGGGTGGCCAGCGGGTAGAAGCCGGCCAGCGGCAGCGCCACCCGGCGCAGCAGCCAGGCCCCGGCGAACCCGACCGCGACGCCGATCACCGACCCGCCGGCCAGCTCGCCGACCACCTCCACCGCGGTGATCCACCAGGGCGCGGCCTCCCCGCCGCCCAGCCGTTCCGACAGCACCAGCACCAGCAGGATCACGGGGGCGTCGTTGAGGCCGGACTCCATCTCCAACGAGGCGGCCACCCGGCGCGGCAACGGCAACCGGCGCAGCGTCGCGAAGACCGCCGCGGCGTCGGTGGAGCTGACCACCGCACCCAGCAGCAGGGCGACCGTCCACGGGAAGTCCAGCAGCCAGACCGCGACCGCCGCGGTGACCGCGACCGAGACCACCACGCCGACGGTGGCCAGCAGCAGGCCCGGCCCGACCGCCCGTCGGACGTCGGACCACCGCGTGGTCAACCCGCCCTCGGCGAGGATGACCACCAGCGCGGCGACGCCCAGGGTCTGGGTCAGCTCGACGTCGGAGAACTGGATGCCCAGGCCGCTCTCGCCCAGGCCCACGCCCAGCGCCAGGTACAGCAGCAGCGCGGGCAGGCCGAGCCGGTCGGAGACCCGCAGGGCGACCGCGGCGGTGAGCACGACGAGGGCCCCGACGGCCAGCGCGACGGTCACCGTCGTCGACATCAGCCAGCCCCCACGGGGGCAGTCTCCCGTACCCGGGTGACGACCGGGTCAGGACGGTGTTCCAGGACTGGGATGATGGACGGCGTGAGCAGCCCCACCTCCCCGTTCCGCCCCCTCCCAGCAGGGGTCGACCTCCCCGCCCTGGAGCACGAGGTCCTCGACCAGTGGGCCGACGAGAAGGTGTTCGCCCGGTCCCTGGAGGCCTCGGCCGGCCGCCCGCAGTGGACCTTCTACGAGGGCCCGCCCACCGCCAACGGCCGTCCGGGCACCCACCACATCGAGGCGCGCGCGTTCAAGGACGTCTTCCCGCGCTTCAAGACCATGCAGGGGTTCTCCGTCCCCCGCCGCGCCGGTTGGGACTGCCACGGCCTGCCGGTCGAGATCGCGGTGGAGAAGGAGCTGGGCTTCAACGGCAAGCCCGACATCGAGGCCTACGGCATCGCCGAGTTCAACGCCCGCTGCCGGGAGTCCGTCGAGCGGCACGTGGCCGACTTCTCCGAGCTCACCGACCGCATGGGCTACTGGGTCGACATGTCCTCGGCCTACTGGACGATGAACCCCGAGTACGTGGAGAGCGTGTGGTGGTCGCTGAAGACCATCTTCGAGAAGGGCCTGCTCACCGAGGACCACCGCGTCGCGCCCTACTGCCCGCGGTGCGGCACGGGGCTGTCCGACCACGAGGTCGCCCAGGGGTACGAGACGGTCACCGACCCCTCGGTGTACGTCTCGCTGCCGGTCACCAGCGGCGAGTGGGCGGGCAGGGCCGACCTGCTGGTCTGGACGACCACGCCCTGGACGCTGCCGAGCAACACCGCGGTCGCGGTCAACCCCGACGTCACCTACCTCGTCGTCCGCACCGAGCGGGACGGCCGTGACCGCACCGTCGTCGTCGCCGAGCCGCTGGTCGCCGCCGTCCTCGGGGCCGACGTGCCCTACGAGGTGCTCGCGACCACCACCGGCCGCGACTGGGAGCGGGTGCACTACCAGCGGCCCTTTCCCCTCGTCGACTTCCCCGAGGGCGACGCGCACTTCGTGCTGCTCGCCGACTACGTCACCACCGACTCCGGCACCGGTCTGGTCCACCAGTCCCCCGCGTTCGGCGCCGAGGACCTCGCGGTCTGCCGGGCCTACGGACTGCCGGTGGTCAACCCCGTCGACGCCACCGGGCACTTCACCGCGGACGTGGGCCTGGTGGGCGGGCACTTCTTCAAGGCCGCCGACCCCACCCTGGTGCAGGACCTCGCCGACCGCGGCGTGCTGTGGCGCGAGCAGCGCTACGAGCACCCCTACCCGCACTGCTGGCGCTGCCACACCCCGCTCATGTACTACGCCCAGCCCTCCTGGTACATCCGCACCAGCGCCGTCAAGGACCAGCTGCTGGCCGAGAACGAGGCCACCCGTTGGCACCCGGAGAACGTGCAGTGGGGCCGCTACGGCGACTGGCTGCACAACAACGTCGACTGGGCACTGTCCCGCGACCGGTACTGGGGCACCCCGCTGCCGATCTGGCGCAACGAGCTGGACCCGTCGCACCTGGTCGCCGTCGGCTCGCTGGCCGAGCTGTCCGAGCTCACCGGCCGCGACCTGGCCGACCTCGACCCGCACCGGCCCTTCATCGACGACGTCACCTTCACGCTGCCCGGGGTCGACGGCGAGTTCCGCCGGGTGCGGCAGGTCATCGACGCCTGGTACGACTCCGGGTCGATGCCCTTCGCGCAGTGGGGCGCCCCGCACCGCAACCAGGAGCAGTTCGAGGCCGCGTACCCGGCGCAGTTCATCTGCGAGGCGATCGACCAGACCCGCGGCTGGTTCTACACGCTCATGGCCGTGGGCACCCTGGTGTTCGGGAAGTCCTCCTACGAGGACGTCCTGTGCCTGGGCCACATCCTGGCCGAGGACGGCCGCAAGATGAGCAAGCACCTGGGCAACATCCTCGAGCCCATCCCGCTGATGGACCGGCACGGCGCCGACGCCGTCCGCTGGTTCATGCTGGCCGGCGGGTCGCCGTGGCAGGCCCGGCGGGTGGGCCACGAGACGCTGTCCGAGGTCGTCCGCAAGGTGCTGCTGACCTACTGGAACACCGCCTCGTTCTTCACCCTGTACGCCTCGACCAACGGCTGGGACCCGGCCTCCTCCCCCGCCCCGGCGGCGGCCGACCGTCCGCTGCTGGACCGCTGGGCGCTGGCCTCGCTGGCCACCGTCACCGACGGCGTGACGCAGGCGCTCGAGGAGTTCGACACCCAGACCGCGGGCAAGCTCCTCGCGGCCTTCGTCGACGACCTGTCCAACTGGTACGTCCGGCGGTCGCGCCGGCGGTTCTGGGACGGCGACCCGGCTGCCCTCGGCACGTTGCACGAGGTGCTCGACGGCCTCACCCGGCTGATGGCCCCGTTCACCCCGTTCGTCACCGAGCGGGTGTGGCGGGAGGTCGTCGCCCCGGGCCTCACCTCCGCCGACGGCGCACCGGTGCCCGACTCGGTGCACCTGTCCTCGTGGCCCGAGGTGGACGCCGCCGCCCGCGACGACCGGCTCGTCGAGCAGATGGACGTCGTCCGGCGGTTGGTGGAGCTGGGCCGCTCGGCCCGGACGGCGGCCAAGGTGCGCACCCGGCAGCCGCTGGCCCGCGCCCTGGTCGCCGCACCCGGCTGGGCGGAGCTGCCGCGTGACCTGGTCGCCGAGGTGGCCGAGGAGCTCAACGTCGCCGAGCTCGCCCCGGTGGCCGAGGCCGGCGGCGGCCTGGTCGACGTGACCGTCAAGATCGACTTCCGGGCGGTCGGCCGGCGGATGGGCAAGCAGGTGCAGGCGGTCGCCCGGGCCGTCGCCGCCGAGGACCCCACCGCGCTCGTCGCCGCCTACCGGGCGGGTACCGCGTCGGTCGTGGTCGAGGGCGCCGACGTGCCCCTCGAGGACGGCGACCTGGTGGTCACCGAGACCCCTCGGGAGGGCTGGACCGTGGCCTCGGCCGGCGGGCTCACCGTCGCGCTCGACCTCGCGCTCACCCCGGAGCTGGAGCGGGCCGGCCTGGTCCGCGAGGTGGTCCGCCTGGTGCAGGACGCCCGCAAGGCCGCCGGGTTCGAGGTCAGCGACCGCATCGAGCTGTGGTGGACCGCCGACGGGCAGCTGGCCCAGGCGCTGACCGAGGCGTCCGGTCAGCTGGCCGGGGAGGTGCTCGCCGCGACGGTGCACCCAGGCGAGGCCGGCCAGGGCGAAGGCGTGGAGACACCCGCCGGTGGTCGCATCTGGGTCGCCCGCGCCTGACCGCCCACCCCAGCCCGTGCCTCGGCCCGGGCACGGGGCCACCCGCACGCCGCTGGATGTGACTTCTTGCGGGGTCCGGCGCCACGGACCCCGCCGGATGTCACATCCGGGTCGCCCGCGCCTGACCTCCCACCCCAGCCCGCGCCTGACCTCCCACCCCAGCCCGTGCCTCAGCCCGGGCACGGGGCCGGCCACCCGCACGCCGCTGGATGTGACTTCCTGCGGGGTCCGACGCCACGGACCCCGCCGGATGTCACATCCGGCGGGGCGGGCCGGGGTTGGACGGGGCCCGGGGTTGGCCGGGGCCCGGGGTCCGGACGGAGCCCGGGGTCGGGACGGCGCCCGGGGCCGGGCGGCGAGGCTAGGAGCGGGCGGCGGCGCGACGCCGGCGCTCGGCATCGGCCAGGCTGCGGTCGGGTCGGCAGATGCCGCAGGCGGTGAACCCGTCGCGCTTGGCCTCGTCCAGCGGGAGGCCGAACGTCTCCTGGCCCTCCGTCACCGCACACCCCTCGAGGTGGTAGCGGGGGTGCTCGTCGACGACGAAGACCTCGTCGGTCAGGTCGATCACCAGCAGCAGGTCGGTGACGACGACGTCCTCCTCGACCGGCTCGCCGTCCTCCCCCAGCACGATCGGCCGGACAACGGCATGCGTCCCGGTGCCCGGACCCTCGGACGCCGCGGGGGCGGCCGAGGGGTTCGACGGTGCCGAGGCTCCCGGGGCGGGCGCGGCCACGGGACCACCGGTCCGGACGGCGGCGTCGAGGCCCGCAGGCGGCGGCTGGACACCGGCGGGCGCGACCGTCCCTGCGGGGTCAGCCGTGCCGTCGGGATCAACCGTGCGGTCGGGGTCAGCCGCGCCATCGGAGGCAGCCGCGCCATCGGGGTCATCCGCGCCATCGGAGGCAGCCGCGCCGTCGGGGGCGCCCATGCCGTCGGGGGCAGCCGCAACGTCGGGGGCAGCCGCGCCGTCGGGCGCCTTCTCCGCCGCCGACCCATCGGTGGTGCTGGGTGCGTCCGCCACGGGCGGCGCGGCGGCGGCCTGGGGTGCGTCACCGGCAGCGGGCTCGGCGGGCGCCGACCGCGCCGACCGCAGATCGGCCAGCTCGGCCCGCAGCGCAGCGATCTCCGCGGCCACCGCGGGCTCGGCACCGCCGGACCCGGCCGCGGCAGGCTCGACGGCCCCCGCGGCCGCCGGGGCGGCAGCCCGCCCGGTGCCCCCAGCAGGGACGGCCTCCGCGGGCTCGGGCTTCGCCGCGGAGGCCGCGGAGGTCTCGGAGGCCTCGGAGGCCGCGGAGGCCGCGGAGGCCGCGGAGGCCGCGGAGGCCGCGGAGGCCGCGGAGGCCGCGGAGGCCGCGGAGGTCTCGGAGGCCTCGGAGGCCGCAACTGCCGTGGCGCTGGCCCGGCGTCGCTGCACGGACTGCACGGCCAGCACCGCGGCGGCCAGGGCGCTCACGCCCACCGAGCCCCACAGCATCGCCGTCTGGCCGTCACCCAGCCCGCCGACCAGCAGCGCGCCGGCCACGAGGATGAGCAACCCGGCGACCACGATCACGGCCGCAGCGTAACCGGCACCACACGACGGAGCCCCCGCAGACCTGGTCTGCGGGGGCTCCGGGGTCGAGCGGGGGGTCAGGCGCCGGCGTGCTGGTTCTGCCGGGCGTTCGAGGCGGGCTCGGCCGAGCCGCGGCTGTCCAGGTCGCGCAGGTGCGACTCGAGGTAGGACCGCAGCCGGGTGCGGTACTCGCGCTCGAAGGTGCGCAGCTCCTCGATCTTGCGCTCGAGGCTGCTGCGCTTCTCCTCCAGGGAGCCCATGACCTCGACGTGCTTGCGCTCGGCCTCCTGGTCGAGGGCGGTGGCCTTCGCGCGGGCCTCGCGCTCCATCGTGTCGGCGCGGGTGCGGGCGTCGCCCACCATCGCGTCGGCGCGCTGCTTGGCCTCGGCCAGCTGCTGCTCGCTCTTGGCGCGCGCGTCGGCCAGCATGCGGTCGCTGTTGGACTTGGCGCTGCCGACCAGCTGGTCGGCCTGCTGCTTGGCCTCGTTGACGTACCGGTCGGCGGTCTCGGTGGCCAGGGTGAGCATGCGGGAGGCGCGCACCCCGTCGTCCTCGCGGGACTGCGGGGCCGGCGGCGGGGTGGCCGCGACCGGCTCGGCGGGGCGCTCCTCGGTGCGGGCGGCGCCGCCCCCGTTGTTGCGGAGCTCGTTGTTCTCCTCGATCAGCCGGGCCAGCTCGGCCTCGACGACGTCGAGGAAGGCGTCGACCTCGTCCTCGTCGTAGCCACGCTTGCCGATCGGCGGCTTCTTGAAGACGACGTTGTGCACGTCGGCGGGCGTGAGTGGCATCGGGTCACCTCGGGTCGGACGGGAGGAACAGGGCGCAGTCTCCACGGGCGGCGCGTGGCCACGACCGCAGGACCGGTCCCAGGACGGCAGAACTGGTCACACGTTCGCAGCCAGTGAATCGACGATGCCGCGCAGGATGAACACGGCGATCAGGAGCACCATAAACCCGAGGTCCAACCTGATGCTGCCCAGGTTCAACGGCGGGACCACCTTGCGCACCGCCTTCAACGGCGGGTCGGTGGCTGCGTACACGACCTCCAGGCCCGCGGCCACGGCGCCCGACGGGCGCCAGCTGCGGGCCAGGACCATCACCCAGTCCACCACGAACCGGGCGAACAGCAGGATCAGGAACACGAGCAGGATCGACGACACGATCTGCAGGAGAAGGGACACGGTCCTCGCTCGTTCGGGGCTGGGCGGGCACGGGCCCGCCGGCAGCCGGGTGGGTCAGGGCTGGCTGGGGAACCCGCCCTCGCGGATGCGGGCCTTGTCCTCGGCGGTCACGTCGGTGCCGGCCGGGGAGAGCAGGAACACCTTGGCCGTGACGCGCTCGATACTACCGTGCAGGCCGAAGGACAGGCCGGCGGCGAAGTCCACGAGGCGCTTGGCATCGGCGTCGTCCATCTCGGCCAGGTTCATCAGCACCGCGTCGCCGTCGCGGAAGCGTTCGCCGATGGTGCGGGCCTCGTTGTAGGTCTGGGGCACCAGCGTGGTGATGCGGTAGGACTGGGGGGCCGGCGTCGCCGGGGCGGGCGCCGGCGGCGCCACGGCCGGCTCGGGCGCCGCCAGGGCCGCGGCGGTCGCACCCACGGGCCCCGACGTCGCGGTCCCGCCACCCAGGGCGGAGCCACCGGCGAGGGCCGAGCCGACCGCGCGACCCGAGCCACCCAGCCGGGGGCCGACGGTCGCCGGTGCGGCCAGGTCCAGCCGACGCGGGCCGGCGCGGCGCGCCAGCGGGGGCTCCGGGGCGGCGAGCTCCTCGGCCGGCAGCTCCTCCGAGGGGTACTCGGTCGAGGGGTAGCCCGGCTCGTCGTAGCCGCCCTCGTAGGCGCCGTCGTAGCCGTAGTGGCCACGCTCGCCCCGCCGGTCGGTCCGGTCGTCGTAGTCGGACTGCCGCGCGTCGTAGCGCCCGTAGGCCCGCACGTCGTCGTCCTCGACGAGTCCGAGGTAGATGCCCATCTTGCGCATGGCGCCGGCCATCGAAGGGCCCCTCTCTCTGCTGGTCGTCATCCGTGACTGTGGGACTCGTGGGACGGACGTGCCTGGTGTGCCCTACGGTCCTGATCCGGAGGCTAGGGGGCGCGAGCCGAACAACGCGGTTCCGACACGCACGACGGTGGCGCCGGCGGCGACGGCGTCCTCCAGGTCGGCGCTCATCCCCGCCGACAGCTCGCCGGCCTCCGGGTGGTCGGCCCGCACCCGGGTCGCCAGGACGGCCAGCCGGTCGAAGGCCGGTCGCGGCGGACCGCCGCGCGGGGCCACGGCCATGAGCCCGCGCAACCGCAGCGACGGGTGGCCCGCGACGGCGTCGGCGAGCTCGACGGCGTGCTCGGGGGCCACTCCCCCGCGGGCCGCCGCCTCGCCCTCCGGGCCGCCCAGGTCGACCTGGACGAACACCTCGGTCACCACCTCGGCCCGCTCGGCCACGCCGGCCAACCGCTCGACCAGCGAGACCCGGTCCACGGACTGGACGACGGCACCGGCGCCGACCACGGCGGTGGCCTTGTTGCGCTGCAGCTGGCCCACCAGGTGCCAGCGCAGGTCGAGGTGACCGAGCTCCTCGGCCTTGGCCACCAGCTCCTGCACCTTGTTCTCGGCGAACTCCCGCTGCCCGAGCTCGGCCAGGGCGGCGACGTCGGCCGCCGGCCAGGTCTTGCTGACCGCGAGCAGGGCCACCCCGCCGGGGTCCCGCCCGGCCGCCTGCGCAGCCTGCTCGATCCGCGTGCGGACGGCCGCCAGGTTGTCCGCCAGCGTGCTCACGCCGCGTCCAGCCACACGACGCCGGCCTGCCGACCGGTGACGCCGTCGCGGCGGTGCGAGAACAGCCGCCGGTCCTCGACGGTGCAGCGCGGGTCGGTCACGACCTGCCCGACGCCGGCGCCGCGCAGCACCTGGGCGAGCCCGGCCCGCAGATCCAGGGCCGGGGTGCCGGTGCGCGACCGGACGGCGGCGTCGCGGGCCACCCGGGCGACCTGGACCTGCATGGCCCGGGGCACCTCGTAGTCCGCGCCGCAGACCGCCGGCCCGAGCAGGGCCTGCACGTCGGCCGGGCGGGCGCCCAGGTCGACCATCGCTCCCAGCGCCGCGGTGACGACGCCCTGCCGCACGCCCTCGCGGCCGGCGTGCACCGCGGCGACCACCCCGGCGACCGGGTCGGCCAGCAGCACCGGCACGCAGTCGGCGACCAGCACGCAGAGCACCAGCCCCGGCTCGGCGGTCACCAGGGCGTCGACCGCCGGCGGCGGTCCGGCCTGGCGCCCCTCCACCACCGCCACGCCGGCACCGTGCACCTGCTCCATCCAGACCAGCGCACCCGGGTCGACCCGCAGCTCACGGGCCAGCCGGGCGCGGTTGGCCGCGACGTCGTCGGGGTCGTCACCCACGTGCCCACCGAGGTTGAAGGCGTCGTAGGGCGACGACGAACGGCCGCCCCGCCGATCGGTGACCACCCGCCGGGGGCGGAGGGACCGGGTCGGCGGGGCGGCCAGGTGACGTTCTGGAACGGCCTCGGTGCAGGGTCCCGCGCCGAGCGTGCGAGGTGTGGGGGGCACCGAGGTCCTTCTACTGGGAGCGGAGGAACTCGGGGATGTCGAGCTCCTCCTCGAAGTCGTCCGAGGAGAGCGGACGGCGGCCGCCCTGCACCGGACCGGGGATCGGCGGCAGGGGCGGCGGCACGGAGATGCCCCCGCCCTGCGTCGGGGTGCGCGGGGCGGCCTGCGGGGAGCCGGCACCGGACCCGGACACCAGCCGTTCACCGGTCTGCCGCGGGGCCGACGGCGCGGGCTGGGCCTGCTGCACCGGCCGCGGCTGGGCCTGCGACGGCATCGACGCGGGCGCCGAGGAGCTGGCCGGGGCGGCGTCCTTGCGGGCGGTGCCGCTGGGCTTGCCGCCGTCGAACCCGGCGGCGATCACCGTCACCCGCACCTCGTCACCCAGGGCGTCGTCGATGACGGCACCGAAGATGATGTTGGCGTCGGCGTGCGCGGCGTCGGAGACCAGCGAGGCGGCCTCGTTGATCTCGAACAGGCCGAGGTCCGACCCGCCCGAGATCGACAGCAGGACGCCGTGGGCGCCCTCCATGGAGGCCTCCAGCAGCGGGGAGGCGATCGCCTGCTCGGCGGCCAGCAGCGCGCGGTTGTCCCCGCGGGCGCTGCCGATGCCCATGAGCGCTGACCCCGCACCCGACATGACCGACTTGACGTCGGCGAAGTCGAGGTTGATCAGACCGGGCGTGGTGATCAGGTCGGTGATGCCCTGGACACCGGACAGCAGCACCTGGTCGGCGGTGCGGAAGGCGTCCATCACCGAGACGTTGCGGTCGCCCAGCTGCAGCAGCCGGTCGTTCGGGATCACGATGAGCGTGTCGCACTCGTTGCGCAGCTCGTCGATGCCCGACTCGGCCTGCACGGCCCGCCGCTTCCCCTCGAAGGAGAACGGCCGGGTGACCACACCGATGGTGAGCGCGCCGAGCTTGCGGGCGATCGAGGCCACCACGGGGGCGCCACCGGTGCCCGTGCCACCTCCCTCGCCGGCGGTGACGAAGACCATGTCGGCCCCCTTGAGGACCTCCTCGATTTCCTCGCGGTGGTCCTCGGCGGCCTGACGGCCCACGTCGGGCTGGGCGCCGGCGCCCAGGCCGCGGGTGAGCTCGCGACCGACGTCGAGCTTGACGTCGGCATCGCTCATCAGCAACGCCTGCGCGTCGGTGTTGATCGCGATGAACTCGACCCCCTTGAGGCCGACCTCGATCATGCGGTTGACCGCGTTCACCCCGCCGCCGCCGATGCCGACGACCTTGATGACCGCGAGGTAGTTGTGCGGAGGTGTCATGCTGCGCTCCCCAACTGGACCCTCATCCTCAGGTTAAGCCTTATAGTTATGTCAACTAGGGCGATGGGGGCGACGCTAGGTGTGCCCGGAGCCCGATGCCAGCACCCTCGGCGGGTGCGGCGTGTCGGTCCCGCTCGTCTCCTGCGCCCCAGCTGACCCGTGCGTCACGCCCGCCTCACGGCTCGTGACGACCCGCCCCGTCAGCGTCTCATCCACGGGTCGAGACGGCTCGACGGGGTGTGGCGCAGATTCTGTCGACGGTTCTCGGCCCGGGCGTGTCGCGCGCCGCCCCGGTGGGCGGGGTGCACCGGGGCGAGGAGACCTCGCACGGGGGACCGCGATCAGGCCCTCGGGACGCGGCCCATCAGGTAGAACTCCTCGTTCGGCGGGACGGCGGCCCAGTGCGCCAGCCGGTTGCTCATCGCGAAGAACCCGACGATCGCCCCGACGTCCCACACGTCGTCCTCGCTGAGGCCCGCGGCCTGCAGCGCGGCGAGGTCGTCCGGGGTGACCTCCGCCGGGCTGGTGGCCAGCCGCACCGCGACCTCCAGCACGGTGCGCATGCGCTCGTCGACCGGGGCCTTGCGCCAGTCGACCGCCACCTGGTCGGCCAGGTACCGGTCCCGGGTGCGGATCCGGGCGATGGCGCCGTGGGCCACCACGCAGTACAGGCAGTCGTTGGCGGCGCTCGTGGCCACCACCACCAGCTCGCGGTCGGCGGTGGACAGGCCCGGGGTGTCCTTGTCCATGAGCGCGTCGTGGTAGGCCAGGAAGGCGCGCGCCTCGGCCGGGCGGTGGGCCAGCATCGCGAAGACGTTGGGCAAGAAGCCGGACTTCTCCTCGACGGCGTCGTACCGCTCGCGGAGGTCGGCGGGCAGCTCGGTGCGGTCGGGCACCGGGAACCGGGAGACGGGAGTGGTCGCGGGAGTGGTCGCGGGAGTGGTCGCGGGAGTGGTCATGGCCACACCCTGCACTCCTCAGCGCAGCACGACCTCCTCGGGCGAGCTGACGTCGATCTGCGCGGCCGGCTCGAGGGCGCCGGCAGCCAGCTGGTCCAGGACGGCGGCCAGCACCTGCGCCTTGCGGTCGGCGTCCGCGGCGCTCCCCCACAGCACGCTCGTGCCGTCGGCCAGGGTGAGGGTGACGTCGTCGGAGCCGGTGGCCGCCACCTCGGTGACCTGGTCGCGCACCACCGAGGGCAGCGACACGATCGCCGCCAGCCCGGCCCGGGTGGCCCGGTCGTCCGGGCCCGGGTCGGCCACCGTCAGCGGCACGACCCCGGCCGGCGGGTCACCGGTGACGGTGGCGAACAGCGTCCCGCCGGCGTCGACCAGGGACCGGGTGCCCCGCTCGGCGACCACCGCGACCGGCACCCGCTCCCGCAGGGTGACCACGACCCGGTCGGGCCAGCCGCGGGTCACCTCGGCGTCGGCCACCTGCGGCAGCCGGGCCACCCGGGCGGCCGCCGCGGCGGTGTCCACCCGGGCCAGCGGGGTGCCGACGGCCACCCCGGCCGCGTCGCGCACCTGGTTGGCCGTCAGGGTCACGGCGCCGTCGACCTGCACGGTGCGCACCGCCAGCAGCGGGCTGGCCAGCACCACCCAGACCAGCACCGTCGCCAGCACCAGCACCGAACCGCCGACGACGATGCGCCGGCGGCGGGGGTCCAGCCGCCGCCGGCGCGGGCGCAGGCGGGTGACCCCGGCCGGCCCGCCGGAGGCCGGTCCCCCGCGCCCACCGCGCCCGGGACCGCCCCGCCGGCCGCCACGGGTGCGGTCGCGGGTCGTGCTCCCGGTGCGCGGCACGGGTCAGCCCGCCCCGTCGGTGCGCTCGGTGAGGGCGGTGAGGATCTCCGGGCCCACCATGACGACGTCCCCGGCACCCATGGTCATCAGCAGGTCCCCCGGGCGGGCGCGGGCGGCCATCGCACCGGCCGCCGCCGACCACGAGGGCTCGAAGTGCACCGCGCCGGCCGGCAGCGGGACGGCGTCGGCGACCAGGGCGCCGGTCACGCCGGGCACCGGGTCCTCGCGGGCGCCGTAGACGTCCATCACCACGACCTCGTCGGCCAGGCCCAGCGCTTCGCCGAAGCCGGCGGCGAACTCCCGGGTGCGGCTGTAGAGGTGCGGCTGGAACAGCACCACCAGCCGGCCCTCCCCCGCCACCGCGCGGGCGGCGCGCAGCTGCGCGGCGACCTCGGTGGGGTGGTGGGCGTAGTCGTCGTACACCCGCACCCCGTCGGCGGTGCCCTTCAGCTCGAACCTGCGGTGCACCCCGCCGAACCGGGCCAGGCCGGCCAGCAGCCCCGCGGCGGGGAACCCCAGCTCGAGACCGGCCAGCAGGGCGGCCGCGCTGTTGAGGGCCATGTGCTCACCGGGCAGCCGGAGCGTCACCCGGCCGAGCTCCGCACCCCGGTGAACCGCCGTCCAGCTGGTGCCCTCGGCCCCCACGACCAGGTCGCGCACCTGCAGGTCGACGTCCCCACCCGTGCCGTAGGTGAGCACCCGGGCCCCGCCGGTGGCCACCTCCCGCAACCGGGCCGAGCCCGGGTCGTCGGCGCAGAGCACGACGAACCCGGCCGGGTCGACCGTGGTGAGGAAGCGGTCGAAGGCGGCCTCGACGGCGGCCAGGTCGCCGTAGTTGTCCAGGTGGTCGGCCTCGACGTTGGTGACGATGCCGGCGAAGGGCGCCAGGAGCAGGAACGAGCGGTCGCTCTCGTCGGCCTCGGCCACGAAGACGTCGCCGCTGCCGGCGTGGGCGTTGGAGCCGCTCTCGTTGAGGTCGCCGCCGATGGCGAAGGAGGGGTCGGCGCCGCAGGCCTGCACGGCGACCGTGAGCATCGAGGTGGTGGAGGTCTTGCCGTGCGTGCCGGCGACCGCCACGCTGCGCCGCCCGGCCATGACCGCGGCCAGCGCGACCGCCCGGGGCAGCACCCGCAGCCCGCGCTCGCGGGCGGCGACCAGCTCGGGGTTGTCGGGCCGGATGGCGGTGGAGACCACGACGGTGGCCGCGTCGCCCAGGTGGGCGGCGTCGTGGCCGACCTCGGTGCGGGCGCCCAGGGCCTGCAGGGCGAGCAGGGTGGGGGTGCTGCGGCGATCGCTGCCGGAGACGGCGACCCCGCGGGCCAGCAGGATGCGGGCGATGCCGCTCATGCCCGCACCGCCGATGCCGACGAAGTGCACGGCGCCGAGCTCGTCGAGGGCCGGCACCGGGTCGCGCCACGCGGCGACGTCGGCGGCGCTCATGCCCGCACCACCGAGAGGGTCAGGTCGGCCAGCCGTTCGTCGGCGTCGGGGACGCCGGCCGCGGCCGCGTGCCGGGCGAGGTCGGCCAGGCGGGTGGGGTCGGTGAGCACGGGCACCAGCGTGGACCCGATCCAGGACGGCGACAGCTCGGCGTCCTCGACCAGCAGCCCTCCCCCCGCCTCCACCACGGGCAGGGCGTTGCGCCGCTGCTCGCCGTTGCCGATGGGCAGCGGCACGAAGGCACCGGACAGCCCGACGGCGGACAGCTCGGCGACGCTCACCGCGCCCGACCGGCACAGCGCGAGGTCGGCCGCGGCGTAGGCGAGGTCCATGCGCTCGAGGTAGTCCACGACCACGTAGGGGGGTTCCCCCGCCGGGACGGCCACCTCGGTGTTCTTGGGCCCGCGGGCGTGCAGCACCTGCACCCCCGCCGACCGCAGCACCTCGGCCGCCCCGGTGGCCGCGGCGTTCAGCGACCGCGCCCCCTGCGACCCCCCGAAGACCAGCAGGGTGGGCCGGTCGGCGTCCAGGCCGAAGTGTGCGCGGGCCTCGGCGCGCAGCCCGGTCCGGTCCAGCCCGGTGATGGCGGGCCGCAGCGGCATGCCCACGTGCTGGGCGCCCCGCAGCGGCGTGCCGGGGGCGGTCACCGCGACGGCGGCGGCCAGCCGGGCACCGACCCGGTTGGCCAGGCCCGGCAGCGGGTTCTGCTCGTGCACCACGACCGGGACGCCGGACCGGCGCGCGGCCAGGTAGGCCGGCAGCGCGACGTAGCCGCCGAACCCGACGACCACGTCGGCCTGCAGCTCGGTGAGCAGCGCCCGGGTGTCGGCCACCGCCCGGCGCACCCGGCCGGGCACCCGCAGCAGGTCGACGGTGGGCCTGCGGGGCAGCGGGACCGGCGGGATCAGCCGCAGCTCGTGGCCGCGGGCGGGCACGAGCCGGGTCTCCAGACCGCGGGAGGTGCCCAGGCAGGTCACCCGCGGCGTGCCCCCGGGGGCGTCGGTGCGCCGGACGAGGGCGTCGGCGAGGGCCAGCATGGGCTCGATGTGGCCGCCGGTGCCCCCGCCGGCCAGCACGACGCTGACCGGCCGGGTGCGGGCGGGGGGACGGGGTGGCGCGGAGGTCACGGGCTCAGTCTCACAGGGTCGGTGCTCAGCGGGGTCGGCGCGGCCGGTCCCGGGGTGTGCGCGGGGCGTCCCGACCCCGGTCGACGGCGGTGCCGCGGGAGCTGTCACGGGCGGTGCCGCGGACGGTGTCACGGGCGGTGTCACGGGCGGTGTCACGGGCGGGGTCGGGGCGGGGTGCGCGGCGACGTCCGGCGCCGGCACCCACCGGCTGGCGGACCGGGCCGGGCTCGCGGCGGGAGGGCCGGCCGGTGCCGGCGGCGTCCCCGGCGACGTCCCCGGCGGCTCGTCGCAGCGGTGGGTCGTGCCGGCGGACCCGGGCCACCGTGCGACCGGCCGGGCGCCGGGCCGGACCGGCCTCGTCGGGCGCAGCCCGGCGGCCCAGCGTGGGCAGGGGCGCGATCGCCTGCGGGGGGACGGGCACCAGCCAGCGGCCGATGCGGCCCAGCCGACCGGCGGGGTGCGCCTGGCGGTGCGCGCGCAGGTGCTCGATGGCGTCGGGCTCGGTGCGGGCGAACCGGACCAGCAGGCCGACGATGAACAGCGTGAGCACCAGGGAGGTGCCACCGGCCGAGATCAGCGGCAGCGTGACCCCGGTGACCGGGAGCAGCCCCACGACGTAGCCCATGTTGATGAACGCCTGCCCGATGAGCCACACGGTGATGGCGGTGCTGGCCAGCTGCACGAAGCGGTCGGTGGCCCGGCGGGCGATGCGGAAGCCGGCGTAGGCGAGCACCCCGTAGAGGGTGACCACCACCAGGCAGCCCAGGAAGCCCAGCTCCTCGCCGATGATGGCGAAGATGTAGTCGCTCTCGGCGTGCGGGAGCAGGTTCCACTTCATGCGGCTGTTGCCCAGCCCGACCCCCCAGAACCCGCCGGTGGCCAGCGCGTAGAAGCCCTTGATGGCCTGGAAGCCACCGTTCTCCGGGTCGGCGAACGGGTCGAGGAAGGAGAACAGCCGGGCGGCCCGGTAGCTCGCGCTGAGGGCGGTGACCAGGACGCCGACGGCGGCCAGGGCGCCCAGCCCGGCGATCCACCGTCCGGGCAGTCCCCCGGCCCACAGCAACCCGGCCACCACCAGACCCAGGCCCACGGAGGCGCCCATGTCGGGTTCGGCCAGCAGCAGGGCGGCCAGCAGCAGGAAGACCGGCACCACCGGGACGAGCAGGGACGTCGTGCTCAACCACCGCTCGCGCAGCGCGATGACGTGCGCGCCCCACAGCGCGAGCACCAGCTTGGCCAGCTCGGAGGGCTGGAAGTCGGCGAAGCCCAGGCTGATCCACTGCCGGGCGCCGTTGAGCTCCTTGCCGATGCCCGGCACGAGCACCGCCAGCAGCAGCACGACCGAGACCAGC
The DNA here is from genome assembly GCF_037083825.1 of Klenkia sesuvii. Lineage (NCBI taxonomy): Bacteria > Bacillati > Actinomycetota > Actinomycetes > Geodermatophilales > Geodermatophilaceae > Klenkia > Klenkia sesuvii. The sequence goes on from NZ_JBAPLU010000003.1 coordinate 232,144, forward strand.
AGCCCGATGCCCGAGTAGCGGCGCAGGTGGCCGATGGGCAGTCGCAGGCCGACCAGCAGCGCGACCAGCCCGAGGGCGGCGAACACCAGCTGGCGCACCCCGGGCAGCCACGCGGGCTCGCCGTCGAGGGCGGCCTGGACGCTGGAGGCGGAGAACACCATGACCAGACCGATGGCCAGCAGCAGACCGGCCGAGCCCAGCAGCAGGTGGGCGCTGGTCAGCGGTCCGTCGAGCCAGGCGGGGGCGCGGAACAGGGGCGCCCGCGCGGCGGTGCGGCCGCGGCCCGCGGCGCGGGCCGAGGTCGCCCTCGCGGTGGTGCGGGGAGGGCGGTGGGTGTCCGTGGTGGCAGCCATGCCGGGGCCCCCGTCAGGGCAGGGCGCGGACCGCGTCGGCGAAGGCGCGGCCCCGGTGCGCGTAGTCGGTGAAGACGTCCATCGACGCAGCGGCCGGCGCGAGCAGCACGGTGTCACCGGGGTGGGCGAGGGAGGCAGCAGCGCGCACCACCTCGCCCATCACCGCCTCCGCCGTCCCGTCCGTCACACCAGCCACACCGACATCGTCGCCGCTGGGGACGACGATCCGTGGGACCGCGGGCGCGTGTCGCGCCAGGGACTGCTCGAGCACCGCCCGGTCGCGGCCCAGCAGCACCACCCCGACCAGCCGGGGGGCGATCGCGGCGACCAGCGGGTCGACGTCGGCGCCCTTGAGCAGACCGCCGGCGACCCACACCACCCGGGGGTGGGCGGTGAGGGAGGCCAGGGCGGCGTGGGGGTTCGTGGCCTTCGAGTCGTCGACCCAGGCCACGTCCCGCACGGTGGCCACCAGCACGCTGCGGTGCGCCCCGCCGCGGAAGCCGGCCAGGCCGGTGCCGACGTCGGCGGCGGACACCCCGGCGGCGCGGGCCAGCGCCGCCGCGGCCAGCGCGTTGGCGACGTTGTGCGGCCCGCGGACCTGGAGGTCGGCGACGGGGAGCAGCTCGGCGGACTCGGCGAAGGCGCGGTCGACCAGCACCCCGGCGCGCACCCCGAGCTGGCCGGGGGCGGGCTCGTCGAGGGTGACGGTCACCGGGCGCGCGTGGCCGTCGACCAGGGACGACGCGACCGGGTCACCGGCGTCGGCGACCGCGACCGGGGCGTGCTGCAGGATCCGGGCCTTGGCGTCCCGGTAGGCGGTGGCGCTGCCGTGCCAGTCGACGTGGTCGTCGGCGACGTTGAGCACCGCGGCGGCGGCCGGGGCGATCGAGCTGGACCAGTGCAGCTGGAACGAGCTCAGCTCGACCGCGACGGCGTCGAAGGCCGGGGCTCCCTGGTCGTCCACCGCCGTGACCACCTCGACCAGCGGGCGCCCCACGTTCCCGGCCGCGACCGCCCGGCGCCCCCCGGCCAGCAGCAGCGCCTCCAGCATGGTGACCGTGGTGGTCTTGCCGTTGGTCCCGGTCACGGCGTACCAGGGCGCGGGCTGCCCGTCGGCCAGGGGCAGCCGCAGCCGCCACGCCAGCTCGGGCTCCCCCACCACCTCCACGCCCGCGGCCGCCGCGGACACCAGCAGCGGGGAGTCCGGTCGCCACCCGGGTGAGGTGACCACCAGGTCGACGTCGTCCGGGCAGTCGGTCACCGCGCCGAGCCAGACCGCACCGGCGGCCTCCAGCTCGGCTCGCGCGGCGGGGCTGCCCGCGTCGGCGAGCAGCACGGTGTCCCCGCGGGCCAGCAGCACCCGGGCGGCCGCAGCCCCGGAGACGCCGAGGCCGCAGACGAGGACCCGCCCCAGGGGCCCGGTCACAGGCCGGTGAGGCTGAGCCAGTCGGCGTAGAAGGCGCCGATGCCGAACGCGACCGCCATGCCGGTGACCAGCCAGAACCGCACGATGACGGTGTTCTCGGCCCAGCCGGCCAGCTCGAAGTGGTGGTGCAGCGGAGCCATGCGGAACACCCGCCGCCGGGTGGCCTTGAAGAAGGCGATCTGGATGGCCACCGACAGGGTGACGGCGACGAACAGCCCACCCAGGACCACCAGCAGCAGCTCGGTGCGGGTGACCACGGCCAGGCCCGCCATGAGCCCGCCGAGGGCCAGCGACCCGGTGTCGCCCATGAAGATGCGGGCCGGCGAGGTGTTCCACCACAGGAAGCCCAGGCAGGCACCCATGGCCGCCGCGGCGACCAGCGTGACGTCGAGCGGGTCGCGCACGGTGTAGCAGCCGTCGACCAGCGCGGCACCGCAGTCGTGGCCGAACTGCCAGAACGAGATGACCACGTAGGCGCCGAACACCATCGCCGAGCAGCCCGCGGCCAGCCCGTCGAGGCCGTCGGTGAGGTTGACCGCGTTGGAGAACCCGGAGATGAACAGGAGCGCGAAGACCAGGAACAGGACGACGGGCAGCGTCAGCGGCGCGATGTCGCGCACGAAGGAGATGGCGGTGGAGGCCACCGGGTCGCGGCCGCCGAACTCGACGAGGGAGAGCACGGCGAAGCCCAGCCCCACCACGGTCTGGCCGACCAGCTTGGCCGTCTTGTTCAGCCCCAGGCTCCGGCGGTGCCGGATCTTGAGGTAGTCGTCGAGGAAGCCCACCACGCCGAGGCCGACCAGCAGGAACAGCAGCAGCAGCCCGGTGCTGGTGACGCCCCGCCCGGGTTGGCCGACGAGGAAGAGGTGGGCCACGACGTAGCCGACGACCGTGGCCAGCACGATGACCGTGCCGCCCATGGTGGGCGTGCCCTTCTTGGACAGGTGGCTCTCGGGGCCGTCGTCGCGGATCTCCTGGCCGAAGCCCTGCCGGCGGAAGGTCTTGATGGCCACCGGGGTCATCAGGATCGACACGACGAGGCCGCACGCGGCGGCGATGAGGACCGACTTCACGCGGCGGCCCCGCCGTCGTCGATCAGGTCGGCGGCCAGCAGCTCGAGCCCGTAGGACCGGGAGGCCTTCACCAGGACGACGTCGCCCGGGCGCAGCACCTCCGCGAGCAGCTGGCGGGCGGCGGCCCGGTCCGGCACGTGCACCGACTCCTCTCGGGCCGCAGCGATGGCTGCGGCGTCGGGTCCCACGGCCACCACCAGGTCGACCGCCGCGGCGGCGTCGACCCCCAGGCGGGCGTGCTCGGACTCGGCGTCGGTGCCGAGCTCCCCCATCGCGCCCAGGACGGCGATCCGGCGGGTGCCGGCTGTGCCGAGGGCTCCGGTCATCCCCCGGACGGCGGCCAGCGCGGCGCGCATGGACTCGGGGTTGGCGTTGTAGGCGTCGTTGACCACCACGACGCCGTCGGGGCGGCGGGTGACCTCCATGCGCCAGCGGCTCTGCACGACCGCGGCCGAGAGGCCGGCCGCGACCTGCGCGGGGCCGAGGCCCGCGGCGAGCGCGGCGCCGGCCGCGGACAGGGCGTTGGCGACCTGGTGGGCGCCGACCACCTGCAGCGCCACCGGGTGCTGCTCGCCCTGGGCGTGCAGGGTGAACGAGGCCCGGGCGGCGTCGTCGAGCTCGACGTCCGTGGCCCGCACGTCGGCGTCCGCGGTGGTGCCGGTGAGCAGGACGGCGGCGGTGGCCCGGTCGGCCATGCCGCGCACGCGGGCGTCGTCGGCGTTGAGGACGGCGGTGCCGGTGGCGGCCTCGGCGAGCTCGCCCTTGGCGACGGCGATGGCGTCGGCGCTGCCGAACTCACCGAGGTGGGCCGAACCGACGTTGAGCACGACGCCCACGTCGGGCCGGGCGACCCCGCAGAGCCGGGCGATGTGCCGGATGCCGCGGGCGCCCATCTCGAGCACGAGGAAGCGGGTGCTCCCGTCGGCGGTCAGCACGGTGAGCGGCAGACCGATGTCGTTGTTGAACGACCCGGGCGGGCTGACGGTGGGCCCGGCGGTGCCGAGCACCTGGCCGAGGAGGTCCTTGGTGGACGTCTTGCCCGAGGAGCCGGTGATGCCGACGGTCACCAGGTCGGGCAGCCGCTCGTGCACGGCGTGGGCGAGCCGGCCCAGGGCCTCGACGGGGTCGTCGACGACCACGACGGCGGCGCCGTCGTGCGGGCGGGTGCTGATCGCGCCGACGGCACCGGCGGCCACGGCCGCCGCGACGTAGTCGTGCCCGTCGACGCGCTCGCCGGGCAGGGCGACGTAGAGGTCGCCGGCCCCCGCGGTGCGGGAGTCGACGGTGACCTTCCCGCTGACCGTGGCGTCGGGACCGGTGAGGGTCCCTCCCACGGCCTCTGCCACCTCGGTGAGGCCCAGTGCGATCACGCCCGCGCCTCCAGTGCTCGTCGGAGTTCGGTCCGGTCGTCGAAGGGGGTGACGACGCCGGCGATCTCTTGGCCGCTCTCGTGGCCCTTGCCGGCCACGAGCAGGGTGTCACCCAGCTGCGCGGCAGCCACCGCCGCCTCGACCGCGGCGCGCCGGTCGCCGATCTCGCGCACCTCGCAGCCGGTGTCGGCGGGGACCCCGGCCAGCACCGCGGCGCGGATCGCGGCCGGGTCCTCCGAGCGCGGGTTGTCGTCGGTGACCACCAGCAGGTCGCTGCCCGCGGCGGCCGCGGCGCCCATGGCGGCGCGCTTGCCGGGGTCGCGGTCGCCACCGCAGCCGAGCACGGTGATCACCCGGTTCTCCGTGGTGGCCCGCAGCGCGGTCAGGGCGGTGGCGACGGCGTCGGGGGTGTGCGCGTAGTCGACGACGGCGACGAACGGTTGCCCGGCCTCGACGGGCTCCATGCGCCCGGGGACGACGGTCTGCGCGATGCCGGCCAGTGCCGCCTCGACCGGGACGCCGACCGCGTCGAGCAGGGCGACGGCCATGACCGCGTTGGCGACGTTGAAGGCACCGGGCAGCCGCAGCGCGGCCGGGTGCTGCGTGCCGCCCGGGGTGTGCAGGGTGAAGGCGGAGCCACCGCCCGGGCTGGTGCTGGTCCCGGTCGCCCGCCACTGGGCCTCGCTGCCCCGACCCGAGACGGTGACGGTGCCCTCGTGCAGCAGGCGGCGGGCGTGGGCGTCGTCGACGTCGACGACCTCGACCGCGGCGCGGCCGTCGAAGAGCTGGGCCTTGGCGGCGAAGTAGGTCTCCTCGTCGCCGTGGAAGTCGAGGTGGTCGCGGGAGAAGTTGGTGAAGCCGGCGGCGGCGAACCGGACCCCGCCGACCCGGCCGAGCACCAGGGCGTGGCTGGAGACCTCCATGACCACCGCCCGCACCCCGGCATCGCGCATGCCGGCGAGCATGGCGTGCAGGTCGGGCGCCTCAGGGGTGGTGCGCACGCTGGACAGCTCGGTGACGACGGGTGCGCCGTCCGGGCCGGTGCCGCGGGTGCGGATCTGCACGGTGCCGATGAGCCCGCTGGACCAGCCGGCCGCGGCCAGGCCGGCCTCGACGAGGTAGGCGGTCGTGGTCTTGCCGTTGGTGCCGGTGATGCCGATGACCGCCAGGGCGTCCGCCGGGCGGCCGTGCACGTGGGCGGCCACCTCGCCGAGCACGGCCCGGGGGTCGTCGTGCACCAGCACGGGGAGGGTGGCGTCCTCGACCTGGGCCGCGCCCGCGGGGTCGGTGAGGACGGCGACCGCGCCGCGCTCGCGGGCCGGGGCCAGGAAGTGGATGCCGTGCGCCTTGGCACCGGGCAGGGCGGCGAACAGGAAGCCCGGGCCCACCCGGTCCGAGGCCAGGCTGACCCCCGACACCGACACCGACGGGTCTCCCTGGACAGCGGCACCGACCAGGTCGGCCAGCTCGGACAGGGCGGTGCTCACGGGATCCCAATCTACTGGCGCGGCACGGGGTCACCGGTCATCGACCCGGCCCGGTGATCAGTTGGTGGGCGGCGTGCCGGTGAGCTGGAAGTCCGGGCGCGGGGTCCCCGAGGGGACGACGTCGTGCGTGGCCAGCACGTACTGCATGAGGTCGGCGAAGACCGGCGCGGCGACCTGCCCGCCCTCGGCGTCGGAGTCCGGCCGCTCGAGGTCGACGGCGATGACGTACTGCGGGTCGTCGGCCGGGGCGAACCCGACGAACGTGGTGAAGTAGCCACCCCCGGTGTAGCAGCCGCACTCGGGGTTGGCCCGCTGGGCGGTGCCGGTCTTGCCGGCCACCCGGAAGCCGTCGACCTCGCCCTTGGGCGCGGTGCCACCGGGGCCCACGACGGCCTCGAGCATGTAGGCCAGCTGCTGGGCGGTGGACTCGCTGACCACCCGGGTGCCCGCGGGCTGCGGCTCGGGGGTGACCGTGCCGTCGGGGGCGGTGGTCGAGGCGACGATGCGCGGCGGGATGCGGACTCCCCCGTTGGCCAGGGTCTGGTAGACCGACGCCATCTGCAGCGCGGTCACCGAGACGCCCTGCCCGATGGGCACGTTGGCCGCCCGGGACGCCGTCCAGTCGGCGGAGTCCTGCAGGATGCCGGCGCTCTCGCCGGGGAGCTCGATGCCGGTCGTGGACCCCAGGCCGAAGGCCCGCATGTACTCCTCGAGGCGGGCGTCGCCGACCTCCCGGGCGAGCATGATCGTGCCGACGTTGCTCGACTTGGCCAGGATGCCGGTGACCGTCCAGTCGACCGGTGCGTGGTCGTGGGCGTCGGTGACCACGACGTCGCCGGCCTGGATGTGGCCGTTGACGCTGAGCACGGTGTCCGGGGTGGCGTGGCCGTCCTCGACCGCCGCGGCCAGGGTCACCGCCTTCATCACCGAGCCGGGCTCGAACACGTCGGAGATGGCCGGGTTGCCCAGCAGCTCGGGGTCGGTGCTGCCGGCCTGCGCGGGGTCGTACCCGGGGCAGGTGGCCATCGCCAGGACCTCGCCGGTGTGCACGTCGAGGACGACGGCCGACCCCCGGGTGGTCTGCCCGTTGCTGCACTCGGTGGCTAGCCGCTGCTGCACCGTGTACTGCAGGTCCTCGTCGATGGTCAGCGTGACGTCGGACCCGTCCTGCGCGGGGGTCGACTCGTCGATGCCGGCGGGGATGGCGACGCCCCCGGCGCCGACCTCGACCCGGCGGTGGCCGTCGGTGCCGGCCAGCAGCTCGTCGTAGCGCTGTTCGATGCCGGCCAGCCCGTCGCCGTCGCGGCCGACGAACCCGACCACCTGGCCCCCGACGGTGCCCGCGGGGTAGAGCCGCAGCGGCTGGTCCTCCAGGACGATGCCGGGCAGCCCCAGCGCGGCGACCTGGTCGCTGGTGGCGGTGTCGACGTGCTCGGCGAGGACCGAGTACCGGCCGTCGGCGGTCAGCGCCTCGGTCAGCTCGCTGGTCGGGACACCCAGGAGGGTGGTCAGCGCCAGGGCGGTGCGCTCGGGGTCCTCGACGACGGTCGGGTCCGCGACCACCCGCGACGCCTCGACCGTGTAGGCCAGCGGGTTGCCGTCGCGGTCGAGGACGGCACCCCGGATGGCGGCGATGTCGAAGGTCCGCATGCGGTCCTCCGACGCCTGGGCGGCGTACGCGCTGCCGTCGATGCCCTGGAGCACGACCAGCTTGGTGACGACGGCGACCAGCAGCACGACGAGCACCCCGAAGCCCCACCGGTTGCGACGGGTGCGCACCGAGGTCGGCAGGCCGCGGGTGCGGCGGGTGCCCGGTTCCCGGCGGGGCCGCAGCACGTCGTGGGAGGACGTCCGGCGGGGTGCCGCGCCGCGCGTCGGGCGTCGGCTGGGGTCGGCGGGTCGCTGGGCCATCGTCAGCCTCCGGCCGTCGGGGTGGTGGGGTCGGTGCCGGGCTGCTCGGCGGCCGGCTGCTCGGCAGTCGGGGCGGGCGCGGCGGCCGGTGCGGGCTCGGCCGCCGGGTCGGGCTCGGGCGCGGCGGCCGGGGCCGGCGTCCCGCGCACCACCGACGTGCCGTCGGGGCCGAGCACCAGGTGGCCGACGGTGCCGGCCGGGACCAGGCCGGCCGCGGCCGCGTCGGCGGCCAGCTGCTCCGGGGTGCGCTGCTGGGTCACCTGCTGCTCGAGCCGGTCGACCTGCCGGGACAGCTCGGTGTTGGCCGCCCGCTGCTGGCTGGCCCGCAGCGAGTCGACGGCGATGGCCGTGTTGAGCGCCAGCAGGCCCAGCGCCGTCGCGGCGATCAGCCCGACCAGCAGGACCACGAACGGCGCCCGGCGGGGGCGGGCACCGACGACCCGGCGTGCCCGGGTGGGCGTGCCGACCGGCGCGGTGACCAGCCGCAGCTGCGGACGGACGTGCACCGGCCCGGTACGGCGCACGGCGGCGCCGCGGGGGGCGCCGCGGGTGGCGGTCCGGGCCGCACCGCGGGTCGCGGTGCGCGCAGCAGCACCCCCGCGGCCCCGGAGGGGGCCGGTGTGCACGCGGGCGGTGGCGCTCACGAGGCCCGCCGGGTGCGCTCGGCGGCCCGCACCCGGGCCGAGGCGGCACGGGGGTTGGCCGCGGTCTCCTCGTCGCTGGGCGCTTCGCCGCCCCGGGTCAGCAACCGCAGGGTCGGGGCGTGCTCGGGCATCGGCACCGGCATGCCGGGCGGGGTCGCGTCGGTGGCGCCCAGCGCCAGGGCCTGCTTCACGATCCGGTCCTCCAGGGAGTGGAAGGTGATGACGGCGAGGCGTCCGCCCACGGCGAGGGCCTCCAGCGCGGCGGGCAGCACGCGGGTGAGGACGCCGAGCTCGTCGTTGACCTCGATGCGCAGCGCCTGGAAGGTCCGCTTGGCGGGGTGGCCGCCCGTGCGGCGGGTGGCGGCCGGGATGGCCTCGCGGACGAGCTCGGCCAGACGGGCGGTGGTGGTGAACGGCTCGCGGGCCCGCTCGCGCTCGATCGCGGCGGCGATGCGGCCGGCGAAGCGCTCCTCGCCGTAGACCTTGAGCACGCGGGTCAGCTCGCCGCGGGAGTAGGTGTTGACGACGTCGGCCGCGGTGCGCGGCCCGGCCGGGTCCATGCGCATGTCCAGCGGCGCGTCGGTCGAGTAGCTGAAGCCGCGGTCGGGGCGGTCGAGCTGCAGCGACGAGACACCGAGGTCGAACAGGATGCCCTGCACCTCGTCGATGCCCAGGTCGGTGAGCACGTCGGCGAGCTCGTCGAAGACGGCCGGCACCAGGGTCACCCGGTCGGCGTGGCCGGCGGCCGCGATGCGGCGGGCGGCCTCGGCGCGGGCGTCGGGGTCGCGGTCGAGCCCGACCACGCGGAGGCCGGGGTGGGCCCCCAGCATCGCCAGCGTGTGGCCGGCCAGGCCGAGCGTGCAGTCCATGAGGACGGCGCCCTCGACCGCGCAGGCCGGGCCCAGGAGCTCCACCACCCGGTCCAGCAGCACGGGGACGTGCAGCGACGGCTGCTCGTCTGCGCTCATCGCTGGCCTCCAGGTGCGGTCCGTGCTGCGGGGCGTCGTCCCGGCCGTGGGACGTCGTCGTGCTCGTCAGGTGTTCTCGGCCGGGGCCGGCCGTTCTCCACTCGGTGGCGCCCGATCGGAACCAGGTGGTCCGCTGGCGGTGCGAGGTGGTGCTCGTGTGGCGTGCGGGGCTGGTGGGGTTCGTCGGAGCCGGGTCCACCCCTGGTCGGGAACCGGGGGTGGGGGCTGTGCGGTGCTGGTGGGTGCGGTGCTGGTGGGTGCGGTGCTGGCGGCGACGTGCCATTGGCGCCCACCGCGGGGCCCGTCCGGCGACGGGGAAGGTCGCCGGCTCGGGCCCCGCACGGGTGCGGCTGCTGCTCGGGTCAGGGAGCAGGTGGTGTTGTGGTGCTGGTGGTGCGGTGGTGCTGGTGGTGCTGTCGGGCCGTTCGCCCCGACCGGGGTCCAGCCGCGGGGAAGTCGGCTGGTGGCCCGGGTCCGAGCCCCGGGGAAGTGGGCTCGGGCGGGGGCGGTGGGTGCGGGTGGGGGCCGGTGGGCGACGTGGGGCCGGGTGGGGCCCGGGGGTGCGCCCCGGCCGTCAGGACAGGGTGGGCATCCCCTCGCTCTCGCTCTCCGCGTAGGCGGCCTCCTGCTCGGCGACGTAGGCGTCCCAGGCGGCGGCGTCCCAGATCTCGAACCGGGTGTCGACACCGACCACGACGACGTCGCGGTCGAGGCCGGCGTAGTCGCGCAGCAGCGCGGGGAGGGTGATGCGGCCGGCCTTGTCGGGCTCCAGCTCGACCATCGAGCCGAATCCCAACCGGTTGACCGCGCGGGCCTTGGAGGTGTCGGCGGCCATGACGGCGGCCCGGGCCCGCTGGACCTCGGCGACGCGCTCGTGGGTGAGCCCGTAGACGCAGCGTTCCTGGCCCTTGGTCAGCACGACGCCGCCCGAGGCGAGCTCGCGGAAGCGGACGGGGAGGGCCAACCGGCCCTTTTCGTCGAGCCGCAGGGCGTGGCTGCCGAGGAACACCGGTCCACCACCCCCACCTGCTCTTCCCGTCGGCCCGACAGGTCCTCCTGCAGGCCCTGCCTCCCCATCGCGCGCCACAGTAACCCACTGACCCCCACTGGGCACCACTTCCCACCCCGTGTCCCCTTTCCCCCCACCGACCCCCACCGGTAGGGGTCTGTGACAGGAGTGACGACCGGGTCACGCCACGTACCGTGGCGGGGGTGACGGAGGCGACAGCGGTGGGCGCGGCAGGTCGGTCCCGGCACGGGCCGGCCGAGCCGGTGGCGGAGGTCGACGTGCAGGCCGAGGGCGCGCGCATCGCGGCGGCCATGGGGTCGGTGGTGGTCGGCAAGCCCGACGTCGTGCGGCTGGCCCTGGTGGTGCTGCTGGCCGAGGGGCACCTGCTCATCGAGGACGTGCCCGGGGTCGGCAAGACCCCCTCGCCAAGGCGCTGGCACGGGCGGTGGACTGCGAGGTGCGGCGCATCCAGTTCACCCCGGACCTGCTGCCCAGCGACGTGACCGGGGTGGCCGTCTTCGACCAGGAGTCGCGCACCTTCGAGTTCCGCCCCGGGGCGGTGTTCGCCAACCTGGTGGTGGCCGACGAGATCAACCGGGCCTCGCCCAAGACGCAGTCGGCCCTGCTGGAGGCGATGGAGGAGCGGCAGGTCACCGTGGACGGCACGACCTACGAGCTGGCCCGGCCGTTCATGGTGCTGGCCACCCAGAACCCGCTGGAGATGGAGGGCACCTACCCGTTGCCCGAGGCCCAGCGCGACCGCTTCACCGCCCGCGTCTCGATGGGCTACCCCGACCGGGAGGCCGAGCTGGCCATGCTCGACGACCGGGCCACCGTGGACCCCCTCCAGCGGCTCGCGCCGGTGGCCGACGCGGGCACCGTCTCCGCGATGGTCGCGGGGGTGGCCCGGTTGCACGTGGCCGATCCGCTGCGCCGCTACGTCGTGTCCCTGGTCGAGGCCAGCCGACGCAGCCCCGACCTGCGCCTGGGCGCGTCGCCGCGGGCCGGTCTGCAGCTGCTGCGGGCCGCCCGTGCCGCGGCGGCGCTGTCCGGACGGGACCACGTGCTCCCCGACGACGTGCAGGAGATGGCCACCCCGGTGCTCGCCCACCGGTTGCTGCTGACCCCCGACGCGGCGCTCGCCCGGCGCACCGCCGAACGGGTGGTCGGCGACCTGGTGGCCGCCGTCCCGGTCCCCCGCCGGCGCTGACCGGCGTGCGCGCGGGCCGCGGCCGGCTGGCCGACCTCACCTCGAGCCTGACCCTGCGGGGCGGCTGCCTGGTGGCCGCCGGGGTGACCCTCGTGCTGCTCGGGGTGCTGCTGGGTGAGCGGTCGCTGGTGCAGGTCGCGGTGTTCCTGCTCGCCCTGCCGGCCCTGGCCGCGGTGGGCGTCGTGCGGGCACGCTTCCGGCTGGCCTCCCGCCGCACGGTCACCCCGGCGCGGGTGCCCCGCGGGCAGGACGCCGACGTGCTCCTCGAGGTGACCAACACCGACCGCCGTCCCGGTGGCCTGTGGGCGGTGAGCGAGCAGCTGCCGGCCGACCTCGGCGACCGGCCGCGGTTCCTCGTCGAGCGGTTGCCGGCCGGGGCGACCGCGGCGCTGCGCTACCGCGTGCACGGCGCCCGCCGCGGCCGGTTGCCCCTGGGGCCGCTGCGGCTGCGGCTGGTCGACCCCTTCGGGCTGGTCCTGCGCACCACCTCCGGGGTGGACACCGCGACGCTCACCGTCGTGCCGCGGGTGCGTCCGCTCGACCCGGTGGCCCTCCTGGGCGGTGCCGGGGGCGGCGCGGCCGGCGCCCGGCGCTCGCTGGCCGTGCACGGCGAGGACGACGTCAGCACCCGCGAGTACCGGCGCGGGGACGACCTGCGCAAGGTGCACTGGCGGGCCACGGCGCGCACCGGCGAGCTCATGGTGCGCCTGGAGGAGAAGCCGTGGCGCTCCTCGGCCAGCCTGGTCGTCGACACCCGGCAGCGGGCCCACGTACTGGGCGCTGTGCTGGGCGGTGCGCTGGGCGGGGCGCTGGCCGACGGACCACCCGGGGACCCGGCCCCGCCGCCGGACACCCTGGAGTGGGTGGTGGAGGCGGCGGCGAGCATCGGGGACCACCTGCTGGCCCGCGGCGCCGACCTGCGTCTGCTCACCGACCTGGGCGAGGTGGCCGGCGGAGCGCTGGACCGGCCGGGGCTGGCCGAACGGCTGGCGGCCCTCTCCCCGTCCCGGTCGACCGACCTCGACGCCGGCCTCGACGCCCTGCGGCGGGGCGCCGACCAGGGTCCGGTGGTGTGCCTGCTGGGTGCGGTCGGCCCGGCCGAGGCGGCGGCCCTGGTGCGGGCGAGGTCCGGTCCGGGCAGCGACGTCGCCGTCCTGGTCGACGTGCTGGCCTGGCGGGACGCGGTCACCGGCGGCCCCGGCGCGCGCCGGTACGCGCTCTCGGCCGCGGCCCGCGCGCAGCTGCAGGACCAGCAGGAGCAGGCCGTCGCGGCGCTGCGGGCGGCGGGGTGGCGGGTCGTGACCGCCGGACCGCGGGACGCGGTGGAGACGGTGTGGGCCCGGCTGGCCGGGCCCGCGCCGGCACCCCGGGCGGTGCCGGCGTGAACGGGAGCCGGTGGGGGACCTCGGCCGCGGTGGCCGTGGCCATGGTGCTGGGGTCGCTGGCGCTCACCCCGGTCTACGCCACCAGCCGCTGGCTGCCCTCGACCGTGCTCGCCGTGCTGGCGGTGACCCTGTCCGGTGCGCTGGTGCGGGCAGTGGCCGACCGGTCCGGTCGCGCGGGGTCGGTGCTGGTCGAGCTCGCCGTGCCGGTGGTGCAGGTGCTCGTGCTGCTGACCACCCTCACCGTCGTGTTCGCCCCCGGGCGCGCGGTGCTGGGTGTGCTGCCGACCACGGGCAGCACCGCGGACCTGCTCGCGGTCCTGGGCTCGGGGTTCGTCGAGGTCCGCCAGCAGGCGACGCCGGTGCTGCCGGTGGCCGGGCTGGTCGCGCTGGCCACCCTCCTCGTCGGCACCCTGACCCTGGTCGCCGACCTGGTCGCGGTCGGCGGACGGCAACCGGCTGCGGGCACCCTGGCCGTGCTGGTGCTGTGCTGCGTCCCGGTGGCCACCACGACCGGCGACGTGTCGTTGCTGGTGTTCCTCGGCCCGGCGCTGGCGACGGCGCTGCTGCTGTGGGCCGACCAGCGGATGCGGCTGGCCGATCGGCAGCGCTCGGGCCCCGGCGTGCTCGCGGGCACCGGTGCGCTGCCCGCGGTCCGCCTGGGGGCCCTCGCCGTGCTGGCTGGGCTGCTGCTGCCGGTGGTCATCCCCACCCTGGCCGAGGGCTCGTTCACGGCCGGGCTGGACAGCGGCGCGGGGCCGGGCGGGTCCAGCACCGGGACGTCGCTGGACCCACAGGCTGCCCTGCGCGGACAGCTCACCCAGCCCGACCCGGTCGACCTGCTGCGGGTGGAGGTGGACGTCCCCGACCCGGCCTACCTGCGCGCGGTCGCCCTGGACACCTACACCGACGACGGGTGGGGCATCGGCACGCTGGAGGGCAGCCGGTCCACCGCCGACGACGTCCTCCTCCCCCTCTCCCGAGCCGTGCCCAACCGTGCGGTCGAGGCACGGATCACGTCGCTGGCCCACGACGACCGGTTCCTGCCGCTGTTCTCCTCCCCCGCCGAGGTCACGGTCGCCGACTCCGACGCCGACGCCTGGCGGGTCGACCCCACCAGCGGCACCGTGTTCGGCCGCCAGGGGACCCGCACCGCCGGCCTGACCTGGCAGGAGCTGGCCCGCGAGGCCCGCCCGACCGACGAGCAGCTGGCCACCGCCGCCGCGCTCGCGGCCGACGACCCGGTGCAGCAGGCCTTCACCGCGCTGCCCGACCTCGACCCGCGGGTGCAGACCCTGGTCGGGCAGCTCACCGTCGGCGCGCGGACCCCCGACGAGCGGGTGCGTGCGGTCTTCGACTTCCTGACCGACCGGGCCAACGGGTTCGTGTACAGCCTGAGCACCTCCCCCGGCACGACCGGTGACGACCTCGCCGACTTCCTCGAGCGGCGCCGCGGCTACTGCGAGCAGTACGCGGGGGCCATGGCGGTGCTCGTGCGGGCAGCGGGGGTCCCCGCCCGGGTGGTGCTGGGCTACACCCCGGGGCAGCTGCAGCCCGACGGGTCGCGGGTGGTCACCACCGGGGACGCGCACGCGTGGGTGGAGGTGTTCTACGCCGACCTCGGGTGGGTGCCGTTCGACCCCACCCCGATCGCGGGGGCCCGCGCGGTCAACCTGCCGTGGGCGACCCGGGCCGACGTCGCCGCCGCGGAGTCCGCGGCCGCGGCCGCGCCCACCTCCGCGGCGCCGGCGGCGCCGTCGGCCCAGCTGGACCGCGACGACGCCTTCTCCCCGGTCGCCGCGCCCGGGCCCACCGGTGGCCTGCCGTGGGCGGCGGTGGCCGGGTGGGGCGGGTCCGGCCTGGGGGTGCTGGCACTGCTGGCCGCTCCCGGACTGGTGCGCTGGGCCGTCGCCCGCCGGCGGTGGGCCGCCGGCGACCCGGGTGCGGTGTGGGACGAGCTGTCCGCGGTGGCGACGGACCTCGGGTCCCCGCTGCGCGCGACCGGCACGCCCCGGCAGCTCGGGCGGGACCTGCTCGACCGGACCGGTCCGGCAGCATCGGCCGCGGTCGCCGTGCTGGCCGACGCCCTGGAGCGGGAGGTCTACGCGCCGGCACCGGCGCCCTCGCCCGGGTTGGTGCCCGCGGCGCGGTCCGTGGAGACCGCGCTGCGGCGCTCCAGCACCCGCCGCGCACGGGTGCGTGCTCGGCTGCTCCCGCCGTCGCTGGTCACCGCGGCCCGCGACCGGCTACGCACCCACCGCCCGGTCCGGGCACCGCACACCGCCTGACGGCGCGGCCGGACCTCGTGGACCGGTCACGCAGGAGGGCGGGCGACCTCAGCGGCAGCCGCCCCCGGGCACCCGGACCAGCGCGCCCCGGGCGACCGCGGTCAGCGCCGCGTCACTGGTCGTAGCGGCGGCGGAAACGCTCCTCGAGGCGGTCCTTGAGGGGCTGCTTGCGGGCCTTGGCGGCACCGCGGGTGCCGGGCGTGGCCGCACCGGACCCGTTCTGGCCCGCGGGCACCGCGCCGGTGGCGTGCTTGTAGTTGAGCACCCCGAGGCCTGCGCCGGCGAGCATGACCAGGAAGCCGACGACCCCCAGCGGCACCGACGGGAGGGCCGCCCCGCCGACGAGCAGGGCCAGGCCGACGACGACGAGCGCAACCCCCAGCTGGAGCTTGCGGCGGGCGCCCCGGCGCCGGTCGCTGCTGCGCACCTGGGACGCGAACTTCGGGTCGTCGTCGACGAGCGCGCGCTCGATCTGCTCCAGCAACTTCTGCTCGTGCTCGGAGAGCGGCACGACGACCTCCTGAGGTCAACCTTCGGTGTTGCCGGTGGCGAGTCGCCGACAGCACGTCCGAGGATACGAGCCTGCGCACGGGTGCGAAAGGCGAGCCGCCCCCGAGGCAGGATGTCGGTCCGCGAACCACCCGGGAGGGCGATGCGCGCACTCGGGGAACGTCGCGGTGCGCGGTGCCGTTCCCGGGCGCCGCTGGTCCGACCGGGCGCGGCTCACGGCACCGGCGGCCCTGCGCGGCGGGGTCCGGGGCGGACCCGTTCGGGTCGGGGGGCGGGCTGCGAACGCCCGGTGACCCCGTCCCGCCGGAGCAGGGTGGCCGGCCGGACCGCGCCCGCGCCGAACCGGCGGGCCGCCCGGTCGGCGGCCAGTTCGGCGTCGCGTCGGCCGTGCTCGCGGGCACCCAGGACCAGCTGGGTGGCGGTGGCGTCGGCCGGGGTGAGCCGTTCGGCGCGGACGCCGACCAGCCGCACCGGGCCGACGTCGGGGCCGAGGGCGTCGAACAGCTCGCGGGCGGTGCCGTACAGCTCCTGGCCGACGTCGCTGGGCACGGCCAGGGTGCGCGAGCGCGTGATGGTGGTGAAGTCGGTGAACCGCACCTTGAGGCTGACCGTGCGGGCCAGGTACCCCGCCGACCGCAGCCGGCCCGCGGTGCGCTCGGCCAGGTGCAGCAGCTCGCGGTGCACGACGCGGCGGTCGGCGACGTCGGTGCCGAACGTCTCCTCGGCACCGGTGGACTTCTCGGGGTCGTCGGGCACGACCCGCCGCGGGTCGCGGCCCCAGGCGAGCTCGTGCAGGTGCCGTGCGGACCCCGGCCCGACGGTGCGCTGCAGGACGTCGAGCGGCACCTGCGCGAGGTCGGCCACCGTGCGCAGGCCCAGGGTGCGCAACGACTCCTCGGTCTTGGGGCCGACGCCCCACAGCGCGCGCACCGGCAGCGGGTGCAGGAACCCGACGACCTCGGCCGGGCGGACGACGAGCAGGCCGTCGGGCTTGCAGTGCGCCGACGCCACCTTGGCCACGAACTTGGTGGGGGCGACCCCGACCGAGCAGGTGAGGCCCTGCTCGTCGAACACCCGGGCCCGCACCAGCTCGGCGACGTCGGCGGGGTCGCCGAGGCCGCGACCGGCGCCGGCCACGTCGAGGAAGGCCTCGTCGACGCTCACCGGCTCGACGAGCGGGGTGATGGTGCGGAAGAGGGCCATCACGCCGCGGGAGGCCTCGCCGATCAGTGCTCCGTCGACGGGGACGACGACGGCCTGGGGGCACAGCCGCAGCGCGCGGGCGGTGGGCATGGCGCTGCGGACGCCGAAGGCGCGGGCCTCGTAGGTGGCCGAGGTGACCACGCCCCGGCCGCCGGCGCCGCCGACGATGACCGGTCGCCCGGCCAGTGCCGGGTCCTGGCGGACCGCCACGCTGGCGAAGAACGCGTCCATGTCGACGTGCAGCACCCGGCACCCCTCGGCACGGTTCACCCAGCACCCCTGACGTCGAACGTGTGTTCGACAGCGTAGCCGGTCAGTCGCCGGTGAGCCGGTCCAGGTCGGTGCCGAATCCCCCGGGCGCGCGCGGCGTGCGGCGCGCCGACGTGGTGACCGGGCAGCAGGGCGTGCGCAGCACCGTCGCGCCGGTCAGCGCCAGCGCACCGACGAGCGCGGCGTCCTCGGAGACCGCCAGCGGCGGGAAGCCGCCGACGGCGAGGTAGGCGTCCCCGCGCACGCCCAGGTTGGCCCCGTGCACGTGCGGGTGCACGGCCCCGGCGCCGCCGGCACGCCACCGGTCGTACTCGTCGGCGAAGGCCGCGGCCGCGTGCGGCGGGTGCCCGGTCCAGTCGGTGACCTGGACCAGCCCGGCGAGCGCGGCCACCCCGGACTCCGCGGCGGCCCGCTGCAGCGCGAGCCACCCCTCGGGCACCAGGCTGTCGGCATCGGTGCTGGCCAGCCACACCCGCCCCGGGCGGACCCCCTCGGCCAGCACGGACAGCGCGCCGGCGTGCCGGGCGTCGCCCACGGTCTCCCCCGCCGACTCCACCACCCGCACCCCGGCGGCGGCCGCCAGTGCCGCGGTCCCGTCGGTGCACCGGTCGGCGACCACGACGACGAGCACCGGCGTCCCGGCCACCTCCGGGTGCCGGGCCGCGCGGTCGAGGGCGGCCAGGCAGGCCGGCAAGGAGGCCTCCTCGTCGCGGGCGGGCACGACGACGCCGATGAGCTCCGGGGTCACCAGAGGTCCTCGGCCGCGGCCACCGACGCCGCCCGCCCGTCCCCGGCCGCGGCCCGCACCCAGCAGTCCAGCAGCAGGTCCGGCTCCTCGTGGGCGGCCACCCGGGGCCAGTCCAGCGCCGTCCGCAGCGCGGCGTGCACCGCGTCGCCGGTCTGGGGGTAGTCGGCCACCGGGTGCCGCCAGTGCACCGCCAGCAGCGTCCCGCCGGGGCGCACCGCCGTCCGCACCTGCTCCACGAGGACGGCCAGGTCGGACGGGGCCAAGTAGTAGAGGACCTCCGACAGGACGAGCAGGTCGACCACGGGCAGCCGGTCGCGCGGGGCGACCCGCCGCTCGACCGCCACCCCGGGGTTGCGGGCGGCGGCGGTGGCCACCGCCGCCGCACTGGCGTCCCAAGCGGTCATCCGCGCGCAACGGGGGGCCAGCACGGCGGTCAGCTCACCCACCGAGCACCCGACCTCGAGCCCGTCGCCGTACTGCTCGCGCGGCAGGGCGGCCGCGCTCAGCGCGTACTTGCGCCGCTCGTACCAGCGGGTGCGCAACGACCACGGGTCGTCGGCGGCGGCGTACAGGTCGTCGAAGTAGGCCGGCGGCAGCGTCATCGGGGCATCACCACAGCACCTCGTGGTCGCGGTCGAAGTGGGCGAGGAACTCCGGGGGGAGCACGGCGGGGTCGGGGCCGAGCGGGTGCACCTGGGTGGTGAAGCAGGCGACCGCCGCCTGCTTGGCCGCCCGCACCGAGGGCGGCAACGGCACCTCGTGCGCCCGGGCCCAGGGCACGCGGGGGTCGTCGGGCACGGCCCAGTGCCAGGTCCACACGGGGTACTGCCACACCGCGGCGTCCCCGGCGGCGTCCCCGGCGGCGTCCCCGGCGGCGGCCAGGGCGGCCCGGCCCACCGCCTCGTGGTCGGGGTGACCGTCCCCCGTCCAGGTGGTGAGGACGGCGTCGGCACCGGCCAGCAGCGGCCGCAGCGCCACGGCGAGCTCTGCCTCGTGGGCGGCGACCCCGGCATCGGGCAGCCCGAGCCGGGTGACCCGGACCGGCCCGGCGCCGAGCGCGGTCAGCGCGTGGTCGGACTCGGCGACCCGCGCCGCGGCCAGCTCGGCGGGGCCGAGGACCGGGTTGCCCGGGTGGCTGGCGCCGCCGTCGGTGACCGCCACCAGGTGGAGCTCGACCCCGGCACCGGCCAGCAGCGCCATGGTGCCGCCGACGCCGAGCACCTCGTCGTCGGGGTGGGCGGCGCAGACCACGACCCGTCGCCACGCCGGGTCGGGCACCCACGTCGGCCGGTCCGGGGACCACGCCGACCACACGTGCTCGGGTGTGGCACCCGGCCGGTGCCCGGCGGCGGGCACCGACCCCTGCCCGGTCACCGGGTGGCCCGCAGGTGCTCGGCGAGGGCGGCGAGGTCGCGCTCGCCGTGGTGCTGGCGCAGGTACACCTCGAGGTCGGCCGACCGCGCCGCGTGCGCCCCGTCGTGGGCGGCCGGCCCGGCACCCAGCACCCGGCCGACGGTGGCGAGCACCTCCAGCCCGGTGCGGGCGGCCAACCCGCGCACCCGGTGCGCCCGGGCCGCCGCCGTCCCCGCACGGTCCCCGGGGTCGGCGTCGACCTCGGCCGCAGCCACCGCGAGGGCGGCGTCGAGGGCGTGCAGGCCGACGTCGACGGCACCCCAGGCCGCGTCGCGGTGCGGATCGGTCGCCGCGGCGACCGCGTCGGCCAGCGCGGTGGCGACGCCGTGGGCCCCGCCGGCCCACACCGCGGCCACCCCGATCCCGCCGTGCCAGAACCCGGGTCGGTCGAGGTAGGCCCTGGGCCCGCCGACCGGGCGGGCCGGGGCGTCGACGAGCTCGACGTCGGCGGTGTCGCTGCCGGCCATGCCGGCGGTCACCCACCCGCCGGGGCGCGGGGCGACACCGGGAGCGTCCAGGTCGAGCAGGAAGAGGCGGCGGCCGTCGTCGGCGTGCGCGGTGACCAGCGCCGAGGTGCACGCCCGCGCACCCGAGCACCACTGCTTGGTCCCGCTGAGCACCCAGCCGCCGTCCACCCGCCGGGCGGCCACCCGTCCGGTCGGCGGCTCGGCCGCCCACACCCCCAGCCGCTCGCCCGCCGCCGGTGGCGGCCCGTCGAGCTCGGCCAGCACGGCCACGGCGTCGGCGTGGCCCTCGGCCAGCCGGGCCAGCGGCAGGTCGCGGGCGCCCAGCTCGGCCAGCGCGGCCCACCGCCGGGCGGTCGCGCCCCCACCGGGGAGCGGTGGGGACCACCCGGCGTCCAGGAGGGCCGTGAAGGCGGAGGAGGTGCGGGCGACGTCGTCGTCCCACCGTGCGCGGTCGTCCACGAGCGGGCCGCTACCCCCGCCGCGAGGGGTCCGAATCAACCGGGCCGCAGCGACCGGCAACGGCATGTGTATCCCGACGATCGTCGCGGTACTGCTGGTCCGGGCCCGCCGTCCGGCGGCCGCACGACGAAGTCCGATGGAGGAACCGTGGCGTTCGACGACGACGACATGACCAGCACCGAGGGTCCCGCCGACAGCGGTGCCGGCGAGGGCACCCCGGGCCAGCACGACGGTGGCGCCGACGGCGGCGCGGAGGGCCCGGCCGACAGCGGTGCCGGCGCCGGCACCCCCGGCCAGCACGACGGCGGGGCCGACGGCTCGGCCGAGGGCCCGGCCGACAGCGGTGCCGGTGGCGGCACCCCCGGCCAGCACGACGGCGGCGCGGACGGTTCCGCCTGAGCGCGACCCCGACCTCGCAGGGCCGGGCGGGGGACGACCCCCGCCCGGCCCTGCGGCGCTGCGTGGGCGTCGACCCGCAGGTCTTCGCCGAGCAGCACTGGTCGCGCCGCCCCCTGCTGACCAGCGCTGCGGAGCTGGGCCGTGACTTCTCCGACCTGCTGACGCTGGCCGACGTCGACGAGCTGCTGTCCGTCCGCGGCCTGCGCACCCCCTTCCTCCGCATCGCCCGCAACGGCGAGGTCGTCGACACCCAGCGGTTCACCGGTTCCGGCGGCGCCGGCGCCGAGGTGGCCGACCAGGTCTCCTCCGACGCCGTGCTGCGCCTGTTCAGCGAGGGCTCCACCGTGGTGCTGCAGGGTCTGCACCGGCTGTGGCCACCGCTCATCGAGTTCGCCGACCAGCTGGCCGCCGACCTCGGGCACCCCACGCAGGTCAACGCCTACATCACCCCGCCGTCCTCGCAGGGCTTCTCCCCGCACTACGACGTGCACGACGTCTTCGTCCTGCAGGTGGCCGGCGAGAAGCACTGGACCATCCACGAGCCGGTGCTGACCGACCCGCTGCGCACGCAGCCCTGGGGCGAGCGGGCCCAGGCCGTGGCCGCGCGGGCGCAGGAGGAGCCGGTGATCGACGCCGTCCTGCGGCCCGGCGACGCGCTCTACCTGCCGCGCGGGTACCTGCACTCGGCCGTGGCCCTCGGCGAGATCAGCGCCCACCTGACCATCGGGGTGCACAGCGTGACCCGGTGGGGCGCGGTGGAGTCCGCGCTGGACCTGGTGCGCACGCTGGCCACCGACGACCCGGCCCTGCGCGCGTCCTTGCCGCTCGGGGTCGACCTGTCGGCACCCGGCACCACCGCCGACGACGTGGCCGCGGTCCTCACCGGCCTGCGCACCGCCCTCGACCGGGTGGACCCCGCCGAGGTGGCCGACCGGCTGCGGTCGCGCACGTGGGCGCAGGTGCGCCCCGAGCCCGTGTCGCCGCTCGCGCAGTCCACCGCCGCCGCCGCGCTCACCCCCGACACGGTCCTGCGGCTGCGCCCGCGCCTGCGGACCCAGCTGCGGGAGGCCGTCGGCGACGAGGTCGTGCTCGTGACCGGCCGTCAGCACCGCCGGTTCCCCCTCACCCAGCGCCCGGCCGTTGCCGAGCTGCTGGCCGTCGGGGAGCTGAAGGTGGCCGACCTGCCCGGGCTGTCCGCCGAGGAGCAGCTGACCCTCGCCCGCCGGCTCGTGGTGGAGTCCGTGGCCGCGGTGCCCGACGCCACCCCCGGCCCCGCGCTCCCTGTGCATCATGGGGTCGATGACCACGGGCGCGACGAGCACGGACCCGGCGCCGGACGAGGTGCCTGACGCAGCACCGCAGGACCCGTACTGCCAGCACCCCGGCGACGCCCCCCGCCGTCGGCCCAGCGGTCGGCTGGACGAGGGGCGGTGCTCGGTGCAGGCGCTGCTGGCCGGCGACTCACCGATCGCGACCGCACCCCCCGCGCGGCGCTGGCTGCTCGTCGAGCAACCAGGCCCGTGGGGGCGGGACGCCCTGCTGCAGTCGCGGTTCGACCCGGTGGTCGCACCGCTGCTCGCGCAGCGGGCCCGGGAGGCCGGGCTGCGCATCCAGATGGTGCGCCGGCCGGGGGGACGGCTGGCCGACGCCGGAGGTCGCTGGGCGGTCGCCGACGTGCGTGCGTGCTGGGTGCGCTGGTCCGTGCGGGACACCGACGCCGAGCTGCTGGAGGTGCCCCTCGACGGGTCGGTGGGCTCTCCGTCGACGGAGCCCACGTTCCTGGTGTGCACCCACGGCGGGCACGACGCCTGCTGCGCCGTCCGGGGCCGGCCTCTGGCCCGGGCGCTGGACGGCGACGTCTGGGAGACCAGCCACCTCGGCGGCGACCGGTTCGCCGCCAACGTCCTGGTGCTGCCGACCGGCCACCTCTACGGGCAGGTGCCCGAGGACGGCGGGGACCTGGTCGAGGCGCACCGGCGCGGCGAGGTGCTGCTCACCGGGTTGCGCGGCCGAGCCGGGCTGACCCCGCCCGCCCAGGCGGCCCAGCAGTTCGCCCGCGAGCAGCTGGGGTCGGTCGGCGTCGCCGATCTGCCGGTCACCGGGGTGGCCACACCGGGCGCCGACGCCGACGGGGCGCAGCGGTGGACGGTGACGATGACCGGCCCGGACGGCGACGTGGTGGTCGTGCTGGACAGCCGGTTGTCGGCCCATTCCCGCCGCCTCACCTGCGCAGCGACCACCCCGGGCAGGTTCCGCACCTGGCACCTGGTCTCCGTGCACCCGGCCCCCGTGCACCCCGGCGGCGTCGGCTAGAGCTGGGCCTCGTTGCGCACGCGGCGGGACGGGCTGAAGAACTGCAGGTCCAGGAAGTCCGGCGGGTCGGCCACGCCCGGGCCGCCGTCGGCCACCCACTGCAGGACGTCGGCGGTGCGCTCCTCGTCGAGGATGCCGCCCAGCCAGACCGGTCGCGCCCCGGCGGCCCGCCCGGCCGGGCTGGGGCTGACCACGACCACGTTGGACCGCTCGCAGGCGTCCAGGCAGTCGACCACCCGGACCGTGGCCCCGCCCCGCCGGAACGCGGCGAGCTGAGCCCGGTGGTCGAGCTCGGGGTGCTTCTCGGCCCGGCCGCAGCAGCACCCCCGGCAGACGGTGAGCAACGGACCGGTCACAGCGCACTCCCCCGGGCCACCAGCAGCGGGACGGCGAGCTCGGTGGCGGTCAGCGAGCCGTGGTAGGCCGCCAGCATCGAGGGGACCTTCTCCTGCCGAGTCGCCACCAGCGCCCAGGTGCCCCGGGCGAGGGCGACGACGTCGCCGATGCGGGCGACGACGGCGTCGTCCACCGGACCGAACACGCCGCTGGCCACGGCCTCGTCGCGGCTGACCACCCAGGCGCGGTCGCCCAGCTCGGCCCGCCAGGCGGTGAGGACGTCGGCCTCGGCCCCGGGGACGGCGTGGACGTAGCGGGCGCGCGGCTCCCCGGCCAGCAGCCGCACCCCGGCGGTCAGGGTCGGGGTGGCGTCGACGTCGAGGCGGGTGTCGGCCGGGACGTCGAGCATGCCGTGGTCGGCGGTGACCACGAGGGCGGCGTCGGGGGGCAGCGCGTCGAGGACCTGCGCCACGAGCAGGTCGACGTGGGCCAGCTGCTGGCGCCAGCTCGGGGAGTCCACGCCGCGGACGTGGCCGGTGAGGTCCAGCTCGGCGTGGTACCCGTACACCAGGGCGCGCCGGTCGGCGGCGAGGGAGCGGGTGAGACCGGCCGCGAGGTCACCCGGGCTGACCGCGGGGGCGTAGCGCGCGCCGCGGTAGGCCGCCCGGGTGAGACCGGACGTGGCGTAGGCGTAGGGACCCACCACGGTGCTCGGGACGTCCGCGGCCGCCACCCGCTGGAACACCGTGGACCGGGCCTGCCAGGTGACCGGGTCGGGGTCGTCGGTCCACTGCGTGTGGGTGATCGGTCGGTCGGCGCCGGGCACGTCGGTGACGAAGCCCAGCACGCCGTGGCTGCCCGGCGGCAGCCCGGTGCCGAGGCTGGTGAGGCTGACCGGGGTGGTGCTGGGGCAGGGCGCCTGCAGGTCGCCGACCGGGGTGGCCAGGCCGGCGAGGACCGGGGCGGTCGCGGCGTGGGCCCGCACCAGGTCGGCGCCGAGTCCGTCGACGAGCAGCACCGCGACGCGGCGGGCGTCCCCGAGGACCTGCGCCAGCCCGAGCGGGTCGGGACCGGGCACGCCGAGGGCGGCGGCCACCGACGGCAGCACGTCGACGAGGGTGCGCGCGCCGTACTCGGGGCGGTGCAGGTCGGCGGGCAGCGTCACGGCTGCCCGGCGGTGCGGGTGGCGACGACGTGCAGCCCGGTCGCGACGTCGCGGTAGGGCGACGTGCCGGCCAGGTCCAGCTCGAGGCGGCGCAACGCCGCCGGGTCGGCCCCCGAGGTGGCCTCGAGCAGGTCGGCGACGACGGACACCCCCCGCCAGCCACTGGCCGTGCAACCGGCCGCGCGGACCAGGCCGAGCAGCTCGTCGGGGTCGAACCGGCGCCGGGCGGGTCGGGTGCGGGACCGGGACGGTGCGGGGTCCTGGTCACCGAGCAGGGCGCGGGCCTCGACGGGGTGGCCACCCAGCGCCCGCGCGAGGACGGCCCCGGCCCGGTTGGCCGCGATGACGCTGACGTGCCCGCCGGGACGGGTGACCGCGGCGATGCCGGCGAGGGTGGCCGCCGGGTCGTCGACCACCTCGAGGAGGGCGTGGACGAGCACCAGGTCGTACCCGCCGCCGGGGGCGGGGACGTCACCGAGCTGGTCGGCGTCGCCCTGCACGCCCCGGACCCGCTCGGCGACGCCGGCCAGGTCGGCCCGGCGGCGCAGGGTGGCGAGCGCGTCGGCGGAGGTGTCGACGACGGTGACGGTGTGGCCGAGCTGGGCCAGCGGGACGGCGAACACCCCGGCGCCGCCGCCGACGTCGAGCACCTGCAGCGGGGCGCCCCCCACCAGCGGGTCGAGGGCGGCCCAGGCGGCGGCGGTGCGGACCGGGGGCTCGGTGCTCCCGGTCGAGCCGGGCGACGGGTTCTCGGACTGCGGCACCCTGGCGACCCTAGACGGCGCCGGGGCCGGGGGCGACGACACCGCTCCCCGCCCCGGCGCCGGCGTCAGCGCCGCCGGGTGGCGCGCAGCACCGCGTCCCGGACGGTCATGAGCTGGCCGTCGGGTCCCGGCGGGAACACGGCGTCGCGGGTGGGGTCGGTGGCGCTGACCTCCCAGGAGTCGTCCAGGTCGAGCCCGGCGGCCATCTCGGCGGCGGTGGCGAACAGGTCGGCGGTGAACGGCGTGCCCTCGCCGGCGTGGCTGTCGGCGTGGTGGGCAGTGATCAGCAGGGTGCCGCCGGGGGCGACCGCGGCGGCCAGCTTGCGGTGGAAGGCCACCAGCTCGTGCCGGGGGAACTGCACGAAGGACACGGTGACCAGGTCGTAGGCCGCCGGCGCCGGGGTCCAGTCGCTGCGGCCGTCGGCGTGTTCCCAGGTGATGGCGTGGGCCACCCCGGCGGCCTCGGCGGCCTGCCGGGCCCGCTCGAGGCCGACCGGCGAGACGTCGGTGGCGGTGACCTGCCAGCCCCGGGCGGCCAGCCACAGGGCATCGCCACCCTCACCGCAGCCCACGTCGAGCGCGCGCCCGGGCGTCAGGTCGGTGGCGGTCTCGACCAGGCGCTGGTTGGCGTTGCCGGACCAGATGGGGCGTTCGCGGTAGCGGTCGTCCCAGAAGCTCTCGGTGAACCACAGGGCGGGGTCGGTCTCGGACCAGGCGTTGCGCTGGTCGCCCCCGCCGTGCTGGTGCCCGTGCTGGTGCTCCTGCTCGGGGTCGTTCGGGTGCTGGTGGTCGCTGCCGTGGTCGTGCGCAGTGTGCGGGGTGGCCATGCGACGACCCTGCGCGGCGGCGGCACCGGGGGCAAGGAACGGTGCCGGATCGGCAACGTCGGAGGACCGTCGTCGGCCCGGTCGTCGTTCACGGCCGGCGGAGCGGCATCACCGGCGCCGCCGGGCGCGCCACGGGTGGACCCGACGACGACCCGGGCAGCCCCGGACCGGGCCCTGCGTCTGCGCGAGGGGTCGCCTCCCCCGCCGACCGCCCCAGGGCGACCTCGACGACGGCCAGGAAGGCCCCCGCGTCGCGGACCAGGTCGTCGGCCTCCCGCTCGGTGACCGCGGAGGACAACCCGGCCTCGGCGGCCGCCCGCTTGGCGGCGCCGGCGGCGAAGAAGGCCGCCCACTCCCCCAGCTCGGGGGCCACCTGGCCGATGAGCACCCAGGCGCTGCGGGGGCGGCGACGCCCCGGCTCGGGCCGGGTGCGCGCGGCCAGCACCGCGGCGGCCCCGCGCAGCGCGGCCAGGTGGGCGGTGGCGTAACGCCATCCTGCGTCGGGCGTGGCCTGGGCCTCCGCCAGCCCCCGGTGGGCCTGGCCGAGCAGCTGGGCCGCGGCCGGCGGCAGCGGCGGGGTGAGAGCGAGCTGACTGGGCGAGAGGACCCGGACCGCGCCCATCAGTCGTGCACCCGCACGAGCGTCCAGCGGTCGTCGAACGGCTCCCACGCGAGGTCGAACACCCCTGCGAACGTGGTGCGCGACCGGCCGGCCCGGACCGCCTCGACCCGCCACACCTGGCGGTCGACCTCGGCCCGGTGCTCGACCAGCTGGCCGACCTCGTACCGCCCCTGCCCCCGCCAGAACCGCACCGGCCCAGCCGTGCCCCGCTCGACCAGCACCTCCTCCACCGTGCAACCCCCTGCACCGACCAGCACCTGGTTCATCGCAGCCACCGCCTCCCCCAACGACCAGTTCGAACGCGCGTTCGAACACGACGAGAACACCATGTCCGCACCCGGCCGTCAAGCCGGGGCTCGAACACGTGTTCCCCCGGACGGAGGGAGCACACCACGGCCCACCGACACTTCCGTCGATGGCCGGCGGTGGGCACCGCGCACGGGCCGTCGTCTGGGTGCGCGCGGTGGTGTCGATGGGCTGCTTCGCCCTGCTGCTGCACAGTGTTCGGGTCGACCGCACCGAGCGCCGGCGCGTCCGGGCCTTCATCCCGATGTTCGTGGCCAGCCGGCGCTGGCCAGCCCGTTCATCCGTCGGCTCAGGCCCGGGGTCCGCTGAACCAGCTGTCCGCAGGGAGGTCGAGCTCGGGCTCGGCGAGGCCCGGGTCGGCCTCCTCGGGGACCCAGGGCCAGAGCTCCCGGACGTCGGGCACTGCGGCGGCGAAGGCCCCGCCGTCGAGCTCCGTACGTGTCTCCGCGACGCCCAGGCCCGGGGCGAGGACGACGACGGTCAGCGGCCCGGGGGGCGGCACCGGGTTCAGCCAGTAGGACTGGTGCACGCTGCGGTTGCCACCGCTCCCGCCCCGACCGTGCAGCACCACGTCCCCCTCGCCGTGCAGGGTGCCCCGGCGCCCGTCGGCGAACTCGATGCCGAGCAGCAGGCCCCGCCCCCGGCGGCCGCCGAACACGTGCTCGTGCAGCGCGTCGATCGACGTGCGCGCGGTGATCACGAGGTCGAAGGCGACCCCGGTGGAGTAGACCTGGGCCCCGACCCAGCTGATGGCGACGTCGTCGGTGCGGGCCAGCAGTCCGACCGACGGCACCCCAGCCGGGACCTCGTTGTCCGGGGGCTCCCAGCTCGGCGGCTGCCGGACGGCCGACCCGGCGTCGTCGTCGCCGTCCCGGGCACTGGAGGTGTGCGACTGCATGGGGCGAGTCTGCCCGACCGCGGCCGAGGGTCAACGGCGCCGGCCGGCCCGGGCCGCGAAGGCGTCGAGCGCATCGAGCACCTCGCGGGCCTGCCACATGCGGTTGCGGCGCCGGCCGGTGAACTCGCTGACGACGCCGGCCGCCTCGAGGGGGGCGATGGCCCGAGGGACGTTCTGCGCGGGCACGCCGAGCTCGCGCACGACCGCCGCGGCGTCGACCACCGGCTGGCGGACCAGCAGGTCGGCCAGCCGCCACGCGGTGGCGTCCGAGCGCGCCCGGACGACGTCGCCCCAGCCCGCCCGCACGGCGCGCAGCTGCTCGACCAGCTCGGTGGCGTTCGTGATGGCGGCCAGGGTGCCCCGGGTGAACGCCCCGACGACGGGGTCGAGGTCGCCCTGCCGGTAGGCGGTCAGCGCGTCGAAGTAGCCCGCGACGTCGACGAGCAGGCCGGCCGACACCGGGACCGTCACCGCCCGCGTGACGCCGTGGTGGCGGAGCAGGCAGTGCACCAGCGCGCGGCCGGTGCGGCCGTTGCCGTCGGGGAACGGGTGGATGGTCTCGAACTGCGCGTGCGCCACGGCCGCCAGCACCAGCGGCGCGAGGTCGGTGCGCACGGCGAACTGGGTGAGGTCGGCGACCAGGTCGGGGACGTCGGCGGCGACCGGGGCGACGTACTCGGCCTCGTGCGGGCCGTAGGAGGTGCCGCCGACCCATACCTGCTCGCTGCGCCACCGGCCGGCGATCGCCGGCTCCGTGTCGTGCAGCAAGGCGTGGTGCATGGCCAGCACGGCCGCCGGGCTGGGCGCGTCGGCGAGGTCGAGCGCGGCCTGCATCGCGGCGACGTTCCCCACCACGGCCTCGGCGTTGCGCGTCGAGGGCGAGCCGAGCTCGGCGACGGCGATCGCGCGGGCCCCCGAGGTCAGCTGCTCGATGCGTGAGGAGGACGCCGACTCGGTGCGCAGCAGCACCGCGGCGAACGGGGCCACCTCGGCACCCATGCGGGTGTCGAAGCGGGCGATCTCCGCGGCAGCGTCCTCCGCGCCCCGCAGCACGTCGCGGGACACCTGCGGCGTGCGCCCGTTGATGGTCGGCACGACCGCGGCGCGGTAGGGGCCGGCGTGCCGGAGCCGGACGGCACGGGGCACCACGTCGTCGGGCAACCCAGGGCGCCACGGCACCTCACGGCTCCCGAGCGCGGGCCACCCCTCCCCATCTGCGAACACCCGCCCATCGTATTCGCAGTTGCCGCCGAAGTGCGAACAAGAGGTGGGCACTGGCGCACGTCGGTGATGGTGCGACGATCACGTCGTGACGTCGACCGAGCACCCGATGGTGGCCCACGTGCAGCGCGTCCTGCGGGACGCGGGGGCGACCGGTGAGGTGCAGCACCTGACCGAGAGCGCCCGCACCGCGCAGCAGGCCGCCGACGCCCTCGGGGTCGAGGTGGGGGCCATCGCCAGCAGCCTGGTGTTCGAGGTCGACGGGAACCCGGTGCTGGTGCTCACCAGCGGCGCGCACCGCGTCGACACCGCCAAGGTGGCCGCGCTGCTCGGCGTCCCGGAGCTCACCAAGGCGAGCGCCGCCTTCGTGCGCGAGCACACCGGGCAGGCCATCGGCGGGGTCGCGCCGGTCGGGCACCCCGAGCCGATCGGCACCGTGGTCGACATCACCCTGGCCCGGCACCCGCAGGTGTGGGCCGCCGCCGGGCACCCGCACACCGTCTTCCCGACGACCTACGACGAGCTGCTGCGCATCACCGCCGGCACCGCGGCCGAGGTCGATGCGGGCTGACGCCGGCTGACCGGATGGGCGCACCGGTGGGAGGATCACCCCATGGAGCGCGCCGCATGAGTGCACCGACCACCCGGGTGACCGAGCTGCCCACCGCGTGGATGCGCGAGCACCTGCACGAGGCGCTCGCGATCTACGGCCGCGCCATGGGGTACGGAGAGTCGGTCGTGGCCGGCCGGTACGGCTACGCCGTCCAGCACACCGACCGCCCCGGGTTCCGCGCCGTCGGGGCCTTCGCCGGCGGGCCGGACGGCGAGCACCTGGTCGGGTTCGGCTACGGCTACCTGGTGGCACCCGGGCAGTGGTGGCACGACCAGGTCAAGCACGCCCTGGACCGGCGCACGGCCAAGCGCTGGCTGCCCGGCGGGTTCGAGGTCTGCGAACTGCACGTCGACCCCGACCACCAGAGCCAGGGCCTGGGTCGGCAGCTGCTGCACGCCCTGGTGCGCGACCTGCCGCACCCGGCCGCCCTGCTGTCCACACCCGACGCCGACACCAAGGCCTTCCGGCTCTACCGGGCCGACGGCTTCGTCGACCTGGCCCGCAACCACCACTTCCCCGGCGACGCCCGTCCCTTCGCCATCCTCGGCGCCCGCTTGCCGATCGGGTCCCCGGCCACGTGACCGACGCCGTCGTCGTCGGTTCCGGGCACAACGGGCTGGTCGCCGCCTGCCACCTGGCCGTCGCGGGCCTGCAGGTCGAGGTCGTGGAGGCCGACGAGGTCCTCGGCGGTGCGGTCTCCACCGTCGAGCGCTGGCCCGGGGTGCGGGTCGACCGCGGTTCCAGCGCGCACGTGATCGTGCGGCACTCGGGCATCGTCGAGGAGCTGGGCCTGGCCGACCACGGCCTGCGCTACGTCGACTGCGACCCGTGGGGCTTCGCCCCGGCCCCCCAGCCGGGCTGCGACGGCCCCGACGGCCGGCCGCTGGTCTTCTCCGTCGACCTGGACGCCACCTGCGCCTCGATCGAGGCCGCCTGCGGGTCCGCCGACGCCACGGCCTACCGGCGCTTCGTCGAGGTGTGGGGACCGCGCAGCGAGCGCATCGTGCGGGCCTTCGGCGACCGGCCCAGCCCCGGCCGGTTGGCGCGGCACCTGTGGCCGTTGGGTGCCCCCGCGAAGGGCCGCGCCCGCACCTCCGGCGGCGAGCTCGCCACCGACTTCCTCGGCTCGGGCGACGCGCTGCTGGACAAGTGGTTCACCAGCGAGCGGCTCAAGGCGGCGCTGGCCTGGTTCGGCGCGCAGTCCGGGCCGCCCATGTCCGAACCAGGGACGGCGGCCATGGTCGGCTGGGCGGCCCTGCTGCACACCACCCCGCCCGGTCACCCGGTCGGCGGTTCCGGCGGGTTGACCGCGGCGCTCCGGCGCAAGCTCGAGGCCCACGGCGGTCGGGTCACCCTCGGCGACGGCGCCGCCTCGCTCCTGGTCGGCGACGGTCGGGTCACCGGCGTCGTCCTGCAGTCCGGACGGCGCATCGCGGCCGGCACCGTGGTCGCCGCCTGCCACGTGGGGGCCACCCGCGCCATCGCCGGCGAGCACGCGCCCCCCGCGCTGCGCGACGCCGATCCCCCGCTGGGCAACGGCTTCGGCCTCGTCGTCCGCTGCCTGACCGACGCGCTGCCGGCCTACCCCGGCGTCGACCCGGCCGACTCGTTGCAGGGACTGCAACTGCTGTGCACCGACCGTGCGGTGCTGGCCCGCGCGCACGGCGACTGGCAGGCCGGGGACCTGCCCCGCGAGCCGGTGCCGCTGGCGATGAGCTTCTCCGCCAGCGACGACACCCTCGCCCCGCCCGGCCAGCACGTGGTCACCATCTGGGGCCAGTGGTACCCCTACACCCTCGGCGAAGGCCGCGGTTGGGACGCGATCGCCGAGGCCGAGGCCGCCCGCCTGGTCGACGCCGTCGACCGGTTCGCACCCGGGTTCGCCGACTCGGTGCAGCGGCTGTACATCCAGACTCCCCTCGAGCTGGAGCGCGAGCTGCGGCTGCCCCGCGGCAACGTGATGCACGTGGAGATGTCGCTGGCCTCCATGTTCGCCTTCCGGCCCACGCCTGCGCTGTCCGGCCACCGGGTACCGGGGCTCTCCGGGCTCTACCTCGCCGGCGCCTCCACCCATCCCGGCGGCGGCGTCAGCGGCAACAGCGGCCGGACGGCGGCCCGCACCGTGCTGGCCGACCGCGGAGACCGGGTGCGCGCGCTGAGCCGCCTTCTGCGCCGGTGAGCTCGATCCCGTCCGCGGCGGCCCGGGTGCCCTGGGCCCTAACCGCCGCCCTGCTGGGCACCGCGATCGCCTACCCGCTCGTCGACGGCGGGGCCCGCGACGCGGTCAGCTGGACCATCGTGCTGCTGGGCTCGGCGCTGACCGTGCTGCACGCGGGGCTGTCCCGCGGGTGGCGCACCGGGGCGACCGTCGCCGGGCTCACCGTGCTGGCGTCGGTGGTGTTCGAGTCGGTGGGCCTGGCCACCGGGTTCCCCTACGGCAGCTACACCTACAGCGACACCCTGGGCCCGACGCTGCTGGGCGTCCCGTTCCTGGTGCCGCTGGCCTGGCTGATGATGGTGTGGCCCAGCTGGTTGCTGGCCGCGCGGCTGGTGCCGGGCCCCCGCGCGGGGCGGGTCGCCGTGGCCGCCTCCGTGTTCGCCGCGTGGGACGTCGTCCTGGACCCCCAGCTCGTGCAGGCCGGGTACTGGACGTGGGCGCACCCCTCCCCCGGCCTGCCCGGCATCGACACGGTGCCGTTGACCAACCTCGCCGGCTGGCTCCTGGCCGGGGTGGTGCTCATGACCGCGCTCGACCTGCTGGTGGCCGGGCAGCCGGCGGCGCTGGACGACCACGCGCCGCTGGTGGCGCTGGCCTGGATGGTGCTCGGTGGCGCACTGGCCCACGCCGTCTGGCTGGACCTGCCCGGGTCTGCGGTCTGGGGCGTCGTGGTGAGCGCTCCGGTCCTGGTCGCCCTCGCGCTGCACCACCGCCGGCAGGTCCCCCCCACCAGCACACCCGCCGCCCGGGGGCCGTCGCACGACGCCCAGGACCCGCTCCAGCCCGGTTCTGGGTCCTGAGCACCACATGACGGCGCGAGGAAGGCGGCGGGTGCGGCGGGTGCAGGGGGTGCTCGCGGGTGCCGCGGTGGCCGGGGCGGTGCACGCCGCCGTCAACGCCCGGTTGCTGCGCACCCCACCGGCGGACCCGCCGGCCACCGCCGCGCGGGTGCGGGTGGTCGTCCCGGCGCGCGACGAGGCCCACCAGCTGGGTCCCTGCCTCGATGCGCTGACCGGGCAGACCGGTGTCCCCCGCCTCGACGTCGTGGTCGTCGACGACGGCTCCACCGACGGCACCGCCGCCGTGGCCGCCGCGCACGGCGCGCGCGTGCTGGCCGCACCTCCGCCGCCCCCGGGGTGGCTGGGCAAACCGAACGCCTGCGCGCGGGGCGCCGCCGAGGCCGACGACGTCGACGTGCTGGTGTTCGTCGACGCCGACGTGCGGCTGGCCCCGCACGCCGTGGCCGGCGCGGTCGCCCTGCTCGACGCCCACCGCCTCGACCTGGTGTCGCCCTGGCCCCGGCAGCTGGCGGTCACGCCCGTCGAGCGGTTGGTGCAGCCGCTGCAGCAGTGGCTGTGGGCCACCACCCTCCCGCTGCGGTTGGCCGAGGGGCCCGGTCGGCCGTCGATGGCGGCGGCGAACGGCCAGTTCCTCGTCGTCCGGCGGGTGGCCTACGAGCGGGCCGGCGGCCACGGGGCGGTGCGTGGCGAGGTGCTCGAGGACATCGCCCTGCTGCGGGCGGTGAAGCGGTCGGGTGGTCGCGGTGTCGTGGTCGACGGGTCGGCCTCGGCCCGCACCCGCATGTACGCCGGCGCTGCCGAGCTCGCCGCCGGGTACGAGAAGTCGCTGTGGTCGGCCCTGGGCGGGTCCCCGGCGGGCAGCATCGTCGCCGGGGCCGCGCTGGCGGCGGTGTGGGTGCTGCCCCCGCTGGCCGGCGGACGGGCGGGGTTGGTGGGCTACCTCGCCGGCGTGGCCGGCCGGGCGGCGACCGCGCGGCGCACGGGCGGCCGGGTGTGGCCCGACAGCCTCACCCACCCGCTGGGCGTGCTGGCGCTGGACGTGCTGCTGGTCCGGTCGGTGCTCGGCCACCACCGTGGGACGCTGCGCTGGCGGGGCCGCACACTGACCGGGTGACCGCACACGAGCGCACCACCTTCGACCCCGCCGAGATGGACCCCAAGGCCTTCTACCGGGTGCTCAACTCCGTCGTCGTCCCCCGCCCGATCGCCTGGGTGGGCACCCGCTCGGTCGACGGCGTGCACAACCTGGCCCCGCACTCCTTCTACACCGTGGCCTGCGTGGACCCGCCGGTCGTGCAGTTCACCAGCGTGGGCCGCAAGGACAGCCTGACCAACGTCGAGGCGACCGGTGAGTTCACCATCAGCGTGACCCCCGAGGAGCTCTTCGAGCAGGTCAACGCGACCAGCACCGACTTCCCGCCCGACCACGACGAGGCCGAGCACACCGGTGTGGTGCTCGAGGACAGCGACGTGGTGGGCGTCAAGCGGGTCGCCGCGAGCCCGGTGACGCTGGAGTGCACGCTGCACTCGACGCTGTCCCTCGGCGACTCGACGATCGTGTTCGGCCGGGTGGTGCACGTCAGCGCACACGCCGCCGCGGTGCGCGAGGGCCGGCCCCGCATCGAGGGCCTGCGGCCGCTGGCCCGCCTGGGCGGCAACGAGTGGTCGACCATCGGCGAGCTGAAGGAGATCCGCCGGATCCCCTTCGCCGACTGGCAGGCCGACCCCTCGATCGGCGAGGCGCTGCGCGGGTAGAAGTGCTACGGTGTGCTACATGCGCACCGTGACCCATCGCGAGATGCGGAACAACAGCGGCGAGATCCTGCGCGCCGTCGCCGCCGGCGAGACCATCCAGGTGACCAACAACGGCGTCGTGGCCGCCGTCATCTCGCCTCCCCCGGTCGACGTGCTCCGCGACCTGGAGGAGCGCGGCCAGCTCCGCCGGGCCACGGGTGACATCGCGGACCTCCGGTCCCTACCCCGGAGCCGGTCATCGCTCACGACGGCCGAGATCCTCGCCGACACCCGCGGCCGCTGGTGATCGCCTACCTGGACACGTCGGCGGCGATGAAGCTGCTCGTCGAGGAGCCCGAGTCGGCAGCCCTTGCCGAGGAACTCGTGCGGAGTGCGTCCGACGGTCCACTGCTCGCTGCCTGGCTCCTGCACACCGAGCTGCATTGTGCCGCACGACGCCACCCCGGCGACATCGAGGTGGCCATCGTGCAGACCGTGCTGGCCAACGTGTCGCTCGTGGACGTGACCCGCGGGGACCTGCTGACCGCGCCCACCCTCCCGGGTCGGCTCCGATCGCAGGACGCGGTGCACCTCGCCGTCGCACTGCGGCTGGGTGCCACCCACCTGATCACCTACGACGCCGAACTGGCGGCCGCCGCAGTCGCCGCGGGCATGGTCGTGGTCGCACCTCGGCCCTGAGGCCCGCCATCAGCCCGGCAGGTGCGGGGCCACCTCGTCGGCGGCGTCGGCACCGAAGGCGGAGGCGAAGCGCTCCAGGAACGAGCCCCGGGGCAGGTCGTACTCCTGGGTGCCGATGACCTCGACGGCGGCGGTGGCCACCGCCGAGCCCACCTGGGTGGCGCGCTCGATGCCCAGCCCCCACTGCCGGGCGGCGACGAACCCGGCACGCAGGGCGTCACCACCGCCGGTGGGCTCGACCGGCTTGGTCTCGGGGACGGCGATGACCTCGATCGGCTCGGCGTCGCGGCCCTCCACGCGGACCCCCTTCGCCGCGCGGGTGATGACCCAGGTGCCGACCTCGTCGAGCACCTCCTCGTGGCTCCAGCCGGTCTTCTGCTTGAGCAGGGCCGCCTCGTACTCGTTGGTGAACAGCAGGTCGGCGTCGCGCACCAGGGTGCGGATCATCTCGCCGTCGGCCCAGGCCAGCTGCTGGGACGGGTCGGCCAGGAACGGGTAGCCGCGCTCGCGGCACTCCTCGGTGTGCCGCACCATCGCGGTCGGGTCGTTGGGGCCCACCACCACCAGGTCGGGTGCCCCGACCCGGGCAGCCACCGGGGCGAGCTCGATCTGGGAGGCCTCGGCCATGGCACCGGAGTAGAACGACGCGATCTGGTTGTTCGTGGCGTCGGTGGTGCAGGTGAACCGGGCGGTGTGCTTGACCTCCGACCACCGGATCGAGCGGGTGTCCACCCCGTGCCGCTGCAACCAGGCCTCGTAGTCGTCGAAGTCCGAGCCGACCGACCCGACCAGCACCGGCGAGAGGCCGAGCAGGCCCATCCCGTAGGCCATGTTCGCCCCGGCACCACCGCGGTGCTGCACGAGGTCGTCGACCAGGAACGACAGCGACACGTTCGCCATCTGGCCCTCGACGAACTGCTCGGCGAACTTGCCCGGGAAGGTCATCAGGTGGTCGGTGGCGATCGAACCGGTCACGACGACGGGCACGGTGGGGCTCCAGGGGTTCGACGGCGAGGGTACGAACCCGCGTTCGGGCTCGGGGTCGCCCAGGGTTCACCCGAGCGTAACGGCCCGGTTCACCCCAGGGCGCGACGGAGCTGCACCGCCAACTGCCCGCTGCCGACCGCGCCGAGGAGCGCCCCGGCGGCCGCGCCGAGCAGCACGACCAGCTCCGCCAGCCCGGCGGCGCCGCTCACCACCCCGGCACCGACGAGGGTCATCGCGACCACGGCCACCCGGGCCGGCCGCTCCCACACCGAGATGGCGCCGGTCTCGTCGACGCCGGCCTGCCCGGCCCGGGCCCGCAGGTAGTCGGGGAACCAGCACAGGGCGCCGAAGACCACGGCCAGCCAACCGGGGGCGCCGGCGACCCACAGCGCCGTCGCGTAGCCGACCTCGGTGAGCCGGTCGACGGCGGAGTCGAGCACGTACCCCCGGCGGGTCGCCCGGCCACCGGCGATGGCCAGCGCGCCGTCGAGGGAGTCCAGCAGCCCCGAGGCACCCACCAGCGCACCGGCCAGCAGCAGCCACGGCCCCCCGGCCGCGGCCGGCGCGACGGCGGCGCCGGCGACCGCCAACCCCACCAGGGTCGCGACCAGCGGCGACGTCCCGGCCAGCGGCCGGGCCAGGGTGTGCGCGAGGGTCAGCCAGCCCTGCACGACCGGGGAGCGCCGCGGGTCGGTGCCGCCGTGCCACTGCGCCCAGGCCGTGAAGTACTCCTCCCGGGACAGGTACGGCGGCACGCGCCCAGTTCACCAGGGACAGTGGAGGAATGCTCGCCGGCCTCGCCCCCGCCCGCCGCCGACTCCTGCTCGCCGCACTGGCCGCGCTCGTGGTGGGCGTGGTCGCCGTCGTCGCCGCGGTCGTGGTCCCCCGGCTGGCGACGACCACCGAGGAGCCGGTCAGCCAGGGCGACCCGGGCCCGGTGCTGCTGGTCCCCGGCTACGGCGGGTCCACGACGGGGTTGCAACAGCTGGCCGACGTGCTGACCGCGGCCGGGCGGGACGCCGCCGTCGTCCCGCTGCCCGGTGCGGGCACCGGCGACCTGGGGGCCGCGGCCGACGTCCTGGGCGACGCCGTCGACCTCGCGCTGGCCCGCACCGGGGCCACCAGCGTGGACGTGGTCGGGTACTCCGCCGGCGGGGTGGTCGCCCGGCTGTGGGCCGCCGACGGCGGCGCCGCGCAGGCCCGCCGCGTGCTCACCCTGGGCTCCCCGCACCACGGGACGACGATCGCCGACCTCGGCTCCTCGCTGGCCCCCGACCAGTGCCCGCAGGCCTGCCAGCAGCTGACCACCGGCAGCGAGCTGCTGCGCCGGCTGAACGCCGGGGACGAGACGCCGACCGGCCCCACCTGGGTGTCGATCTGGACCGACGACGACCAGACGGTCACCCCGCCGTCGTCCGCCGAGCTCGACGGCGCGCTCAACATCACCGTGCAGTCGGTGTGCGCCGACAGCACCGTGGCCCACGGTCAGCTGCCCACCGACCCCCTGGTGCAGGGCATGGTGCTCGCCGAGCTGGCAGCGGGGCAGCCGGTCGACCTGGGCCCGGCCGACTGCGCCCGCCTGTCGTCCTGACGACCTACAGCTGGACGTCCACGTCGTACTCGCGCAGCCAGCGGTCGACGAACAGCAACCGGTCCTGCACCATCCGCGGCGCGTCCCGGCCGGCGTCGAGGTCGACCAGGTCGGCCAGCGGTGCGCCGTGGTCGGCGGCGAGCGCGGCGAAGCGGTCGGCGATGCCCGCGCCGTACCGCGGGTCCTGGGTCGAGGGGTAGGGGCTCTTGACCCGCTCCACCACCGAGCGCGGCAGCAGGTCGGCGGTGGCCGCCCGCAGCAGGCTCTTCTCCCGGCCGTCGAAGGTCTTGAGGTGCCAGGGGGTGTTGAAGACGTACTGCACCAGCCGGTGGTCGCAGAAGGGCACCCGCACCTCCAGGCCCACCGCCATGCTCATGCGGTCCTTGCGGTCGAGCAGCACGGGCAGGAACCGGGTCAGGTAGGCGTAGGAGACCTCGCGCATCCGCGCGTCGTGGCCGGTCTCGCCGGGCAGCCGTGGCACCTCGGCCATGGTCCGCCGGTAGGCGTCGTCGACGTGCCCGCGCAGGTCGAGCTCCTTGGCCACCCGCTCGTGCAGCAGGTCACCGGGATGGGTGCCCCCGACCATGCGCCCGGCCAGCCACGGGAAGGTGCCCGCCCCGACCGCGGCCGGGTCGTGGAAGTCGATGTACCCGCCGAAGACCTCGTCGGCGCTCTCGCCGGACAGGGCCACCGTCGAGCTGGCCCGCACCGCACCGAAGAGCAGGTACAGCGAGGTGTCGATCTCGCCCATGCCCGGGATGTCCCGGGCCCGCAGCACGGCGTCGCGGGCCGTGTCGTCCAGCAGCCGACCGTCGTCCAGGACGACGTCGGTGTGGTCGCTGGCCACGTGGGCGGCCACGTCGCGCACGTAGGGGGCGTCGGGGGTGGCGCGCACCTCGTCGGGCACGAAGTCGGTGTCGTTGCCGGCGAAGTCGACGGAGAACGAGCGCACCGGACCCTGGCCGGCCTCGGCCAGCTGCCGGGCGGCCAGCGCGGTCAGCGCCGAGGAGTCCAGGCCGCCGGACAGCAGCGTGCAGAGCGGGACGTCGGCGACGAGCTGCCGGCGGGCCGTGTCGTCGAGGATCTCCCGCACCCGGGCCACCGTGGCGTCGACGTCGTCGGTGTGCGGCGTGGACTCCAGCTGCCAGTAGCGCAGCTCCTGGACGCCGGCGCGGCTCACCCGGACGACGTGGCCGGGCGGCACCTCGCGCAGCCCGGCGAACGGGGTGTGCGCGGGGTCGGCCACCATGCCGAACACCTGCCGCAGCCCGGCGGCGTCGACCACGCGGCGGACGGCGGGGTGGGCCAGCACCGCCTTGGGCTCC
This sequence comes from Klenkia sesuvii, assembly GCF_037083825.1. Classification (NCBI taxonomy): domain Bacteria; kingdom Bacillati; phylum Actinomycetota; class Actinomycetes; order Geodermatophilales; family Geodermatophilaceae; genus Klenkia; species Klenkia sesuvii. The sequence continues at coordinate 271,153 of NZ_JBAPLU010000003.1, forward strand.
GAGCCGAAGAGCACGCCGCCCGGGGTCGGGTGGTAGTAGAGCGGCTTGACGCCGAGCCGGTCGCGGACGAGCAGCAGCTCCTCGCGGCGGGCGTCCCAGAGGGCGTAGGCGAACATGCCGTTGAAGCCGGCGACCACCTCGCGCGGGTCGCGGCCCAGGCCGGCGCGGTGGGCCCGCAGCACGACCTCGGTGTCGCTGGCGGTGTCGAAGCGGCCGCCCAGCGCCGCCCGGTGCTCCGGTGCGTCGTAGACCTCACCGGAGTACACGATGGCCAGCTCGTCGTCGGCCACCCGGTCGGCCTCGGGCCCGGCGCCCAGCGCACCCGACGACGAGAGCGCCATCGGCTGGCGGCCGTGCGCGACGTCGATGACGGCGAGCCGCCGGTGCCCCAGCGCGACGTGCCGGCGCAGGTAGAGACCCTCGTCGTCGGGGCCCCGGCAGGCCATCGTGTCGACCATCGCCTGCGCCGTGGCCCGCTGCTGCCGCAGGTCGTCGTCGAAGGAGACCCAGCCCGCGATTCCGCACATGTCGCACCCTCCAGAAGTGGTTGCTATCGGCAACTTCTTGCTACCCCCGGTCGCGGGTAGGTGCAACTCCGGTTCACAGAGAACTCCCCGGTTCAGCGCCCCAGCGCGGTGCGGAGGCGGGTCACCGCGATCGGGCCCACCCCGTGCAGCGCGAGCAGGTCGGCCTCCGGGACGGCGGCCACCGCCTCCAACGTGGTGAGCCCGGCGGCCCGCAGCGCCCGGGTGGCCGGCGCGCCCAGGCTGGGCAGCGGGGTGCCGGCCGGCGGCGCGGCCCGCTCGGGCACCGGCTGCCCCGCCGCGCGCAGCGCTGCGTCGACCACCGCCGCGCCGCGGGTCGAGAGCCGGTAGCCGATGTCGAGGGACTCGGTGAGCCCCAGCTCCTTGAGCTTGCGCACGTCGCGCTTGAACTCCGGGGTGGGGCGGCCCAGCTCCTCGGCCAGCTCTGGGGCCCGGCGCTCGGGGTGGGCGTCGATGATCGCCAGCGTGGCCGCCGTCCACGGCCCGACGGACGACGCACGGTCCAGCCGGTCGAGCCGGGCCCGCAGCGCGGCCACCTCCTCGGCGGTGGGCGGGGTGCGCCGCAGCACGGCCCGCGGGTCCTCACCGGCGAAGCGGACGCCCACCCGGAACACCGGCCGGTCGGGGTCGGCCGCCAGCCCGCGCTGCAGGGCGGCGAGGTCGCGGGCGCCGGCGCGGCGGGCGTCGTCCTCGGTCAGGGTGTCGGGGTCGACCTCGTCGACCGAGGTGACCTCGACCAGCCCCACGCGGGTGCGCATGCGGGTGCCGACCAGCACCCGCGGCCGGTCCCACCGCCGGAACGCGAGGTCGATGTCCCCCGCCACGACGCCGTCGAGCTCCACCGGGCTGATCCGCACGTCCTGACCGTAGGTCGTCCCGGCGTGCCGGCTGCGCACTCCCCGGCGGCACCGCGCAGCAGGCACGCCGAGATCCTCACGAGGTGACGTCCTTCGTCGTGAAGTTGGCCCACGCGGCGCCCAGCAGCACCACGACGTAGACCGCCTGCAGCCCCAGCCCGCGCAGCACGTCCCGCCACAGGATCGGGTCGCGGAAGAAGTCGACGAAGCTCAGCCAGTAGCGGGTGGGCAGGTAGGGGGCGATGGACGACGCCGCGTCGAGGGTGAACAGCAGCGACGAGCCGATGAGCACCGCCAGCGCGCCGAGCGTCGCCAGCTGGGGCGAGTCGGTCAGCGTGGAGAAGAACAGCGCGAACGCCGCGACCCCCAGCATCGAGACGGTGACGTAGCCGATCGAGAGCACCGTGCGCCAGGCGACCTGCTCGGGGCTGAGGGTGCTGCCCGACAGCGCCGTGGTGGCCCCGACCGACTGCACCTCGAAGAGCGTCGTCCCCACCAGGTAGCCGACCGCGGCCACGACGAGCACCGTGACCAGCACGAACGCGATGACCGCGACCAGCTTGGCCACCAGCAGCCGGGTGCGGCCGGCCGGGCGGGCCAGCAGGTAGCGCAGCGTGCCGCCCTGCGCCTCGCCGGCCACCGCGTCCCCGGCCACCACCGCGACGGCGATCGGCAGGAACAGCGGCAGCACGATCGCCAGTGCGGCCAGCGGGAAGAGCGTGCCGTTGGTGAGGACGGCGGACAGGAACGCCGGCCCCTCCCCCGGTCGCGGCGCCAGGTCGGTGAGCTCCAGCAGCACGGCCACCAGGACCGGCAGGCTGTTCAGCAGCGCGATGGTGATCCAGGTGCGCGGCCGGCGGAACAGCTTGCGCAGCTCGACGGCGATCACGCGGCCACCCCGGCCTGGACCCGGTCACCCGAGCCGGCCGCCGCGGCGAGCACGACCTCCTCCAGGGTGGGGCGCTGCAGCGCGAGCCCGTGCACGGGCACACCGGCCCCGACCAGCACCGCGTTCACCTCGGCCGGTTCGCTGCCTCTCACCACCAGCCGGTCGCCGGCGCCCGACAGCACCCGGTCCCCCAGCACCTCGCGGGCCCGGCCCGCCCGGGGCGTGTCGACCACGGTGGCGCCGGTGGGCGCGGTCAGGGTGGCCAGGTCGTCCTGCAGCACCACGCGGCCCCGGTCGAGCACCCCGACGCGGGTGGCCAGCTGCTCGATCTCGGCCAGCAGGTGGCTGGAGAGGAAGACCGTCGTCCCGGTGCGGTTGAGGTCCAGCAGCAGGGTGCGGATCTCGTGGATGCCCTGCGGGTCCAGCCCGTTGGTCGGCTCGTCGAGCACGAGCAGCGCCGGACGGCGCAGCAGCGCCCCGGCCAGGCCGAGCCGCTGGCGCATGCCGAGGGAGAACCCGCGCACCGGCCGCTTGCCCACCCCGCCGAGGCCTACCTGGTCGAGCACCTCGGCGATCCGCGCGCGCCGGGTGCGCCGGGCCCCGCCCGGGCCGGCGGCGTCGAACAGCGACAGGTTCGCCGTCGCGGAGAGGTGCCCGTAGGCGGCCGGGTGCTCGATGAGGGCGCCGACCTGGGGCAGCACCTCGCGCGCGGCCCCCGGGATGGGCCGGCCGAGCACCTCGACCGTGCCGGCGGTGGGCAGCACCAGGCCCAGCAGCATGCGCACCGTGGTGGTCTTGCCCGAGCCGTTGGCACCGAGGAAGCCGTAGACGTCGCCGGCCCGGACGTCGAGGTCGATGCCGTCGACCGCCCGCACCGCCCCCCGCCCGCTGCCGTAGACCTTGCGCAACCCGTGGGTGGCGATGACGGTGTCCGAGCCGGTCAACGGCCTGCCTCCTGGATCTGGCGCGCGGCGGTGGCCAGCGCGTCGAGGGTGACCGTGCCGGCGAGCAGGTAGGTGCCGCTGCCGCCGTCCCGGGTGCTGGTGCCGGCGACCATCAGCGACAGCGGCCCGGCAGCGATGCGCACGCCCAGGTCGTCGACGACGGCGCCGGGGGTGCGGGCCAGCTGGGCGCGCAGCGAACCGGCCGCCCGGCCAGGCAGCGCGCCGACGGCCAGCACGGTGATGCCCGAGCCGTACACGCCGACCTCCTCGGGCACCCCGTCGAAGGTGCGACGCGACAGGTCGGCCACGGTGCCGGGCAGGTCGGCCCGCTCCTGCCGGCCCTGTCCCCCGACCGCGGAGTCGACGTCCCGCAGGTCGCGGTCGGCGGTGATGTCGGCGCCCGGGGGCCGGGTGAACACGGTCGTCGACGCGGCCGGGGCCGACAGGTCGAGGTCGAGGAAGCGGGTGTCCAGCGCCGGTACGGAGGTGTCGGCGCCGCGCACCACCACCCGCAGCGGGAGGCCGGTGGCTGGGTCGACCCAGACGTCGACGGCCGACACCGACGCCGCGGCGTCGGCCGGGGCGTAGCGCAGGCCCACGGCGTCCACGCCGGCCACCCGGGCCGGGGCGATCCGGCTGAGCTCGGCGTCGGTGGCCTCCGAGAGCAGCCGGCGCCCCAGCGCGCTGGGCAGCAGGTCCGGCGCGGAGGGCAGCGCCAGCGGGGGGTCGTCGCCGCGGCTGGCGCGCTGGTCGGCGTAGTCCCAGGTCCAGGTGCCCGACGCGTCGCGGTGGGTGCCGGTCTCGCCGGTGGGGGTGACGACGTCCACCCGCCAGTCCTCGGGCCCGCGGTACCAGGCCCGCAGCGCGGTCTGGTCCGACAGCAGGTCGGCGACACCGGTCAGTGCGTCGGACACCGGCAGGGTCAGCCCGCCGGTGGAGATGGCGTAGCCGGAGAAGGCGACGTCGTCGCTGGCCACCACCCGGGCCCGCAGGTCGGCGGCGGAGAGGTCCCGGTCGTCGGCCGGGAGCGCGGCGACCAGGGCCGGGAGGGAGACGAGGACGGCGAGCCCGAGGGCCACCACGGCCCAGCGCCACCCCCGTCGGACCACGACCCACCGTACGTCGGGACGACGCCGTGCCGCCGCCGTGCCGCCGCCCCCGGGCGCCGGTCACAGGGTGCCCACAGGTCAGCCCGCCAGGAACAGCTCCAGCGCCTCGACGGCGAGCGCGTGGTCCTCGGCCTGCGGCAGCCCCGACACGGTCACCGTCCCGACGACCCCCACCCCCTCGACCGTGATCGGGAAGGCGCCGCCGTGGCCGGCCAGGCGGGCGGCGTCGATCCACGGGGCGTCCTCGAACACCTCCCCGCCGGCCCGCGCACGCAGCCCGGCCAGGAAGGACGACGTCCCGAGCTCCCGCACGGTGGCCACCTTGCGGGCGATCCAGACGTCGTTGTGCGCGGCGGTGCCGGGCAGCGCGGCGTGGAAGAGCTGCTGCTGGCCCCGGGTGAGGTCCACCGTGACCGGCAGGCCGCGGGCGCGGGCGAGCTCGACCAGCAGGGTGCCCAGCCGCCAGGCGTCGTCGTGGGTGAAGCTGCCGAGCACCAGCCGGCGTTCCTGGTCCTCCACCTGCGCGATCAGGGAGGCGATGTCGTCGGTCACCCGCCGATCGTCGCAGAGCGGGGTCCTCGCGACGCCGTTAGCGTCGTGCCCGTGGCAGCCCCCGTCTCCGACGCCGTCGTGGTCGACGTCCTCCGCCGGGTCGACCGGCTCTGGGCCCCCGTGGTGGCCCGGCTCGACCGCCCCGGCACGGTGCCCGCCGCCGAGCGGGCCGACTGGTGGGCCGGCACGGTGAGCCGGGTCGTCGCCGTCGGGTCGGCCGCGCCCCGGTTCGCCGGCAAGCTCGCCGACCTGCTCCCCCTGCAGAACGGGGTGGGCGCCGCGATGCAGTCGCTGGTGGTGCTCGGCGTCGCCGCCGAGCACGAGGTGACCGAGCCGGCCCGCCGGGTGGCGCTGCTCGCGGCCGTGCTGCTGGACCGACCGCTCACCCCCGAGCAGGTGTCCCCCCTCCTGACCAGGCAGAAGGGTGCCTACGCCGAGGACGTCCTGGGCGAGCGCGAGCGGCGGCGCGGCGCCGCCGGGGCGGCCCGCACGCTGTGGCGGGTGGCCCGGCTGCTCTCGCGCATCGACGACGCGCTCGACGCCCGCCCCAAGGGCAAGCTGGGTGCGCGGGCGCTGTCCAACCTGCCGGTGGTGGGCGTGGTGGGTGGGTACCGCGCCGAGCGCGTGGCGCTGCGCCGTGCGGCTCAGGAGGCCGACGCGGTGCTCAGCGACGCCAGTCGCGCGTAGACCTCACGGGTCGCCGTCGAGCGGTTCATGGTGATGAAGTGGATGCCCGGCACGCCCTCGGCCAGCAGGGTCGCGCACATGTCGGTGGCCACGTCGACGCCGAGGTCGCGCTGGGCCCGCTTGGCCTCGGGCGTCTCGCCGTCGACGGCGGCGAACCGGGCGTCGAGGTCGGCCGGGAAGGCCTGGCCCGACAGCTGCACGATGCGGGCGATCTGCTTGTAGCTGGTCACCGGCATCACGCCGGCCAGCACGGGGACGTCGCAGCCGCGGGCCGCCACCCGGTCGCGCAGCCGCAGGTAGTCCTCGACCCGGAAGAACATCTGGGTGATGGCGAAGTCGGCACCCGCGCGGCACTTGGCCACGAACATGTCCGCGTCGGTCTCGGGGTCCGGTGACCGGGGGTGGGACTCGGGGAAGGCAGCCACGCCGACGCCGAAGTCACCGATGGACTTCACCAGCTCGACCAGCTCGGCGGCGTAGCGCAGACCCTCGGGGTGGGCGGTCCACTCGGCCTGCGGGTCCGCGCCCGGCGGGTCACCGCGCAGCGCCATGATGTTGCGCACCCCGGCCGCGGCCAGCCGGCTGACGACGTTGCGCAGCTCGGTCACCGAGTGGTCGACGGCGGTCAGGTGGGCCAGCGGCAGCATCGTGGTGTCGGTCGCGATGCGCTCGGTGACCGCCAGGGTGCCCTCGCGCGTCGAGCCGCCGGCGCCGTAGGTCACCGACACGAACGAGGGGGCCAGCCGCTCCAGCTCGCGCAGCGCCGTCCACAGCTGGTCCTGCCCGGCCTCGTTCTTCGGGGGGAAGAACTCGAACGACCAGGTGGGTCGGGCCTGGTCGAGCAGGTCGCGCACGGTGCCGGTCACGGGCGGCAAGAGTACGGCGCGCGACGCCCGATCGGCGTGGGGCCGCGGTGGCGCTCGTGATCACGACAGGTACGAGCCACCGGGTCCGGGCATACTCGCAGGGTGACCGCAGGGACCGAAGCGACTCCATCAACCAGCGCAAACAGCGCTGACCAGGCGGTTTCCCTCCGCGCCGCCGACCTGGACCGGCTCCGCACGACGGTCAGCGACACCCTCGACGCGTTCCTGGCCGAGAAGCGGGCCGTGCTCGCCGGGATGGACGACGCGCTCGTGCCCGTGCTCGAGGAGGTGCGCGCGGTCGCCGAGGGCGGCAAGCGGTTGCGGCCGGCCTTCGCCTACTGGGGGTGGCGCGCCGTCTCCACCGCCCACCCCGAGGACGACACCGCCGTGCTGCGGGCCGTCGCCGCGCTGGAGTTCGTGCACGGCAGCGCCCTGGTGCACGACGACGTCATGGACGAGGCCACCACCCGCCGCGGTCGCCCGGCCACCCACGTGGGCTTCGCCGACCGGCACACCGAGCTCGGCCTGGACGGCGACCCCGCCCTCTTCGGCACCGGAGCGGCCATCCTCGTCGGCGACCTGGCCCTGGTGTGGTCCGACGAGCTGCTGCGCCGGTCGGGCATCTCGGCCGAGGCACTGGTGCGGGCCCGGCCGGTGTGGGACACCATGCGCACCGAGGTCACCGCAGGGCAGTACCTCGACCTCCTCCGGGCCGCCGGTGGCCTGCCCGGGCCCGGGGGTGCGCTCAAGGTCGCCCGCTACAAGAGCGCCGGCTACACCGTGCAGCGGCCGCTGCACCTGGGCGCGGCCATCGCCGACGCCGGCCCCGAGGTGGTCGAGGCCTACACCGCCATCGCGTTGCCGCTGGGCGAGGCCTTCCAGCTGCGCGACGACGTCCTGGGCGTGTTCGGCGACCCCCAGGTCACCGGCAAGTCCGCCGACGAGGACCTCCGCGAGGGCAAGCAGACCCTCCTGGTCGCCCTCACCGAGGCGGCGGCCGACGCCGAGGGCCGGGCGCTGCTGCGCCGGGTGCTGGGCGACGCCGGCTCCTCGGCCGGCGACCTCGACGCCGTCCGCGACCTGATGCGCCGGTCCGGCGCGGTCGAGCAGGTGGAGGACCGCATCACCACGCAGACCGCAGCCGCCCGCGAGGCCATCGCCGAGGCCCCCGTCCTCGACGACGCCCGCACCGCGCTCGACGCGCTGGCCGTCGCCGCGACCACCCGCACCACGTGAGGACCGTCCCCGGGCGCACCGACCGCGTCGTGGTCGTCGGCGCCGGCCTGGCCGGCCTGTCCGCTGCGCTCCGGCTGCGCGGCGCCGGTCGCGAGGTCACCGTCGTCGAACGCGGCCCCGGCCCCGGTGGCCGCGCCGGCCGGGTCGAGCGCGGCGGCTACGCCCTGGACACCGGCCCCTCGGTGCTCACCGCGCCCGGGCTGATCCGCGACGCGCTGGCCTGCGTCGGCGAGTCGCTGGAGGACCGCCTCGAGCTGCTGCCGCTGGAGACCACCTACCGCGCCCAGTACGCCGACGGCTCGACCATCGACGTGCACGCCGACCCGGCCGCCTTCGCCGCCGAGGCCGAGCGGGTCTGCGGGCCCGGCGCCGGCGAGGAGGTGCTGGCCTACCTGCAGCACATCCGCGACCTCGACCGCCTGCAGTGGGACGTCTTCATCGACCGCAACCTCGACTCCCCGCTCGACCTGGTCGGGCGCCCGGTGCTCGAGCTGGCCCGCCGGGGCGGCTTCGGCCGGCTGGCCCCGCACGTCGACCGCCGGCTGACCGACGACCGGCTGCGCCGGCTGTTCAGCTTCCAGGCGCTGTACGCCGGCGTCTCGCCGTTCCGGGCCATCGCCGCCTACGCCATCATCGCCGAGCTCGACATCGGCAAGGGCGTGTGGCACCCGGTCGGCGGCATCCACGCGGTGCCCGCGGCCCTGGCCGCCGCTGCCGCCGACGCCGGGGTGGTGTTCCGCTACGACACCGGCGCGGCCTCCCTCGACCTGCGCGACGGCCGAGCCGTCGGCGTCCGGCTCGACGACGGCGAGCTGCTGCCCGCCGACGCCGTCGTGGTGACCGTCGACCGTCCCGAGTCGCTCGTCCCCTCCCGCCGGCGGCGGGTGCGCCCCACCTACTCCCCCAGCTGCGTGGCCATCCACGTCGGGGTGCGCCAGGAGTTCGCCGACCGGGCGCACCACACGATCAGCTTCGGCGACTCGTGGCGCCAGGTCTTCGACGAGCTGACCGTCACCGGACGGCCCATGAGCGACCCCAGCCTGCTCATCTCGATGCCCAGCGCGACCGACCGCAGCCTCGCCCCCGACGGCGGCCAGGTGATCAGCATCGTGGCGCCCACCCCGAACCTCGACCTCGCCCCGGGCATCGACTGGCCGACGCTGGGGCCGCGCTACCGCGACGAGGTGCTGCAGACCATGGAGGCCCGCGGCTGGACCGGGCTCACCGGCTCGATCGAGGTCGAGGAGGTGCTCACCCCCACCGACTGGGCCGCCCAGGGCATGGCCGCCGGCACCCCGTTCGCGCTGGCGCACACCTTCGCCCAGACCGGACCGTTCCGGCCCTCGACCTACCCCCGCGGCGGGCCCGAGAACGTCGTGCTGGCCGGGTCGAGCGTGCAGCCGGGCGTCGGCGTCCCGATGGTGCTGGTCAGCGGCCGGCTCGCGGCACAGCGGATCACGGGGTGAGCGCACCGATGACCCCCGAGCTCACCGCCGCCTACGCCCGCTGCCGGGCGATCGCCGCCGAGCACGGCAAGAGCTACTTCCTGGCCACCCGGCTGCTCACCCCCGACCGCCGGCAGGCCATCCACGCGCTGTACGCCGCGGCGCGCGTGGCCGACGACATCGTCGACGTCGGCGCCGACCAGCCCGGCCGCGACCCCGAGGCCGAGCTGCTGGCCTGGTCGCAGGATGCGCTGCGCGCCGTCGAGACCGGGACGTCGACCGACCCCGTGCGGCTGGCGCTGGCCGACACCGTGCGCCGCTACGACATCCCCCGCGAGCACCTCGTCGACTTCCTGGCCGCCATGACCAGCGACCTCGACGTCGTCGGGTACGCGAACCTCGATGCGCTCGACCGGTACATGTGGGGCTCGGCGTCGGTCATCGGGCTGCAGGTGCTCCCGGTCCTCGGCACGGCCCGCGGGGTCAGCCGCGAAGAGGCCGCCCCGCACGCCATCGCGCTGGGCGAGGCCTTCCAGCTGACCAACTTCCTCCGCGACGTCGCCGAGGACGTCGACCGCGGCCGGGTCTACCTGCCCGCGGACCTGATGGCCGCGCACGGGGTCACCCGGGAGCAGCTGGCCGAGCGCCGGCACACCCCCGGGTTCACCGCGCTCATGCGCGAGATGGTCGACGTCGTGCGGCGCCGGTACGACGACGCCGCCCCCGGCACCCCGATGCTCGCGCCGGAGTCGCGGGACTGCGTGCGCGCGGCCACCGACCTCTACGGCGGGATCCTGCGGGAGATCGAGAAGGCCGACTACCGGGTGCTGGACGGCCGCGTGACGGTGGGCAAGCCCCGCCGCCTGGCCGTGTTCGCCCGGCGGCTCACCGGGGCGCAGGTCGCCCGCGCCCGGGTCGCGGTCAGAAGGCGAGGGCCTGCGCCCGTCGGGTGACCTCGGTGTGCCGGTCGTCGCGCAGCGCCTGGATCGGGGTGCCGGGCAGCGACTCGTCCTCCCGGAACAACCAGTCGAAGGCCTCCTGCTCGGAGAACCCGCCGTCGCCGAGCAGGGTCAGCAGGCCGGGCAGGTGCCGCAGCACCTCGCCGTCCTGGATTACGTCGACCGGGATCTTGCTGCGCCCGCTGCCGGGCAGGGCCAGGAGCTTGCCGTCGTTGACCAGCTGACGCACGCGGTTGGGCGAGACGCCGATCAGCTTCGCGACCTCTTGGGGGGTGTAGAACTCCACCCGATGAGTTTAGGTGGGTGAGGTGACCGGTCTGACCCAGCGGCGCCGCGGGCCCGACGAGCAGCCCCGACCCACCGACGCCGCGCCCCCCTACCTCGACCTCGACCTCCTCGAGGCCCGGGCCCGCACGTCCCTCGCGCCGGAGGTCTTCGACTACTACGCCGGCGGGGCCGGGGCCGAGGTGACCCTCGCCGAGGCGCCGCAGGCGTGGCGGTCGTGGCGGTTGCGGCCCCGCGTCCTCCGTGGGGTGGACCGCGCGGACCTGGGCACGACGCTGCTGGGCAGCCCCGTGCGCACCCCGGTCGGCGTGGCCCCCTGGGCCTACCAGGGCATGGCCCACCCCGACGGCGAGCTGGCCACCGCCCGGGCCGCCGCCGCCGTCGGCGCCCTCATGACCGTCTCCACCAGCGCCACCCGCTCGGTCGAGGAGGTCGCGGCGGCGGCCGCGGGGTCGCCGTCCTGGTTCCAGCTGTACCGCCAGCACTCCCCCGGGCACACCGACGACCTCGCCCGCCGGGCCGGCGACGCGGGTTACCGCGCCCTGGTGCTCACCGTCGACCTGCCCGTCCTGGGCCGGCGCCGACGCGACCTGCGGCACGACTTCGCCCTGCCCGCGGGGCTGCGGATGGCCAACCAGCCCGGCCCCGGGTCGGCCGCGCCGGAGCCCGGACCGCCCTGGACGACCGCCGACATCGGCCGCTTCGCCGAGCTCAGCGGGCTGCCCGTGGTGGTCAAGGGCGTGCTGCGCGGGGACGACGCGGTCGCCTGCGTGCGGGCCGGGGCGTCGGCGGTCTGGGTCTCCACGCACGGCGGCCGCCAGGCCGATCTCGTCGTCCCCAGTGCCCATGCCCTGCCCGAGGTGGTCGACGCGGTGCGTGGCGAGCCCGCGCCCGACGGCACCGACGTCGAGGTCTACGTCGACGGCGGCGTGCGCAGCGGCGTCGACGCCCTGGTGGCCCTCGCACTCGGGGCGCGGGCGGTGTTCCTCGGGCGGCCGGTGGTGTGGGGCCTGGCCACCGGTGGGGCCGACGGGGTCGCCGAGGTGCTGGCCGGCGTATCGGCCGAACTGGCGCACGCCCTGCTGCTCTGCGGTGCCGCCGGACCCGCCGACACCGGCCCCGACCTGCTCGTGCGGGCCGGCTGGCCGCCCCGGTGACAGGCCGGCAGTGACGCAGGCGGCCCGCGTCGTTCGGCCGGGGTGCTGGCCTGCGCTCGTATGCTCGCCACCGTGGACACCGCCGTGACCGACCCCGTGCTGGGGCTGGTCCTGGAGGGGCGCTACCGGCTCGAGGAACGGATCGCGCGCGGCGGCATGTCCACCGTCTACGCCGCCACCGACCTGCGGCTGCACCGCGAGGTCGCGGTGAAGGTGATGGTCGAGCACCTGGCGCACGACCCGGCCTTCGTCGACCGGTTCATCCGCGAGGCCCGGGCCGCGGCGATGCTCAGCCACCCCAACGTCGTCGGCGTCAGCGACCAGGGCAGCGACCAGGGCCTGGTCTACCTGGTGATGGAGCTGGTGCGCGGCCGGACGCTGCGCGACCTGCTGCAGGCCCGCGGCCGGCTCACCGTCGGCGAGGCCTTCGCCGTCCTGGAACCGGTGCTGGCCGGGTTGACCGCGGCGCACCGGGCCGGCATCGTGCACCGCGACATCAAGCCCGAGAACGTGCTGATCTCCACGTCGGGCCAGGTCAAGGTGGCCGACTTCGGGCTCGCCCGGGCCGTGGCCGGCACCGGGCACACCAGCCACACCGGCGGGGTGCTCATCGGCACCGTCGCCTACCTCTCCCCCGAGCAGCTCGAGCGGGGCCGCTCCGACGCCCGCTCCGACGTCTACGCCGCCGGCGTCGTCCTCTACGAGCTGCTCACCGGCCACCCGCCCTACGCCGGGGACACCCCGCTGGCGGTGGCCTACCAGCACGTGCACCACGACGTCCCGCCCCCCTCGGCGGAGACGCCGTCGGTGCCCTGGCAGGTCGACGAGCTGGTCGGGCGCACCACGCGGCGCGACCCCGGTGCCCGGCCGCTGGACGCCGGGGCGTTCCTCGCCGAGCTCGAGCAGCTGCACCGCGACCTCGGCCTGGGCCGCACCCCGGTGCCCACCGGACGCGCCGCCCCGGCCACCGACACCCTGCGCCCGGTGAACCGGCCCTCGTCCGCCCGCCCGGGCACCGATCCGCGGACCGAGGTCATCCCCCCGCACCGCGGCGGGGGCCGCACCGCCCTGGTGCCGATGCCCCCCACGGGCGCGGTCGGCGGTCGGCGTCCGCCACCCCACCAGACCACGGCCCGTCCGCTGCCGCGGGTCGGGGTGCCCGAGCACATCCGCCGTCGCCGGGTGCGCTTCGCCGTCACGATCGTGCTGCTGCTGGCGGTGACCGTGGGGGCGGTCGGCTGGTGGCTGGGGTCGGGACGCTGGACCGAGGTGCCGGCCGTGTCGGGTCAGGGCCAGCAGCAGGCGATCGGCTACCTGCAGGAGGCCGACCTCGACCCCGTGGTCACCGAGGAGTTCAGCGAGGACGTCCCCGCCGGCACGGTGATCTCCGCGGACCCCACCGACGGCGCGCGGATCATCATCGGCAGCGACGTCGAGCTGGTGGTGTCCCGGGGGCCTGAGCGGTTCACCGTCGACGGCGCCCTGGTCGGCCTGCCCTACGAGGAGGCCTCCGCCGCCGTCCAGGCGCTGGGCGGTGACCTCGAGGTGGTGCGGGCCGACGGCCGCAGCGACGACGTCGCCGTCGGCTCCGTCATGTCGGTCGACCCCGCGCCGGGCACCGAGCTGCGCCGCGGCGACACCGTCACCCTGACCGTCGCGGTCGGGCCGGCCACGGCCGAGGTCCCCGACCTCGTGGGCGCCGACCCCGACGAGGCACAGGCCCAGCTCGAGGAGCAGGGCTTCCTCGTCCGGCTGGCCGAGGGCCGCAGCAACGACGTGCCGGCGGGCCAGGTCATGGGCGTGTCCCCCTCCGGCACCCAGCCCTACGGGCAGACCGTCACCCTCACCGTGTCCCAGGGCAAGGTGCAGGTGGTCGTCCCCGACGTCACCGGCAAGAGCCTGGCCGACGCCACCGCGGCGCTCGAGGACGCCGGGTTGCAGGTCACCTCCAGCACCTTCATCACCGGGGACCGCGTGGTGCGGCAGAGCCCGGCCGCCGGCCAGACGGTGGACCAAGGCACCACGGTGTCGGTGCTGCTCAGCTTCCTGTGACCGGGCCGGGCGCCGTCGGTGCGCACGTACCGGTGAAGGGTGGGCTGGCCACCGGCGGCCCCGCCGGCTGCGCGGAGCGAGGGGTGCCCTCGTCCATCCACACCCCGTACCTGGTCATCGTGTGCTCCCCCGGCCCGGCGACCGTCGTTGGCCTCGCGCCCCACGTCGACGCGTTCGACCACCACCCGGGGACATCGCGCTGCTGCGCGGACTGCGCGCCACGGCCGCCTGTCCGACCCGAGCGCACCCGAGCGGGCCCGCCGACGTCCGACCGCCCGGTTCCGACGTCGCCCTGACCTGCATGAACACCGTGTTGGGGGATCGATCCCAGAGCGCAGAGTCTTTCGCACAGGTCACTAGCCGTGTTCAGGTGTGCACACCTGAACCCCGGCTGTGCCAGCCCGGGGCACCCGTCCCACCCCAGGAGCGACGCCCGTGCAGACCCACTCTCCGGCCCGTCCGGTCGCCGTCGCCGCGATCGCCGCACTGGCCACCGCCGGCATCGCGGCCACCGCCGGCACCGCCGCCGCCGACCCCCTCGAGTCCCCGGCCCTCGGCAGCTACATCGTCACGCTCGACCCCGACACCGTCACCACCCAGGCCGTCGACCTCACCGAGTCCCTCGGCGGCGAGATCACCCACGTCTACGAGTACGCGCTGACCGGCTTCGCCGTCACGCTCCCCACCGCCCTGGCCGACCGGTTGCCCGGGCTGCCCGGGGTCGTGGCCGTCGAGGCCGACCAGCCCGTCCACGTCGCCGCCACCCAGAGCGGCGCCACCTGGGGCCTGGACCGCACCGACCAGCGCTCCCTGCCGCTGTCGAGCAGCTACAGCTACTCGGCCACGGGCGCCGGCACCACGAGCTACATCATCGACACCGGCATCAACCTCGGGCACCCGGACTTCGGCGGGCGCGCGGTCACCGGGTACGACGCCGTCGACGGCGGCCCGGCCGAGGACTGCCAGGGCCACGGCACCCACGTCGCCGGCACGGTCGGCGGGTCGACCTACGGCGTCGCCAAGCAGACCAGCCTGGTCGCCGTCCGGGTCCTCGACTGCGACGGCAGCGGCACGACCTCCGGGGTCATCGCCGGCGTCGACTGGGTCACCGCCGACCACCAGGCCGGGGAACCAGCCGTCGCGAACATGAGCCTGGGCGGCGGCACCTCCACCGCACTCGACCAGGCCGTGCAGCGGTCGATCGACGACGGCGTCAGCTACGCGGTGGCGGCCGGCAACGGCAACGCCCTGGGCATCCCGGTCGACGCCTGCGGGCAGTCCCCCGCCCGCGTCGCCGGAGCCCTCACCGTCGGCGCCTCCGACCGGCAGGACCGGCCCGCCTCGTTCAGCAACGACGGCTCGTGCGTCGACCTCTTCGGCCCCGGGGTGGACATCACCAGCGACTGGATCGGCTCCTCGACGGCGACCACCACCATCAGCGGCACCTCGATGGCCACGCCGCACGTCGCCGGCGTCGTCGCGCTGTACCTGCAGGGCAACCCGGGGGCCAGCCCGGCCACCGTGGCCGCCGAGATCACCTCGAACGCCACCCAGGGAGCGGTCTCCAGCAGCACCGCCGGCGGCGACCTCCTGTTCAGCGACTACTGAGCTGTGCACACTGCGATCCTGCGGATCGCACCGCGGCCAGCGTCCGTCCCCGGCGGGCGTTGAGCCGTTGCTCGTGTTCCGGTCGGGAGGCCTCCGGCCCCCGCGACCGGAACACGCCGAGTTCACGGCCGTGCCCGACCTGGTGGCCGCCGTCCCCTCGGGCGGCGGCTTCCGGGGTTCTACAACAACCCGGAGATGACCTCGGCGGCCCGGTCGACGGCGGCGTCGTCGACGTCGAGGTGGGTCAGCAGCCGCACCCGCGTGGCCGACACCTCGCTGACCAGGACCCCCTGGGCCTTGGCGGCGGCGGCCAGCATCGGGGCCGCGACGCCGTCGAGCACCACCATGTTGGTGTGCACGGTGGCCGGGTCGACGCCCAGCCGCTCGGCCAGGGTGCGCGCCCGGGCGTGGTCATCGGCCAACCGCTCGACGTGGTGGTCCAGCGCGTGCCGACCGGCCGCGGCCAGGACGCCGACCTGGCGCATGCCACCACCCAGCCGCTTGCGCCACAGACGAGCCTCCGCGATGCGCTCGGCGGAGGCGACCAGCACCGAGCCCACCGGAGCGCCCAGCCCCTTGGACAGGCAGACCGAGGCGGTGTCGGCCAGCCGCCCGTAGGTGTCCAGCGGCACCCCGGAGGCCACCGCGGCGTTCCAGATGCGCGCGCCGTCGAGGTGCACCGCGACACCGGCGTCGCGGGACCAGGCCCAGAGCTTCTCCAGCTCCGCCAGTGGCTGCACCAGCCCGCCGGCACGGTTGTGCGTGTTCTCCACCGCGACGGCCGCGGTGGGCGTGAGGTGCCAGTTGCCGAAGGGCCGCACCTGCGCGATCAGCTGGTCGGCGCTCAGCACCCCGCCCTCGCTCACCACCGTGCGGGTGGAGAGCCCGAACACCGCGGCCGCGGCACCCATCTCGTAGGTGACCACGTGCGCCTCGGCGTCCCCGAGCACCTCCTGGCCGGGCTGGCAGACCAGCCGCATGCCGATCTGGTTGCCCATCGTCCCCGAGGGCACGAACATGGCCGCCTCGTGCCCGAAGAGCGCGGCGACCCGCTCCTCCAACTCGTTGACCAGCGGGTCCTCGCCGTAGACGTCGTCGCCGACCTCGGCGTCGGCCATCGCCCGGCACATGGCCGGGGTCGGCTTCGTGACGGTGTCGCTGCGCAGGTCGACCAGGCCGTCCCCCGCCTCAGCCACGCAGCATCTCCGCGACGAGGAACGCGAGCTCCAGGGACTGACCGGTGTTCAGCCGCGGGTCGCAGGCGGTCTCGTACCGGCTGCCGAGGTCCTCGTCGCTGATCTCCATCGCCCCGCCGAGGCACTCGGTGACGTCCTCGCCGGTGAGCTCGACGTGGATGCCGCCGGGCCAGGTGCCCAGCCCGCGGTGGACGTCGAAGAACCCCAGCACCTCGTCGACGACGCGGTCGAAGTGGCGGGTCTTGTAGCCCGAGGTCGACTCGTGGGTGTTGCCGTGCATCGGGTCGCACTGCCACACGACCTGGTGGCCGCTGGCGGTCACCTTCTCCACGATGGCCGGCAGGACGTCGCGGATCTTGCCGTTGCCCATGCGGCTGATGAGCGTGAGCTTGCCCGGCAGCCCCTCGGGGTCCAGCCGCTCGACCAGCTCGACCGCCTGCTCGGGGGTGGTGGTCGGGCCGATCTTCACCCCGACCGGGTTGGCCAGCCTCGACGCGAACTCGATGTGCGCGCCGTCCATCTGGCGGGTGCGCTCACCGACCCAGACGAAGTGGGCGGAGAGGGCGTAGGGCCGACCCTCGTGCAGGCGCATCAGGGCCCGCTCGTAGTCCAGGATGAGCGCCTCGTGGCTGTTGAACAGCTCGACGCTGCGCAGCGCCGAGTCGTCGACCCCGCAGGCACGCATGAAGCCCAGCGCCCGGTCGATCTCGCGGGCGATCACCTCGTACCGCACGCCGGCCGGGGAGGAGGCGACGAAGTCCTGGTTCCAGTTGTGCACCGCGTGCAGGTCGGCCAGGCCCCCGCGCGCGTAGGCCCGGATCATGTTCATCGCCGCGGCCGAGTTGGCGTAGGCGCGCACCAGCCGGTTCGGGTCGGGGATGCGCTGCACCGGGTCGGGGTCGAAGGAGTTGACCATGTCGCCGCGGTAGGAGGGCAACCCGAGCGCGTCGATGTTCGAGCTGCGCGGCTTGGCGTACTGCCCGGCGACGCGGCCGACCTTGACCACCGGGACGCTGGCGCCGTAGGTGAGCACGACGGCCATCTGCAGCAGCGTGCGGGTGGTGGCCTGCAGGTGCGGCTCGGTGTTCAGGTCGAAGGTCTCGGCGCAGTCACCGCCCTGCAGCAGGAACGCCTTGCCCTGCGCGACGTCGGCCAGCTGGGCGCGCAGGGCGTCGACCTCGCTGGGCGCCACGATGGGCGGGACGGAGGAGAGGGTGGCCAGGACGGCGTCGAGCGCAGCCCGGTCGGGCCACTCGGGCTGCTGCGCAGCGGGCAGCTCGCGCCACCTGTCCAGGCCCGGGACCAGCTCGGCGGGTTCGGTCAGACTCACGAGGGAAGGGTACGGCGGGCCGGGGACGCCCCGGTCCACAGCCCGACGAGAGGAAGCCATGACTCGCCTGATCACCGTGACCGGCGCCACCGGAGCCCTGGGCGGCCGGGTCGCCCGGCTGCTGGCCGAGCAGGTCGCCGACCACGACGCCCACCTCCGGCTGGTGGTGCGCGACCCCTCCCGCACCCCGCAGCTGCCCGGGACCGAGGTCGTGGGCCACCCCGGCGGGTACGCCGACGAGGCCGGGTTCACCGCCGCGCTGGCCGGGACGCACACCCTGTTCCTGGTCAGCGCCGCCGAGGCCGTCGACCGCACCGAGCAGCACCTGTCCGCCGTCCGGGCCGCCGTGGCCGCCGGGGTCGAGCGCATCGTCTACACGTCGTTCCTCGGCTCGGACGACGGCGCCACGTTCACCCTCACCCGCACGCACGCCGCCACCGAGGCCGCGCTCGGCGACACCGGCCTGCGCACGACGGTGCTGCGCAACTCGATGTACTCCGACTTCGTGCCCTTCTTCGCCACCCCCACCGACGACGGCGGCGCGGTGATCGCCGCACCCGCCGGCGACGGCGCGGCCTCGTTCGTGTCCCGGGACGACGCCGCCGAGGTGGCGGCGGCGGTGCTGCTGCGCGACCACCCGAGCACCGACGGACGGGTGCTCGACGTGACCGGCCCCGAGGCGCTGACGCTGGGCCAGGCCGCCGCCGTGCTGACCGAGGTGACCGGGCGCCCGGTCCGCTACGAGGCGCAGACCGTCGAGCAGGCGTGGGCGACCCGCCGCCCCAGCGGCGCGCCGGACTGGGAGGTGGAGGGCTGGGTCACCAGCTTCACCGCGATCGCCGCGGGCGAGTTGGCCGTGGTGAGCGACGTGGTGCGGTCCTTCACCGGCCACCCGGCGACGACGGTGCGCGCGCACCTGGAGCGCCACCCCGAGGACTGGGCCAGCCTGCGGCGCTGATCCCGCTGGATGTGACCAGCTGCGGTGTCCCGGCCGGCGGACACCGCAGGTCGTCACATCGAGCGGCCGGCCTGCACCTCCCGCCAGACGGCCAAGCCGTGCCGGGCGTCCACCAGCGCGTCGTGGGCGTCCGGCGACTTCGGCGGGAGCGGCGGTGACCCGGCGTCCTCCCACAGCTGCTTGAGCTCCCGGGTGAACCGGGGCACCGCGCGCGGCAGCGCGGGCATGGCACCCCAGAGCTGGCACAGCGCGACGTGGTCGTAGGCGGCGATCCACGCCCACAGCTGGACCTCCTCGCCCGGGCCGGTGAGGAAGTCCAGCAGCGAGTCGCGGATCTGCGCCCGGGTGCGCCACGCCTTGTCCGCCGGCGGGGGCAGCTTGTCCAGCACGTTGCGGCGCACCCACGGGATGGCCCTCGCCGGGTCGAACTCGGTGGAGACGGCGTAGAACTCGCGCCCGGTCTCGTCGACCACGCCGATGGACACCAGGTCGATCGTCGTCCCGTCCTCGATGAACTCGGTGTCGTAGAAGTAGCGGCGCACCCCGGCAACCCTAGGTGGACCCGGCCAGGACGTCGGTGCCGGTGCGGTGAGTTGATCTCCGCCCCGCCCGAGCCCGCCAACGCCTGCGCAGCCTCGTCGCGGTGGTCACCCACCGGCTCGACGTCCGCGATGCCCTCGCCGCCACCCACCCGGCCGGTGGAGCGACGTGGCGCCCGCTGCCCTCCCCCACCGGTGATCACGGAGCTGGGACGCAGCCAGGACGGCGTGCCGCGCACCCAGGTCCGTGATCACCGGGCGGAAGGCTCAGGCCTACCGGGCCGACCGGCCGCGCTCGACGGAGTTGGCGCCGAACTCCTCGCCGCCCAGCGCCGCGATCTCGCGCTCCAGCTGCGGGACGGCGGTCCTGGCCTGGGCGAGCACGAGCTTCTCCCCCACCGCGCCGACGACGGCCTGCCGCCAGGCGGCGAACAGGCCCACCGAGCGGGGCACGAACACCCGCCGACCGCGGGTCTCGAGGTTGCGCAGCAGCGCGTCGGCGCAGTCGGACACCGAGGTGTAGGAGCCCAGCGGCCCGGGGAGCCGGTCGAGGGTGGCCTTGAACGTGGGCAGCGCGGCCTTGGTGTCGCGCACCATGTCGGTGTCGATCCACACCGGGTGGGCGCTGGCGACGGTGACCCCGCGGTGGGCGACCTCCAGGCGCAGCACGTCGCCGAACCGCTCGAGCCCGGCCTTGGCCGCGCAGTAGGCCGAGAGCCCGGGCAGCACGGAGAACGCCGCGGCCGACGAGATCAGCAGCACGTGGCCCCGCCGCTTCGAGATCTCGGGCAGGGCGGCGTGCGCGGTGAGCATCGCGCCGGTCAGGTTCACCTCGATGGTGCGGGCCAGCGCCCGCGCCGACGCCGTCGCCACCGTGTTCATGGGCGCGATGCCGGCGTTGGCGACCACGACGTCGAGCCCGCCGAACACGTCGGCCGCACGGGCGACCGCGGCGGCCATCGCGTCGGCGTCGGTGACGTCGGCCTCGACCCAGAGGTGCTCGGGTCCCAGCTCGGCGGCGACCGAGGCCAGCAGGTCGGGCTCGAGCCCGACCAGGGCCACGCGGGCCCCGCGGGCGGCGGCCTTGCGCGCGAGCTCGGCGCCGATGCCGCGGGCCGCGCCGGTGATCAGCACGGCCTGGCCGGCCAGCGAGCGGGGGTTGGTGGTCCTGCGGGCCATGGGTGGGCTCCTCGTCGTCGAGTTGCTGTTGAGCACTGCTCAACAGATGTGTACCTTGTTGAGCGTTGCTCAGCAAGCCGTCAGCAAGGGAGCCGACCGGTGACCAGCACGATCGAGAAGACCCATCCGGCGGGCACCGCCGTCCGCGAGGTGCACGTCGCCGTCATCGGGTCCGGGTTCGCCGGGCTCGGCATGGCGATCCGGCTGCGCGAACAGGGCATCGAGGACTTCGTCGTCCTCGAGCGCGGCGAGGACGTCGGGGGCACGTGGCGCGACAACAGCTACCCCGGTGCGGCCTGCGACGTGCAGTCCAACCTCTACTCGTTCTCCTTCGCGCCCAACCCCGAATGGCCGCGCACCTACTCCGAGCAGCCCGAGATCTTCGCCTACCTGCGCGACGTCGCCGACCGGTACGGCCTCCGCGACAAGCACGTGTTCGGCGCCGAGGTCACCGCCGCCACCTGGGACGACGACGCCCGGCGCTGGCACGTCGAGACCACCGCCGGGGACTACCGCGCGAAGGTCCTGGTGTCGGGCGCCGGCGCGCTGGCCGACCCCTCCTTCCCCGACATCCCGGGCATCGAGAGCTTCGCCGGCACCGTCATGCACACGGCCCGCTGGGACCACTCCCACGACCTCACCGGAGACCGCGTGGCCGTCGTCGGCACCGGCGCCTCGGCCATCCAGGTCGTGCCGGCCATCCAGCCGCAGGTCGGCTCGGTGGCGGTCTACCAGCGCACGCCCCCGTGGGTCATCCCCCGCGGCGACCGGCCCACCACGCCGTTCGAGCGGTCGCTGTACCGCCGCTTCCCCGCCGTCCAGCGGGCGGTGCGCGGTGCGCTGTACGCCGGCCGCGAGTTCCTGGTGTTCGGCATGGCCAAGAACCGGCGGTGGCTGGCCCCGGTGCAGAAGCTCGCCCGCACCCACCTGGAGCGCCAGGTGCGGGACCCGCAGCTGCGCGCCGCGGTCACCCCCGACTACACGATCGGCTGCAAGCGCATCCTGATCAGCAACGACTGGTACCCGGCGATCTCCGCGCCCAACGCCGAGGTGGTCACCGCCGGGATCGCCGAGATCCGGCCGCACTCCGTGGTCACCCGCGACGGGGTCGAGCGGCCCACCGACACCCTCGTGCTGGCCACCGGCTTCCACGTCACCGACCTGCCGATCGCGCACCGCATCCGGGGCCGCGACGGGCGCAGCCTGGCCGAGGTCTGGGACGAGGGCATGGTGACCAACCGCGGTTCGACCGTCGCCGGCTTCCCGAACCTCTTCCTGCTGGTCGGCCCCAACGTCGGCGTCGGGCACACCTCGATGGTCTACATGATCGAGTCGCAGGTGGCCTACGTCGGCGAGGCGCTGCGGGCCATGGCCGTCGAGGGGCTGGCCACGCTGGAGACCACCCCGGCCGCGCAGGAGGCCTACCGCGAGCTCATCGCCGAGCGCTCGCGGGGCACCGTGTGGCTCGGCGGCGGCTGCGGGTCCTGGTACCTGGACAGGCACGGGCACAACACCACGCTGTGGCCCGACTTCACCTTCCTGTTCCGCCGGCTCACCAAGACCCTCGACCGGGAGAACTACGTGGGGACGACGGAGCGCGAGACCGCGGGGGTGGCCGCGTGACCGCGGCGGCCATCTCCACCGACGCCGGCACGGTGCAGCACACCGTCCACGCCGTCCGCGCCGTCGACGGCGCCCTGCTGCACGCCACCGTCGACGGCTCGCCCGAGGCTCCGGTGACCGTCGTCCTCGCGCACGGCTGGACCCTCGCGCGGGCCTCCTGGGACGACGTCGCCGCCCTGCTGGCCCCCGACGTGGCCGCCGGCGCGCTGCGCCTGGTGCGCTACGACCAGCGCGGGCACGGCCGATCCACCTGGGGCGACACCGACCCGGTGTCGATCGACCTGCTCGGCGAGGACATGGCGACGATCCTGGCCGAGCTGGCCCCGACCGGGCCGGTGGTGCTGGGCGGGCACTCGATGGGCGGCATGACGATCATGGCGCTGGCCGCCGCGCACCCCGAGCTCGTCGGCGAGCGCGTGGTCGGCGTGGCCCTCGTGGACACCTCGGCCGGGCAGCTGTCCCACCCGCCGCGCAACCTGATGGAGCGGCTGCAGGAGCGTGCGCTGCCGGGCCTGGGTGCCTGGGCGGTCGCCCACTCCCGGCGCGTCGAGGGTTGGCGCCGCCTGGTGCCGCCGACCCACCCGCGGCACCGCAGCATCGTGCGCGGCGTCCTCTACGGCCGCGACGCCACCGACGAGATGGTCGCCCGGGGTGCGGAGATCATGGCCGGGTCCTCGATCCGCGCGTTCGTCGCCTTCTACCCCGCACTCGGCGCCCACGACAAGGCGCAGGCCCTGGCCGAGCTCGGCACGGTGCCGGTGGAGATCCTGGTCGGCGACACCGACAAGCTCACCCCGGTGAAGCACTCGGGGCGCCTGGCTGCGGCCATCCCGACCGCGCACCTGCAGATCGTGCCCGGCTGCGGCCACATGCTGCCGCAGGAGCGCCCCGATCTGGTGACCGACGCGATCCGCCGGTTGCTGCCGGCGCGGTGACGACGCGGTGACGGCGGCCCGGCGGACCGCCGCCGATCGGCGGGCCCAGCTGGTGGAGATCGGCCTGGAGCTGTTGCCCACCACCCGGGTGCCGGAGCTGACGGTCGACGAGGTGGCGCGGCGGGCGGGCATCAGCCGCAGCCTGCTGTTCCACTACTTCGCCACCAAGACCGACTACATCGACGCCGTCACGACGGCGGCCGCGGACCTGCTGTGCAGCCACGTGCTGGCGGTGCCGGGCGACATGGCCGGCATGCTCGACCGCTTCGTCAGCTGGGTGGAGACCTACCGGGACAGCTACGTCGCGTTCGTGCGCGGGGCGGTGGGCGGCGATCCGGCGGTCGCCGACGTGTACACCCGGGCGCGCGAGCGGCTGGTCGACGGCACGCTGGCCGCCGTCGGCCTGCCCGACGACCCGCGCCACCGCCAGCTCGTGCGCTCGTGGTTCGCCTTCACCGAGGACCTGGTGATCGGCTGGACGGCCGACCCGACCCTGACCCGGGACGAGGTGCTCGGCCTCGCCTCGGACGTGCTGGCCCGGATCACCACCCGCTGAGCCGGCCGGCGACGCCCGGAGGGGCCCGTCAGCCGGCCAGGGACGACGGGAGCCGGTCGGCCGCCTCGTGCGGTGGCGGTTGCAGGCGGCCCACCACCTCGACGGCGCTGGCCCCCGTGGTGTCCATGGACTTCTTCACCTTGGCGCCGTAGAGGTCGACGTACTCCTGACCCGACAGCAGCATGATCTCGTACATGATCTCGTCGGTGATCGAGCGCTCGACGAACCGGTCACCGCTCAGGCCGTCGTAGCGGGAGAAGTCCAGCGGCTCCCCGATGACGACGTCGACCCGGGTGAGCGTCGTGCCCAGCACGGTGACGCTGCGGCCGGGGACCATCGCGACCGGGATGACCGGGCAGCCGGTCTCCAGCGCCATGCGCGCCACCCCGGTCTTGCCGCGGAAGAGCCGGCCGTCGGGCGAGCGGGTGCCCTCGGGGTAGATGCCCAGCAGCTTGCCCTCGCGCAGGATCCGCGTGCCGGTGCTCAGCGCGTTCTCGGCCGCGTCGGCGCTCGTGCGGTCGATCGGCACCTGACCGCTGCCGCCGAAGAAGACCCGCTGCAGGAACCCCTTCACCCCGGGGGCGGTGAAGTACTCGGCCTTGGCCAGGAACGTCACCCGCCGCCGCAGCACCAGCGGCATGAAGATCCAGTCCGAGGCGGCCAGGTGGTTGCTGGCCAGGATCGCCGCACCCCGGCGCGGCACGTTCTGCGCCCCGGTGACCTGCGGACGGAACACCAGACGCACGACCGGCCCGATGGCCACGTGCTTGAGGAACCAGTAGAACAACGCGCCTCCCTCGGCAGCTGTCAGACTAAGGAGGACCGGGGCCGCGGGGCAATCGCGGGTCCGGTCCGGCCCCGCCCCCTGGACAACGAGCCGGTGGCCGACGACGCTTCGGTCCGTGCACGGGAGGCCAGCATGACCGCACGGCGCGGCCGTCGGGACAACGGTCTCGACGCCCCCCTCTGGCACCCGCTGCGCGACGTCGACCCCCGGGTGGGCGAGCACCTGCTCGACGTCCTGCGCGACGAGGGCATCGCCGCCTACCTGGCGCCCTCCACCGACGACGGTCCCTACACGCGCACCCAGTTCCTGCCCTCGCCGCCCACCGACCGGCTGTTCGTCGACCGCGCCCGCCGGGCCGACGCCCGCACGCTGGTGGACTCGCACGCCGACGAGCACCTGCCCACCGCCCCGACCCCGCGCCGACGCCGCACGGACCGGGCCGAGGACGCCGCCGCCACCGACGCCGAGTTCGCCCGCATCGTCGCGGCCTGGCAGGCCGAGGAGCGGGCGCAGGCCGCCGCGGCCGGCGACGGGGTCCAGGACGGGGGCAGGGACGGGGGCAGGGACGGCGCCCAGGACAGCGCCCAGGACAGGGCCCACGACGAGTTCCGCGACGAGTTCCGCGACGGGGCTCCGGCCCGGCGCGGCGAGCCGGTCGACGACGAGCTCGACGACGCCGGCCCGCCCGCCCCGGCCGAGGTGCCCGTCCTCGACCGGCCCGACGAGCACTTCGAGCCCCCGCCGCCGCCACCCATCCCGGTGCTGGCCCCCGCCTCGCTCTACGCGCTGCTGCTCATCGCCGCCGGCGCGGTCTGCATCATCGCGCCGGGGGCGATCGGGCTGAGCCTGGACGTCGGCATCGTCATCGGCGTCCTGGCCGTGGTGGGCGGGGTCGCCGTCCTGGTGTCGCGCATGCGCGACCGCACCGACGACGACGGCGACGGCGCCGTCGTCTAGCGCGCCGTCACCGCGCCCGCGGTGACCACCCCGGGTCGGTTGCTGCCTCCCCGTCCGGGTGACCGCCGTGGACCCGTGCTGATCTCGTGCTCTACGCCGCGCCCTCGTGGACGGCGAGGCGGACGAGGTCCGCGGCGCCGACCAGGCCGGCCTGGGCACCGAGCTGGGCGCCCACGACGGTGGGCCCGGGGCGGAACCCGCGGCCGGGCAGCGCCCGTTCCAGCCGGTCACGTGCCGGGCCCAGCACCATCTCCCCCAGCACGCTGACACCACCGCCGATGACCACGACGTCGGGGTCGAGGATCGCGGCCATGTCGGCGATCCCCTGGCCCAACCAGGTGCCGACCTCGGCCAGCAGCTCGAGGGCGAGCGGGTCACCGGCCTTGGCGGCGGTGGCGACGTCCACGCCGGTGAGCCGCTCGGCCCGGCCACCCACCCGCTCCAGCAGCAGCGCAGCGGCGGCCGGCGAGCTGGTGGCCACCTCGCGGGCGGTGAGACCCAGGGCGTTGCCCGAGGCGTACTGCTCCCAGCACCCGCGGTTGCCGCAAGCGCACAGCCGTCCGTCGGGCACCACGCGCATGTGCCCCCACTCCCCCGCCACCCCGTGCGCACCGCGCTGCAGCCGGCCGTCGATGACCATGCCGCCGCCGATGCCGGTGCCCAGTGTGATCATCACGGCGAGGTCCGACCCTTGGGCGGCGCCGTAGCGGTACTCCGCCCAGGCCGCGGCGTCGGCGTCGTTGCCCACCCAGAGCGGTCGCTGCAGCCGGTCGGTGAGGTCCTGGCGCAGCGGCTGGTTGCGCCAGGCCAGGTGCGGGCTGAAGAGCACCGTGTCGCCGGTGCGGTCGAACCACCCGGCGGCCCCGACGCCGACGCCGACCAGCGGCCCGCCGTGGGCCTCGGCCAGCTCGTCGACCACGGCGGCGATGGCGTCCTCGGTGGCGCGCACCGACGCGCCGGGCGTGGCCCGCCGGGCGGTCGAGCTGATGGTGCCGTCGGGCAGGACGACGCCGCCGGCCACCTTCGTGCCACCGATGTCGATGCCGATCGCCGGCAGGTCGTGCGGGGAGCTCATGCCACCTCGATGCGTTGCACGGGGGCGGGCGCGGGCGCCGGCCCGGGGTCGGGGTCGCCGGCACCGCGGGGCGTGGCGTCGGCGGATGTGGCGTCGGCGGATGTGGCGTCGGCGGTCGTGGCGTCGGTGGTCGTGGCGTCGCCGGATGTGGAGGCAGCTGTCCCGTCGGCGGGGCGGGACAGCGTGCGCAGCGCCCCGGACGCGGCGGCGAGCACGTCGGCCAGCGCCTCGGACAGGTCCGGACGCCGACCGCGCAGCACCGCCAGCGCCGTGCAGACCGGGCAGCTGCGGCACTCGGCGGCGTGGTCCTCACCGGCCGCGGACCCCACGTCGGCCACGAACCCGCCGAGACCGCCGAGACCGCCGGGCAGACCCTCCACCAGCCCGCGCAGCTGCTCGGCCCACGGCGGTTCGGGCCCGGTCACCGGGCGACCTCGGCGGCCAGCAGGTCGGCGGGCCACTGGGTGGGGTCGGCGGCGAAGCGCACGCGCAGGGCGGCGCCCGGCGAACCGGGGTCGGTGACCGCCGCCGCGGTCACCGTGCACCGCCGCAGCAGCGGGTCCAGCGGCAGCGACCGGCGCAGGCCGGCGGTGCCCACCACCAGCTCGTCCCCCCAGCGGGTCAGGTCGACCTCGCCCCGGCCGGCGTAGGGCAGCGGCACGGTCAGCTCCCAGCCGGCCTCCCCGCGGTGGGGCAGCGGGGTCAGCGGCCCGGTGGGCGCGGCCGGTGCCACCGCCGCACCCAGGGCACGCAGTCCCTCGACGTCCGACGGCGACCGCGGCGCCTCGACCACCTCGGCCGGCTGCACCCCGGCCGCCCGCAGCGCAGCCTTGACGTCGTCCTGCTGCTCCCGGCGCGCCTGTCCCCACGACCCGGTCGACGGCGGCACCACCCGGGCCAGGGTGACCGAGGCCAACCGGTGGCCGAGCAGGCCGAGACCCGCGCCGGCGCGGCGCAGCGCCGGCAGGGCCCGGTCGTCGGGGGCCAGCACCAGGTGCACCTCCGGCCCGGCGGGTACCGAGCCCAGGGCCGCCTCGAGCGCGCTGGCCGCCGCGAGGGCGGCCTCAACGGCGCCGGGCCGGCTGCGGGTCAGGGCGCGCACCGAGGCCAGCACCCGCAGCCGCGGCGGGGCCAGCTGGGCCAACCACCACCGTGCGGCGTGCGGCAGGGCCAGGACGGCGGTGGCCCGCTCGAGCGGCCCGGCGTCCAGCACGACGTCGACGTCCCCGGCGGCCAGCCGCCCCCACTCGGTCAGCAGGGCGACCTCGTCGACCCCGGGCAAAGGCACCACCGAGGAGGAGGGCGGCAACGCGAGCGCCGGCACCAGCGCGGCCAGCTGGTCCAGGTGCGCACCCCAGGCCGCCTCGGCCGACTCGACGGGGGCCACGACGCGCACCACGACCCGCTCGGCCACCGCGGGCACCGCGGGGGCGTGCGTCGTCAGCAGCGCCACCGGCCGCCCCGCGTCGGCGAGTGCGAGCGCGGTGGCCGCGGCCACGGTGCTGGACCCGGCCCCGCCGGGGCCGGTGACGACGAGGGTGCGCACCGGTGGGTCAGGCCTCGACGCGCTTCTTGAGCTCCTTGAGCGCGGTGTCGAGGATGACCTTCTCGGCCTTGCGCTTGATCATGCCGAGCATCGGGATGGACAGGTCGATGCTGATCGCGTAGGTCACCTCGGTGCGCCCGCCGGACTCGACCAGGGTGTAGCTGCCGTCCTGCCGCTTCTGCATCTGGCCCTGCACCAGGGTCCAGCTGACCTGCCGGTCGCCGTCCCAGGTGTAGGCGAGCACGTAGTCGTCCTTGACCGCACCGGCGTCGAGCACGAAGTGCACCTGCTCGGCGCGGCCGTCGGCACCGGTGCTGAGCACCTCCACGGTCTGCGCGGCCGACACCCACTCGGGGTAGGCCGGGAAGTCGGCGACCACGGCCATCACGGCGGACGCCGGTGCGTCGATCACGATGGACTGGGTGGACTGGTCGGCCATGCGCGCAGGGTAGTCGCCGGGCGGTCGGCAGCGCCCTCCGGTGCAGGTCACCTACTCACGAGTAGGCAGGCCCCGGTAACCTGTCCCTCCACGATCCCGCGTCCGCAGGCCGGCGACGAGGCTGGCCCTCCGCGCGGGGAGGAGAGGACCGGCGTGCGCGAGCTGAGCGTTCCCCCCACCTACCAGGTGAAGCCCGACGAGGCGATCCCCGACCTGCTGGCGGCCAACCTGCGCGACGTGCCCGACCGCACCGGTCTGCGGGTGCAGCGCTCGCCCGGTCAGTGGGTCGACGTCACCTACCGCGAGTTCGGCGCGCAGGTGGCCGGCGTCGCCAAGGGCCTCATCGCCAGCGGCATCCAGGCCGGTGACCGCGTCGCCCTGCAGGCCCGCACCCGGTACGAGTGGACGGTGCTCGACTTCGGCATCTGGGCCGCCGGGTGCGTCGTCGTCCCCGTGTACGAGACCTCCAGCGCCGACCAGGTCGCCTGGATCCTGTCCGACAGCGGCGCCACGGCCGCCTTCGTGGAGAAGCAGGAGCACGCCGACACCGTCGAGTCGGTGCGGGGCGAAGCCCCCGACCTCGGCCCGGTCTGGGTCATCGAGGACGACGTCCTGGCCACGCTGGCCGCGGCCGGCGCCGACGTCCCCGACAGCGAGCTCGAGGCGCGCCGGGCCACCCTGGGCTCCGACAGCCTGGCCACGCTGATCTACACCAGCGGCACCACCGGCCGGCCGAAGGGCTGCGAGCTGACCCACGGCAACTTCCTGTTCGAGATCAACAACGGCATGTCCCTGCTGGGCCGCTTCCTCAACGTCGACGGCTCGCTGCTGCTGTTCATCCCGCTGGCCCACGTGCTGGCCCGGGTGCTGCAGGTCGGTGCGTTCAAGACCCGCACGGTGCTGGGGCACACCTCCGACATCAAGGACCTCGTCGCCGACCTGGGCACGTTCCAGCCCACCTTCGTGCTGGCCGTGCCCCGGGTGTTCGAGAAGGTCTACAACCAGGGCAAGGCCACGGCCGACGAGGGCGGCAAGGGCAAGGTCTACGACAAGGCCGCCCAGGTCGCCATCGACTGGTCCCGGGCGCAGGACGGGAAGGGCGCCGGGTTCGGGCTCACCGCCGCGCACAAGGTGTTCGACCTGCTGGTGTACCGCAAGCTGCGGTCGGCGCTGGGCGGCCGGTGCATCGGGGCGGTGTCCGGCGGCGCCCCGCTGGGCGAGCGCCTGGGCCACTTCTTCCGCGGCGCCGGCGTCACCGTGTACGAGGGCTACGGCCTCACCGAGACCACCGCGGCGGCCGCGGTCAACCACGACACCGCCTTCAAGATGGGCACCGTCGGCCGCCCGCTGCCGGGCACCGACGCCGCCATCGCCGAGGACGGCGAGGTGCTGCTGCGCGGCGGCATCGTGATGCGCGGCTACTGGAAGAACGAGAAGGCCACCAGCGAGGCCATCGACGCCGACGGCTGGTTCCACACCGGTGACATCGGCGAGCTCGACGACGAGGGCTTCCTGAAGATCACCGGTCGCAAGAAGGAGATCCTGGTGACCGCCGGCGGCAAGAACGTCGCCCCGGCCGGCTTGGAGGACCGCATCCGGGCCCACGCCCTGGTCAGCCAGACCATCGTCGTCGGCGACGGCAAGCCCTTCATCGGGGCGCTCATCACCCTCGACGAGGAGGCCCTGCCGGCCTGGCTCAAGCTCAAGGGCAAGGACCCCTCCCTCTCCGCCGCCGACCTCGCCGACGACCCCGACGTGCGGGCCGAGCTCGAGGCCGCGGTGGCCGCGGCCAACACGTCTGTCTCGCACGCCGAGAGCATCCGCAAGTTCCGGGTGCTGGGCACCGACTTCACCGAGGCCAACGGCACCCTGACGCCGAGCATGAAGCTCAAGCGCAACGTGGTGCTCAAGGAGTACGCCGACGAGGTCGAGGCGCTCTACGCCAAGGCGCCCGCCGCCTCCTGACGCCGTCCGCCGGGCTCCGCCGTCCTCAGGGACGCAGGAGCCCGGCGAACGTCGCCCCGATCGACTCCCACGACCACCGGTCCAGCACCCACGCCCGGCCGGCGGCGCCCATGGCGGCCGCCCGGGTCGGGTCGGCCAGCAGTCCCGAGACCGCCGTCGCCACCGCGTCGGGGGAGCGCGGGTCCACCACGTGGCCGGTGACGCCGTCGCGCACGGCCTCGGGTGCCCCGCCGGAGGTGCCGGCGACGACCGGCCGACCGCAGGCCGCCGCCTCCAGGTAGACCATCCCGAGACCCTCCACGTCCAGCCCACCCCGGCGGGTGCGGCACGGCATGGCGAAGACGTCGCCGGCCGCGTAGTGCTCGGGCAGCGACCCCGGGGCCACCGGCCCGGTGAGCACCACCGAGTCGCCCAGGCCGAGCGCGGCCACCCGCCGGCGCAGCCGGGCCTCGTCCGGACCCCCACCCACCAGCAGCAACCGGGCCGCGGGGTGGGCGGCCAGCACCCGGGGCCAACCGGCCAGCAGCACGTCCTGCCCCTTGCGGCGCACCAGGCGGGACACGCAGACCACCACCGGGGCCGCGCCCAGGCCGTACCGGGCGCGCACCGCCGAGCCGTCCGCCCCGGGGTGGAAACGGGTGACGTCGACCCCGGGCGGCAGCTGGCGCAGCTGGGTGCGCGCAGCCAGTGCGGGGGCCAGCCGGCCGCGGGTGTACTCGGAGATGTAGGTGAGCACGTCGACCCCACCGGCGATGCGCTGCAGCAGGTGACGGCCCACCGGCAGCGCGACCCAGCCCGTCTCGTGCCCGTGGGTGATGCCCACGCTGCGCCGGACCCCGGCCCGGTGCAGGCCGGGCGCGAGCAGGCCGAGAGGGGCGGCAGCACCGAAGACGACCGTCTCGGCCCGGTGCTCGCGCACCAGCCCGGCGGCCACCCGCGCGGTGCGCGGGGTGGGCAGCAGCATCCCGGTCGGCAGTCGGACGACGCGGTAGGGCAACGCGGCGTCGTGCTCGGCCGCCCCCGGTGAGGTCGAGGCGAGCACCAGGACATCCTCGGGCGGCAGCCGGTCGAGCAGGGCGGCGACGAAGGTCTGGATGCCGCCCTGTCGCGGCGGGAAGTCGTTGGTGACCACCAGCGTGCGGGTCACCGCGACCACCCCTGCGCAGCCGCGACCCGCTGGGCGGTGGTGGGGTGCGACCCGAAGAACCACTGCCAGGCGGCCGGCGGGTCGGGCTGGTTCAGGTTGGCCACGGCCAGCCGACGCATGACGTCGGTGAACGCCCCCGGGTCCCCGGTCAGGTCGAGGGCGTGCTGGTCGGCCCGGGCCTCCAGCTGCCGGGACACCCCGTTCTGCACCGGCGTGGACAGCAGCGTGGCCACCGCGACCAGGAACAGCACGAGCGGGACCACGCGGCCGTCGCCGGGTCCGTCCGCGCCGGCTCGGCGCAGCAGCGGTGCCGACCCGAGCAGCCAGCCCAGCAGTGCCACCCCCGCGCCGGCGCCCAGCGCACCCACCAGCGTGCCGGTGAGGACGTCGTCGGTGGCCACGTGCCCCAGTTCGTGCGCGGTGATGGACTCGACCTGGTCGTCGGGCAGCTGCTGCAGGAGGGTGTCGTAGACGACGATGCGCCGGGTCGAGCCGAAGCCCGAGACGTAGGCGTTGAGCGCGGTGGTGCGCCGGCTGGCATCGGCGACCAGCACGTCCTCGACGGGGGTCCCGTTCTCCTCGGCGAGGGCCAGCAGGTCGCTGCGCAGCTGCCCGGCCGGCATCGAGGCGAAGTCGTTGAACGCGGGTTCGATGACCACGGGGTAGAGGAAGGACCCGGCCACCACGAGGCCCGCGGCGCCGGCACCGGCCCACGCCCACCAGGTGCGCGGGGCCCGACGGGCCAACCCCACGAGCAGCAGCAGCCCCAGCGCGGTGAGCCCGGCGGTGAGGGCGGTGTCGACGGCGACGTCGCGCACCCACAACGGCCAGCTGCGGGTGGACAGGCCGAAGCGGTGCCGCACCACCTCGCCGTAGGCGCTGAGCGGGACGGTGACCAGCCGGCCGACCACGGTGAGCACGAGGGTGCCGAGCAGCACCTGCCACACCCAGCCCCCGCCCAGCGGCCGGGCCACGGTGGCCACCAGGCGGGCCCCCCAGCGGGTCGACCCCAGCAGGCCGCTGACGACCAGGCCCAGTGCGAGGTTGACCAGCGACGCCGGCCGGAGCGCCGCGGCGAAGGCGTCGGCGCGGTCGAGCTGGGCGACGTCCAGACCGGCTGTGGGGTCGGTGACCTGCGGCGTCGCCGACCACGGGATGCGCAGCCACAGGACGACGACCAGCGCGAGACCGAGCACGAGCGCCGTCAGCAGCGCGAGCCGACGCGAACCCACCCGGGGAGCGTAGTCCGGCGGCCCTTGCGCCCCCTGCGACGAGCCGTCAGAGCAGGCGGCGAGCCCCCGCGTAGCCGGACATGTCGATGCTGGCCACCTTCACCACGTCACCGGACGTGGGCGCGTGCACCATCATCCCGTTGCCGATGTAGATGCCGATGTGGCTCACCGGGGAGTAGAAGTACACGAGGTCACCGGGCTGCAGGTCGGCCCGCGCGACCGGCGACCCCATCCGGGCCTGCGCGGCGCTGGAGTGCGGCAGCTCGATGCCCGCGGCTGCGTAGGCGTAGGCGGTCAGGCCCGAGCAGTCGAAGCTGCCCGGCCCACCGGCACCCCACACGTAGGGGTCGCCCCGCTGCGCCATCGCGGTGTCCACGACGGTCTGGGCTGCGGCGCCGTCGGCCACGACGGCGGCGGGAGCCTCGACCTCGGGGCCGCTCACCGCCGCCACCACCTCGGCCTGCTGCGGCGCACTGAGCGCGGCGAACTGCGCCTGGTAGGCGGCGATCTGCTGCTGCAGGTCGGCCTGCTGGACGGTGACCTGGTCGAGGGTCTGCTGGGCCTGGGCGGCGGCGGCATCGGCGGCGGCCTGTGCATCGGTGGCGGCCTGCGCGGCGGCTGCCACCTCACCCAGCAGGTCGTCGGTGCGCCCGGCGATGAGGTCGAGCGTGCTGACCTGCGCCAGGAAGTCCTCGGGCGAGCTGCTGGTCAGCAACGCGGAGATCCCCGACTGGTTGCCGGTGTAGGCGCTGA
Organism: Klenkia sesuvii; assembly: GCF_037083825.1. Classification (NCBI taxonomy): domain Bacteria; kingdom Bacillati; phylum Actinomycetota; class Actinomycetes; order Geodermatophilales; family Geodermatophilaceae; genus Klenkia; species Klenkia sesuvii. The sequence continues at coordinate 304,561 of NZ_JBAPLU010000003.1, forward strand.
CGGCGACCTCGTCCATGCGTGACCCCAGGGCCTGCAGCTGTGCCTGCTGCGCGGTCAGCTGCTCAGCCGCCGCGGCGGCGGCGGCCTGCTGCTCGACCAGCTGGACCTGCGCGTCGTTGACCTGCTCGGTGACGACCTCGAGCTGGTGGGTGGCGTCGGCAACCAGCTGGGTGGCCTGCTCCGGTGTCGTGGCCGCGGTCTGGTCGGGGGCGGCGGCTGCGCCCCCGGGCACCAGTGCCACGGCCAGGCCCAGCGCGCCGGCCAGGAGGAGGGCTGCCCCCGAGCGCTGACCCCGGGACGCCGGCGGCGTGGTGGCGACCGACGGGCTCGACGGGTGGGGCTGCTGGGGACGGTGGGCGACCACGGTGCGCGAGGACTCCTCGTTCCCCGATCGAGACCACCCGCGGACCAGATGGCGCCTGCTCGACCGGACCCGCCCGACGCTACGGGCGCGACCGGGCCGAAACGAAGGGTCAGGTACCACCCGATCGGCGTCCGAACTGCTAATCCCACGCGTGTGGTTCCGTCAGCTTCTGGGCGCACCGCGGCGACCCCGGCGTGTCGTGGGTCAGCCCACGTCACGGGTGGGCGGAGCTTGGTGCCGCAGCGGCGGGACCAGGCCCATCTCTGCCAACACGTACAGCGCCCGCCGCTCCACGTCGTCGAACTCCAGGCGGCGACCCCGCCGGGTCGGGCCGGACACCAACGCCTCCCCCAACGCCGCCCCCAACCCGGGCAGCGCGGGCTGGGCGGCGCGGCCGGGCCGACGGCCCAGGGGGACCACGGCGGCCGCGCTGCCGCGCTGGCCGGGGGTGCCCAGCAGCACGCTGACCACGCAGTCGCCGCAGCCCTCCCCGCGGACGGTGCAGGTGTCGCAGTCGATGAGCACGTCGGGCCTCCTGGCACGTGGTCGGAGCACGGGGCGGACCTCGTCCGGTCCGTCTCCACGGACGCTAGGACCGACCACCGACATTTCCGGCTGCGCGCCCGCCGGGGCGCCCGACCAGGCGCCCCGGTCAGCTGCCGGCGTACTCCCAGTGCCAGGGCTCCTCGCGGCCGTTGCCCTGGTCGGCCCAGGTCGGGTGGATGAAGCCGAACCGGCCGGCGTTGGCCACCATCCAGGCGTACTGCGCGGAGGAGTAGGACTCGATGCCGCCGCAGAGGTCCACCGCGAGGCCCCACCCGTGGTTGCTGGTGCCGGGTACGGCGGCCAGCGCGGGCTTCTTCCCGTACAGCGTCACCTGGCTGGCGTAGCTGCGGTAGGAGTCGGTGATGCACAGGGGCGACCCGAAGTCCCCGGCGTAGGCCGCCGACATCGCCCGGTAGGCCGCCGCGGCGTCGCAGCGCAGGGCGTGCCCACCGGTGCCCAGCGGGCACAGCGCCGACGGCGGGATGAGGCCGTTGGGGTACCCGCCCCAGGCTCGGGTCCCGCCGTAGCTGGGCGGGTACACGGTGTTGCCGCAGGCGACCGCGAGCGCGTCGCCGGTCGGGCCGGGCACCGCCACCGGCGGCCGCGGGGCCAGGCTCGGCCGGCCCACCCCCAGCAGCTGGTCACCGGGCAACGAGCGCACCACCACGGCCCCCGCCCGGCCGTCGGCGGCCAGCATCGTCTGCGGGTCCAGCGCGATCCCCACGTGCGACAGGCCCGCCTCCGGCGTGCCGAGGAACACCAGGTCACCGGGCAGGACGTCGGCGGGGTCCACCGCTGCGGTCGTGGCGAAGAGCTCGCCCTGGGTGGCCGGCAGCGCGACCCCCGCCGCGCCGTAGACCGCCTGCACGAGCGACCCGCAGTCGTAGGACTCCGGCCCCGCGGTCCCAGGCGCGAACGGCAGCCCCAGGTCGCCCATCGCAGCCGTGACCGCGGCGACGGTCTCGGCGGGCAGCACGAGCAGGGAAGCCGGCTGGCGGGGCAGCTGCGCCGCCCCCGGCTGCGCGGCGCCGGTGGCACCGCCCACCGGGACCAGGCCCCCGGGCAGCCCGGCGGCCGGGTCGCGCAGCTGGGCGGCGGGCGGGGGGACGACGCCGGCCGCGGTCAGCTCCGCGACGTACCCCGCCCAGGCCGCGGCGGTCTCCTGGTTCACCCGCACCTGCTCGGCCTGCAGCTGCGCCAGCTGCCGGTCGACCGCGCCCAGTGCGGCGTCGAGCTGGTCGGTCACCGCCGCCGCGGCGGCCTCCAGCTCCCCTCTCTGCGCGGTCACCTCGTCGGCCCGGGCCTGGCTCTCGGCCAGCGCGGCGTCGGCGGCCGACCGGTCGGCCAGCGCCTGCTCGCGACGCTGCTCGGCGGCCCGGAGGACCTGGTCGGTACCGGACTCGACGACGTCGAGGTACCCCAGGGCCGAGACCACGTCGCCAGGGTCGCCGCCGGCCAGCAGCAACGACAGGGTGGTCGGTGCGCCGCCGTCGCGGTAGACGGCGGCGGCGTAGCGGGACACCGCGACCCGCTCCTGGGCCAGCACCGCCTCGGCGTCGTCGACCTCCGCGGCGGCGTCGGCGACGGCCTGCTGGGCCTGCGCCAGCCGGTCCTGCGCCGCGGTCACCGCGGCCTGGTGCTCCTGCAGGTCACCCTGGACGTCGGCCGCCTGGTCCTGCAGGGCGGTCAGCTCGGCGCTGTCGAGCACGCCCGTGGTCCCCCCGGGCTGGTCGCTCGGGGCCGCCGACGCCGGCGCCACCGCGCCCGCGACGACCGGGCCCACCAGCAGCCCGGCGGCCAGCACGGCCGCCAGGACCACGCCCCGGGCGCCCCCGCGTCGTGGGTGCCTGCCCCGCGCCCCCGTCGTCCGGCTCGCCCTCGACCGCGACCGCACCCCGACCTCCTCCGGCGGCCGCGGCACGTCCCCGTCGACGTGCCGTGGACCACGACCGGACCGATCGTGCCTGGTCGGGGCGGGTACCGCCACCCCCGGGGCCGGCGACCCACCCCGGCGGGGGCCGGTTTGTCGGACCCCGCCCCTAGCGTCGACGACGTGACCGGCCCCTCCCCCACGCGCACCGACCGGCGGCCCCGACCCGCCGCCGTGCAGGTGACCATCGACGACCTCGGCACCCCGTTGACCGACGTCACCTTCGTGGTGGTCGACCTGGAGACGACCGGCGGGTCGGCGCACACCGACGCCATCACCGAGATCGGGGCCGTACGGGTCCGCGGCGGGGTCGTCCTGGGCGAGTTCGGCACCCTGGTCGACCCCGGGCGCGACATCCCGCCCTACGTGAGCGTGCTCACCGGCATCACCTCGACCATGGTCGCCACGGCGCCCCGCATCGAGGCGGTGCTGCCGGCGTTCCTGGAGTTCTCGCGCGGCGCGGTGCTGGTGGCGCACAACGCGCCCTTCGACATCGGCTTCCTCAAGGCCGCGTGCGCGCAGGTGGGCACCGCGTGGCCCCCGGCCGCCACGGTCGACACCGCGGTGCTCGCCCGCCGGCTGCTGACCCGCGACGAGGTGCCCAACTGCAAGCTGGGCACCCTGGCCCCCTTCTTCTCGGCCGGCACGCTGCCCACCCACCGCGCGCTCGACGACGCGAAGGCCACCGTCGACGTCCTGCACGGCCTGCTCGAGCGGTTGGGTCCGCTGGGCATCACCTCGCTCGAGGAGCTGACCGGGCTCACCCGGCAGGTCGACCCGCAGCGCCGTCGCAAGCGGCACCTGGCCGACGACGTCCCGCACGGGCCCGGCGTGTACGTCTTCCGGGGCCCCGGTGACGAACCGCTCTACGTCGGCACCTCCACCGACCTGCGCGCCCGGGTGCGCAGCTACTTCACCGCCGGCGAGCAGCGCAGCCGCATGACCGAGATGGTGGGCCTGGCCCAACGGGTCGAGGCGCTGCGCTGCGCCCACGACCTGGAGGCCGCCGTCCGCGAGCTGCGGCTCATCGCCCAGCACAAGCCCCGGTACAACCGCCGGTCCAGGTTCCCCGAGCGTCTGCTGTGGGTCCGGCTCACCGACGACGCGTTCCCGCGCCTGTCGGTCGTGCGCCGCGTCCGCCCGGGCACGGGCACGTTCCTGGGTCCGTTCGCCGACCGGCGCGCGGCCGACGCCGCGGTGGCCGCGGTCCACGAGGCCCTGCCCCTGCGGCAGTGCGGGGGCCGCCTCACCCCCTCGCCCACCCACCCCGGGTGCGCGCTGGCCGGCATGGGCCGGTGCAGTGCGCCCTGCACGGGCGCGCAGAGCCGGGAGGAGTACGCAGCCACCACGGCCGTGCTGAGCGCTGCGGTCGCCGCGGACCCGGGCCGGCTGTGCGCGCCCCTGCTCGGCCGGGTCGACCGGCTGGCGCACGAGGGGCGCTTCGAGGACGCCGCCGTGCTGCGCGACCGGCTCGCCGTGCTGGTGCGGGCGCTCCGCCGGCGGCAGAGGTTGGCCCTGCTGGCCGAGGTCCCCGAGCTCACCCTGGCCCGGCCCGACGGGTCCGGGGGGTGGGCGCTCTCGGTCGTGCGTCGGGGGCGGTTGGTCGCCGCCGGGGTGGCCACCCGCGGCACCCCGGTCCGGGGCTACCTGCAGCAGTTGAAGACCACCGCCGAGACGGTGCTGGGCCCCGAGGGCGAGCTGGCCGCCTCGGTGGAGGAGGCGGAGCTGGTCCTGCGGTGGATGGAGAAACCGGGTACCCGCCTGGTCGAGGTGACCGGCACCCTCGCCTGCCGTGCGCCCGGCACCGGGGCGCTGCGCGGTTTCCTCGACCTCGTCGACGCCGGCCGGACGGCCCGCGACCCCTTCGGCGATGACCGGGCGGGCCGCACGCGGTCCCGGCCCGAGCGGGTCACCGGTGGTGCGCCCGGTCGGGCACGTCGATCGGCGCTAGCCTCGCGGGTGTGATCACCGCCATCGTGCTCATCGACGCCGCCACCGACTCCATCGGCGAGGTGGCCACCGCCCTCGCCGACACCGAGGGCGTCAGCGAGGTGTACTCGGTGGCCGGCGGCGGCACCGACCTGATCGCCCTGGTGCGGGTCCGCGAGTTCGACGACATCGCCGACGTCATCGCCGGCCGGATCAACAAGGTGCCCGGCGTGCTGGACACCAAGACCCACATCGCGTTCCGGGCCTACTCCCAGCACGACCTCGAGTCGGCCTTCGCCCTCGGCCTCGACTGAGGGGCCCCCGCCCCCACGCGCCGGGGCACCACGGAGAGCCCTCCCCGTCACCTCGCCTGCTGGCTCACCGCCGCCCAGCGGTCCAGCAGCGCGGCGGCCCGGCCGTCGTCCACCGCGGCCGCCGCCCGCTCCAGACCTGCCGCGAGCTGCTCGGGCAACGAGCCCCGGTCCTGCTCGAACGACGTGAGCGCCGCTGCGGCGTTCAGCAGCACGGCGTCGCGCACCGGACCGGTCTCACCGGCCACCAGCCGTCGCACGACGTCGGCGTTGGCCTGGGCGTCGCCACCCCGCAGGGCGTCGGGAGGGGGCGTCGGCAAGCCGAGGGCGGCCGGGTCGAGCCGGTCGGGGACGACCTCGCCGTCGCGGACGACCCAGACCGCCGAGGTGGTGGCGGTGGTCAGCTCGTCGAGCCCGTCGTCCCCCCGGAAGACCAGGCCGCGGCTCCCCCGGCGGGCGAGCACCTCCGCGAGCACCGGGGCCATCCGCGCGTCGGCGCAGCCGATCGCCACGGCGACCGGGCGGGCCGGGTTGACCAGCGGCCCGAGGAAGTTGAAGACGGTGCCGATGCCCATCTCCCGGCGCGGCGCGGCGGTGTGCCGGTAGCCGGGGTGGAAGACCGGGGCGAAGAAGAAGCCGATCCCTGCCTCCGCCACGCAGCGCACGACACCGGCCGCCGGGAGGTCGATCACCACCCCGAGCGCCTCGAGCACGTCGGCCGACCCCGACGACGAGGACGCCGCCCGGTTGCCGTGCTTGGCCACCGGCACCCCGGCGGCGGCGGTCACCACGGCCGCCATGGTGGAGATGTTGACCGTGTGCGCGCCGTCGCCGCCGGTGCCGACGACGTCCACGCACTCGGTCGGCAGCCGGACCGGGGTGGCCTGCTCGAGCATGGTGGCCGCCAGACCGGCGACCTCGGCCGGTGCCTCCCCCTTGGCGCGCAGCGCCACCGCGAACGCGGCGACCTGGGCCGGGGTGGCCTCGCCGGTCATGATCTCGCGCATCGCCCAGGCGGTGTCCGGCTCGTCGAGGTCCTGCCCGGCGACCAGCCGGTTCAGCAACGCCGACCACCTGGGGGCCGCGGCGGTCATCCGCGACGGCCGGACGCGACCGGGCGGGCCCGCAGGAGGTCGGCGACCGCGCCCGGGGCGACCAGCGGGTCGACCGGGTGGGTCAGCGTGCCCTCGGCCATCGACCAGTGGGCCAGCCACCGGTCGGCCTGGCGGGCCACGAGCACCAGCACCGGGGGGCAGTCGGCGACCTCGTGCTTGAGCTGCCGACCGATGCCCATGCCCCCGGTCGGCTGGGCCTCGCCGTCCAGGACGCACAGGTCGACCCCGCCGGCGTCGACCGCCGCGACCACCTCGGCACCGGTGGCGCACTCCACCCAGCGCAGCGGGCCGACGTCGGCCGCCGGGTGGGTGCCCACCGCCGTGCGCACCGCCTCGCGGACCTCCGGTCGGTGGCTGAACACCACCACTGTGCGGGGAAGCGGTCGGGCCGCCGCGGCTGCGCTGCTCACGCGCCCGACCCTAGTGCCCCAGCGCACGCCGCCGGCGGTCCGTGCGGACCGCGCGCAGATCACGGTCAGGTCACGACCGTCGTCCCTCACGGTCGCCGGCCGGGCGGGACGCGGTCGGCGTCCGCCGACCCGCCACGGGCACCATCCGCGCCACTGCTGGGGATCGGCGCCGGGCCACTTCCCAGCTCCCTCCCGGGTTCGCCACGCCGTCGCACCCGCACTCGTCCCCCCGCTGGCGCGATGCCATGATGACGCTGTGACAACGGCCCCCGTGGCGAGCAGCACCTTCGACACCTCGCGGGTGCACTCCCTGACCCGACCGAACATGGTCAGCGTCGGCACGATCATCTGGCTCGCCAGCGAGCTGATGTTCTTCGCCGGGCTCTTCGCCATGTACTTCACCGCTCGTGCGCGCGCCGGGGAGCCCTGGCCGCCGCCGCCCACCGAGCTCGACCTGCCCTACGCGATGGTCTTCACGGTCATCCTGGTGGCCTCGTCGATCACCTGCCAGCTCGGCGTCTTCGCCGCCGAGCAGGGCAACGTGTACGGCCTGCGCCGCTGGTTCACGATCACCTTCGTCATGGGCCTGGTCTTCGTGCTCGGCCAGGCGAACGAGTACCGGGTCCTGGTCACCGAGCACGCGACCACGATCTCGTCCTCCACCTACGGGTCGGTCTTCTTCCTCACGACCGGTTTCCACGGCCTGCACGTCATCGGCGGCCTCGTGGCGTTCGTGTTCGTGCTCATGCGGTCCACGATGGGCCGCTTCACGCCGGCGCAGGCGACCTCCGCGATCGTGGTCTCCTACTACTGGCACTTCGTCGACGTCGTGTGGATCGGGCTCTTCGCCACGATCTACCTGATCCGCTAGGGAACCGGTGTCCTCCACGAACCCCTCCTCCGACGCCCCGACCGCCGACGGTCGCTGGGCGGGCCTGCGGGCCCGCTTCGGCAGCCGGGCAGCCGGCTCGCCGGCCAGCGCCGCCCGTGACCGCCGCCGCTCCAAGCAGCGCCGGCGCATGGCCAACGTCGCCGGCCTCATGGCCGCCCTGGTCCTGACCGGGGTCGGCTACTCCGCCCTCGCCCCCGCCAACGCCGCGGACGACGCCGCCACCGGCCAGTCGTCGGCCGAGGCCGCCGGACAGGCGCTGTACGAGCGCAGCTGCATCAGCTGCCACGGCAGCAACCTGCAGGGCGTGGCCGACCGCGGACCGTCGCTGATCGGCGTCGGCGAGGCCTCGGTCTACTTCCAGGTGCACACCGGTCGCATGCCGCTGGTGCGCCAGGAGGCCGACGCGGCCCGCAAGCCGCCGGTGTTCGACGACGCCCAGATCGAGCAGCTCATGGCCTACATCCAGGCCAACGGCGGTGGGCCGACCCTGCCCAGCGGCGACCTGCGCGACGGCGACCTGGCCGAGGGCGGTGAGCTCTTCCGGCTCAACTGCGCCTCGTGCCACAACTTCGTCGGCGAGGGCGGCGCGCTGTCCTCGGGCAAGGCGGCACCCAGCCTCGAGGACGCCAACGACCTCGAGATCTACGCCGCGATGCTGAGCGGCCCGGAGAACATGCCGGTCTTCGGGGACAACCAGCTGACCCCCGAGGAGAAGCGCTCCATCATCGACTACGTCCAGACCCTCAAGGAGCAGGCCGACCCCGGAGGCGCCGGCATCGGTCGCGCCGGGCCGGTCTCCGAGGGTCTGGTCATCTGGGTCGTCGGCATCGGCGCCCTGCTCTTCGGGATCTTCTGGATGGGGACCAAGGCGTGAGCACGCACGACCGGGCCGGGTCCGGCCCCGCGGACGACTCCGGCCCGCTGCACGGCGGTCCGGACGACGACTACACCCCCGAGCAGCTGGCCGGCATGGACCGCGAGGACCTCAACCGGCTCGGCGCCCGCTACGACGGCGTCGAGGTGCTGCACGTCGACCCGCCGCCGGCACCCGGCTCGGGGCTGGAGAAGCAGGCCTCCCGCCAGGTCGCCGGTGCCTTCGGCCTCGCCGGCCTGTTCGCCGTCGCCTTCTTCGTGGTCTACGCCGGCTCCGGCTGGTTCCTGCCCGACTGGCAGTGGGCCTCGGAGGACAACGGCTGGAGCGCGCTCTACACCCCGGCCCTCGGCCTGACCATGGGTGGCGCGCTGCTGTTCATCGGCGTCGGCCTGGTCCTGTTCGTCAAGAAGCTGCTGCCGCACGAGACCGCCGTCCAGGACAAGCACGACGGGTCGGCCTTCGACCGCACCACGACGGCCGCGACCCTGCTCGGCGGGCTCGACCGCACCGGCTTCCCGCGCCGCAAGATGATCGGCCGCACCCTCGGCTTCGCCGGTGGTGCGCTCGGCCTCATGCTGATCGCGCCGCTGGGTGGCCTCATCAAGAACCCGAACAAGGGCAACCCGCTCGGCACCACCGAGTGGGCCGAGGGTGTGCGCCTGGTCCGCGACGACGGCTCCCCGATCCGTCCCGGCGACCAGGAGCCGGGCTCGCTGGAGACGGTCTTCCCGGCCGTCCCCGGCGGCAACCGCGCGGCCGACGCAGCCACCATGCTGATCCGGCTGCGTCCCGAGCAGATGGCCAACCTGCGGCCCCGCGAGGGCCAGGCCGACTTCGGCTACGGGGACTACGTCGCCTACTCCAAGATCTGCACCCACGCCGGGTGCCCGGTCTCCCTGTACGAGCAGGAGACCAGCCGCATCCTGTGCCCCTGCCACCAGTCGCAGTTCGACGTGACCCAGGGCGCCAAGCCGGTCTTCGGCCCAGCCAGCCGCGCTCTGCCGGAATTGCCGATTACGCTGGATGACGAGGGGTTCTTCGTCGCCCGCAGCGACTACATTGAGGCCGTCGGCCCCACCTACTGGAACCGGGAGCGGATCTGATGGCTACCTCCGTCGCGCCGAACCAGGCGGCGCCCCGGGTCAGCAAGGCCGCGTCGGAGATCGACGAGCGCCTCATCGTCGCCGGTCCCCTGCGCCGCACGCTCAACAAGGTCTTCCCCGACCACTGGTCGTTCCTGCTCGGGGAGATCGCGCTCTACTCGTTCGTCATCCTGCTGCTGTCGGGCACCTACCTGACCTTCTTCTTCGACGCGTCGATGGCGGAGGTCGCCTACGAGGGCAACTACGCACCGCTGCGCGGCGTGGAGATGTCGCAGGCCTACGAGTCCACGCTGGCCCTGAGCTTCGACGTCCGCGGCGGTCTGCTGATCCGGCAGATCCACCACTGGGCCGCGCTGCTGTTCGTGGCCTCGATCGTCGTCCACCTGCTGCGCATCTTCTTCACCGGCGCCTTCCGCAAGCCCCGGGAGACCAACTGGGGCATCGGCGTGGTCCTGCTGGTCCTCGCTCTGCTGATGGGCGTCACCGGCTACTCGATGCCCGACGACCTGCTGTCTGGCACGGGCCTGCGCATCATCTCCGCCATCCTGCTGTCCATCCCCGTGATCGGGACCTGGGCGCACTGGGCGGTGTTCGACGGGGACTACGTGGGCGACGCCATCATCGGGCGCTTCTACATCGTCCACGTGCTGATCCTCCCGGCGATCATCCTGGCGCTCATCGCCGTGCACCTGCTGCTGCTGATCAAGCAGAAGCACACCCAGTTCCCCGGCCCGGGTCGCACCGAGCACAACGTGGTCGGCAACCGGCTCTTCCCGGCCTTCGCCGGCAAGGCCACGGCGCTGTTCTTCATCGTGTTCGGCCTGTGCGCCGCGCTGGGCGGGCTGGTGCAGATCAACCCGATCTGGCTGTGGGGCCCCTACAACCCCGCGCAGGTCTCCGCCGGCTCCCAGCCCGACTGGTACATCGGCTTCCTCGACGGCTCGACCCGGCTCATGCCCGGGTGGGACATCAACCTGCCCGGTGACTACACGATCCCGGCGCTGTTCTGGCCGACCGTCGTCGTCGCCGGTGCGATGTTCACCGTGCTGGCGCTCTACCCCCAGATCGAGCGCAAGCTGACCGGGGACACCGCATCGCACCACCTGCTGCAGCGTCCGCGCGACGTCCCGGTGCGCACCTCGGTGGGCGCCATGGCCCTGACCTTCTACGGCGTGCTGTGGATGTCGGGCGGCAACGACCTCATCGCCGACAAGTTCGACATCAGCCTGAACGCGATGACCTGGGTCGGGCGCATCGGCATGGTGGTCCTCCCGCCCATCGCCTACATGCTCACCTACCGCATCTGCCTGGGCCTGCAGAAGCACGACCGCGAGGTGCTCGAGCACGGCATCGAGACCGGTGTCATCCGCCGGCTGCCCAGCGGTGAGTTCATCGAGGTGCACCAGCCCCTCGGCCCGGTCGACGAGCACGGCCACGGTCAGCTGACCTACGGCGGCGCTCCGGTGCCCAAGCGGATGAACCAGGTCGGCGGCGCCCGCCGCGCGGTCAAGGGCTTCTTCAAGCCGGTCGAGGACCCGGCGCAGGTGGAGCTCGAGTCGCGGCAGGAGCGTCGCGGGCTGGCCGCGGCGGAGTCCGACGAGCACGTCGGTTCGGGTCGGCCCTCCGACGGCGGTCGCCCGCAGGACCCGCGCGACTGACACCAGCAGCACCGACAGCGGGCCCCCTCCCCCACCGGGAGGGGGCCCGCTGTCGTCCTGCGGTCCCTTGCAGCGGCTTGGTGGACAGACCGACCTCGCCCACCAAGCCGTGTTCGGCAGCACCGTCGTCGACGCCCCGTCCTCGGGCTCCGTGCACGGCGTGTGGCCCGACTCCTCCACCAGCACGTCTGCGTCTCGAGGACCCGCACCGATCCGCCGCCGAGTGGCGTCCCAGGGTGGGATCTGTGCGCCCTGCGGACCGTGGGGCGCCACTCACCGCTCTGCGCGCCCTCGTCGGAACTCAGCTGCTCCGGACCCGAGGCGTCCAGCCACGCCGCGGACGCGTCCACATCGGTGCCCCGGGTCCCGATGACCCTGAGCGGCGGGCGGACGTGGGGACGGTCGCACGGCGGACGGACCCGTGAACGGCTGACCCGCGGACCGCGGATGAACCGCTGACGGCAGACAGTTGAGTCCCGCATAGCGGTGTAGCGCGGTAGCCGGCCTCGTCGGGGGCGGCCACCGCGTGATCTTCGAGTCAACCTTCCACAGAATCCTCGAGGACCAACACGATGACCGCTCCATACATGGTCGACCCTGCCGGCGTGCTGGGCGAGGCCTTGTCCCAGGCGTCGCCGGACCTGATGCGCTCGCTGCTGCAGACCATGATCAACGCCCTGCTGTCGGCTGATGCCGACGCAGTGGTCGGCGCCGAGTGGGGCCGACCGAGCCCGGGGCGCACCGCGCAGCGCAACGGCTACCGCCACCGCGACCTGGACACCCGGGTAGGCACCATCGACGTGGCGGTGCCCAAGCTGCGCACCGGGACCTACTTCCCCGAGTGGCTGCTCGAGCGCCGCAAGCGCGCGGAGTCGGCGATGATCACCGTGGTCGCCGACTGCTACCTCGCCGGGGTCTCCACCCGCCGGATGGACAAGCTGGTCAAGACCCTGGGCATCGACTCCCTGTCGAAGTCACAGGTCAGCCGGATGGCCGCCGACCTCGACGAGACCGTGGCCCAGTTCCGGCACCGCCCGCTGGGCCCGGCGGGGCCGTTCACCTTCGTGGCCGCCGACGCCCTGACGATGGAGGTCCGCGAAGGCGGCCGGGTGGTCAACGCCGTGGTTCTGCTGGCCACCGGGGTCAACGCCGATGGTCACCGCGAGGTCCTCGGCCTGCGGGTGGCGACCGCCGAGACCGGTGCGGCGTGGGCGGAGTTCTTCGCCGACCTGGTCGCCCGCGGCCTCACCGGGGTCGCCATGGTCACCTCCAACGCCCACACCGGACTACGCGAGGCGATCGCTGCCCACCTGCCCGGCGCGGTCTGGCAGCGCTGCCGCACCCACTACGCGGCCAACCTGATGAGCATCTGCCCCAAGAGCATGTGGCCAGCGGTCAAGGCCATGCTGCACTCGGTCTACGACCAGCCCGACGCCACCGCGGTGCACGCCCAGTTCGACCGGCTCATCGACTACGTGCAGGCCAAGCTGCCCGCCGTCGCCGACCACCTCGCCGGCGCCCGCGAGGACATCCTGGCCTTCACCACCTTCCCCAAGGACGTCTGGACCCAGGTCTGGTCCAACAACCCCACCGAGCGGCTGAACAAGGAGATCCGCCGCCGCACCGACGCCGTGGGCATCTTCCCCAACCGCGACGCCATCACCCGCCTCGTCGGCGCCGTCCTGGCCGAGCAGACCGACGAATGGGCCGAAGGACGCCGCTACCTCGGACTCGAGCTGCTCACCAGATGCCGCACCACACCCGACCCCACCACCCCGATCGGAGCCGACCACATGCCCGCACTCGCAGCCTGACCCCACCCACCCAGATCACGCACCGCTACACCACCTCCAGGGGCTTGACCTGGTGCTGGCCAACTGCCACCACCCTTCCCTGGCCCGCCCGCTGAAGGCCGGGTCCATGGGACGAGCCATCCCGGGCTGGGACGTCACCGTGCTCGCCGACGACTCGGACGCGCCGGCAGGTCCCGGCGTGCTCGGCCGGGTCGCTGTGGAGGTCCCGGCGAGCCCTGCGATGACGTTCAGCGAGTACCAAACAGTTGGGCAGGCAGCGTCGAAGTTCACGGCTGACCGGCAGTTCTACCTGACTGGGGACACCAGTCGGGTCGACGCAGAAGGCGACTTCTTCTTCTCCTCGCGGGACGACGATGTGATCATCATGGCCGGCTACCGGATCGGGCCCTTCGAGATCGAGTCCGTGCTGGCACAGCACCCGGGCGTGGTCGAGTGCTGCGTGGTGGCCGCACCCGACGAGGTGCGGGGAGAGGTCATCGAGGCCCACGTCGTCCTCCGGGACGGGGTCGAGGGCACACCGGAACTCGCCGCGGAACTGCAGCAGTTGGTGAAGACGCGCTACGCAGCGCACGCCTACCCCCGTGCGATCCACTTCCGCGACGCGCTGCCCAAATCCCCGAGCGGGAAGATTCAGCGGTACATGCTCCGTACGCGACCCGGGACGCCGTCGTGAGTGGAGAACCGGTCCAGGTCGAGCAGCGCGGCGAGGTTCGCTGGCTGACCCTGAACAGGCCCGATCGGCGCAACGCCCTGGATGCCGCGCTGATCAGCGCCCTCGACGCGCAGATCAGCGCCGCCGACCAGGACCCAGCCACAGCGGTCGTCGCGGTCGCCGGCGCTGGACCGTCGTTCTGCGCAGGTGGTGATTTCCAGGAGTTCCTCGCCCTGGACGACGCCGGCACGCATCCCGTGGAGTTCCTGCAGCAGGTGTCGAGCTGTTTCACCCGCATCTCGGCAGCCGCCACCCCCTGGGTCGCCGTCCTGCACGGCCACGCCGTCGCCGGTGGTCTTGAGCTGGCCCTGGCCTGTGACCTGGTGGTGGCTGCCGACGACACACTCATCGGTGACGGACACCTGCAGAGCGGTCTGCTACCGGCGGGGGGTTCCAGCGTTCGGCTCCCGGCCGCCGTGGGCCACGGGTTGGCCCGCCGGATGCTCCTGACCGGGGAGCTGCTTCCGGCCACGGCCTTCGCCGCGACGGGCTGGATCGACCGATGCGTTCCGCGCGCCGAGCTCGAGGACGCAGCGATGGCGGTCTGTCGACAGCTCGCGGCAACGGCCGGCCCGAGCCAGTCGGCCCTCAAGGACCTGCTGCACCGGATAGCCGGGGCAGACCCTGGCCCGGCACTGCAGACCGAGCTCGCTGCCTTCGCCCAGAACTGGAGCACCCAACCGGTCGCCGATGCACTGCGGGCCTTCCTCGGCTCGGCTCCGACCCGCACCTCATCCACGCCGCTCATGACTGGAGACACCTCTCGATGACTCGATACGAGGGCCAGGTCGTCGCGATCACCGGCGCCGCGCAGGGGCTCGGCCTGGCCATGGCCAACCGCTTCGCCGCCGAGGGCGCCACCCTCGCGTTGTCCGACGTCTCGGCCGATGCGCTGGCGCAGGCCGGTCGGGACATCCGCTCCTCGAGCGGGGCCTCCGTGCGCGCCGACGTCCTGGACGTGACCGTCTCCGCCGACGTCGAGGCCTGGATCGGTCAGGTGCAAGGTGAGACCGGTGGCATCGATGTCCTGGTCAACAACGCCGGCATCATCCGCGACAACCGGATCGAGGACATCACCGACGCCGACTGGCGGGCGGTCCTCGACGTCAGCCTCGGCGGGTCCTTCTACTGCGCCCGTGCCGTGTTCGGCGCCATGAAGGAACGCGGGTACGGCCGGATCATCAACTTCTCCTCCATGTCGTGGCGCGGCAACTTCGGTCAGTCCAACTACGTCGCCGCCAAGGCCGGCCTCGTCGGGTTCACCCGCACCTTGCCCTGGAGGGCGCGCGGCACGGCATCACCGCCAACGCCATCGCCCCCGGGCTCATCGAGACCCCGATGCTGGCCTCCATGAACGGCCCCGCCCGGGACAAGCTGATCGCCAAGGTGCCCATGCGGCACACCGGGAAGCCCACCGACATCGCCGAGGCCGCCGCCTTCCTCGGGTCGGAGGCCGCCGGCTACATCACCGGCGTAGTGCTCGACGTCGACGGCGGCATCTCCGTCGGTTCCTCCATTCGCTGAAACCGCGCCACCCGTCCCGGCGACCGTCGGGCCGGCCCCCGCAGTCCTCGACGAGGAGTGACCCGATGACCCACATCTACGAGCGCGATGTCCCCCTGACCACCCGTGACGGGGTGACGCTGCGCGCCGACGTCTGGCGGCCCCGCGACGGGCAAGCACCGACGCTGCTGGTGCGCACCCCGTACGACAAGCGGGCGACCACGATGGCCGGTGGACCCGAATCGAGGACGCCGTCTCTGTTGGCGCTGCTCAACGCCGGCTACGCGATCGTCTGGCAGGACGTCCGGGGGACCAATGCGTCCGACGGTGAGTTCAGGCCGAAGCTCGACGATGTGCGCGATGGTCAGGACACCGTCGCGTGGATCCTGGAGCAGGACTGGAGCGACGGGTCGATCGGAACGTACGGCGGGTCGTACTTGGGCATGACCCAGTGGGCCCTGGCCACCACGGTGACCGATGAACTTCGTGCGATCGCGCCCTCCGTCGCAGCGTCGAACTGGTACTCCGGTCTCTGGTACTCGCCCGGGGGGCGCTGTGCCTGAGCCTGGTGACGCTGTGGTGCGGGGGCATGTACGCGATGCAGGAGCAGCGGGCGCTCCAGCGCGGGACGAGCAAGGACCCCTCGGCGCTCGCCCGGCTGGGTGCCGCGCTGGGGAACCCCTTGTCCCTGGCCGACCACACGCCGGTCGCCGACGTCCCGGTGCTGGGCAAGGGTCGTTGGCTGGACGACTGGTTGGCCCACCCGACCTTCGACGCGTACTGGAAGGCCCAGGACTGGTCCACCTCGCTGGACGAGGTCACCGTCCCGGTCCTGGCCATCGGCGGCTGGTACGACCTCAAGGTCCATGGGTCGGTCGCGGACTTCGTGCGCATCCGCACGGCTGCCGGCACGGAACGAGCCCGCGAGGAGTCCCGGATGATCATCGGTCCCTGGGACCACTTCAACCAGAGTGGGCGCTACCCCGACCGGCACTTCGGGACGCTGGCGGCAGTCGACCCGAGCCCGACGTACGTGGAGTTCTTCGACCACCACCTGAAGGGCGCCGCGCCGGCCACTCCGGCTGCGCGGGTACGGATCTTCGTGATGGGGATCGATCAGTGGCGTGACGAGGTCGACTGGCCGTTGCCCGACACCCACTACACCAACTTCTACCTCGCCAGCGGCGGCTCGGCCAATACCCGCGATGGCGACGGTGCTCTCATCAGCGATCCCGAGCCCGGCGCCGCGAGTGACGAGTTCCGCTTCGACCCCACCGATCCGGTCCCCACCGCAGGTGGAGCACTCCTTCCGGGCCTGCCCGGTCTGGTCGGTCCGGTCGACCAACGCGTGGTCGACCTCCGCACGGACGTGCTCTGCTACACCGGCCCGGTGCTCACCGAGCCCGTGGAGGTGACCGGTCACGTCGAGCTGAAGGTCTTCGTCTCGGCCACCACCGTCGACACCGACATCACCGCCAAGCTCGTCGACGTCTTCCCCGACGGCAAGGCCATCAACCTCTGTGACGGCATCCTGCGGCTGCGCTACCGCAACAGCCTGTCCGAGCCTGAGCTGATGACCCCCGGTCAGGTCTACGAGGTGACCGTCCCCATGTCGGTGACCTCCAACGTCTTCCTGCCCGGCCACCGGATCCGCCTGGACATCTCCGGCAGCAACTTCCCGCACTACGACCGCAACTCCAACACCGGCGGCGACATCTCCACCGAGGCCCTCGACGACATGGTCGCCGTCGACACCACCATCCACCACGGCGGCACCCGACCCAGTCGCCTCGTCCTGCCCCTCATCGACCGCTGACGCACCACGTCACCCGCTCGTAGTCGCGGTCCAATCCCGGACCGCGACGGCGGGCACGTGGCGGGTTCTCGGCGCCCAGCCTTCATCCGCTGCACGTGCCCGCTCTGCCTGACCAGGCCAACCGAGCAATTGACATCGCCGCCGCGGCCACTCGGATCTTCTACGACGAAGCCCGGGACGTCGCCGGGGTCCAGCTGCCGGTCAACCTGGGTCGGATCAACCGGTGAGAACCCCGCACTGTCTCGCTCCGGGTTTGATGGAGGCATCGAACCCACGGGAGCATGACGATCATGGCAGCACCACGGAAGTACCCCGACGAGCTGCGGGAGAGGGCCATCCGGTTGGCCGTCGACGCCCGGCGTGACCCGGCCACCCGGCCGGGGGCGTTGGCCCGGGTGGGTAAGCAGCTGGGCATCAACCCCGAGACGCTGCGGAACTGGGTGACCCAGGCCGAAGT